>NZ_KB822962.1:0-259725 GCF_000364985.1 Thioalkalivibrio sp. HL-Eb18
ACCGGTCCTGGAAGAATCGGGGACCACGGTCCGGCGGCCCTCGCGGTTGGCGAAGATCGGTTCCAGCCGACTGCGCAAGGCGCTCTACATGGCGGCGGTGGTGGCGACCCGGTACAACCCGGACGTGCGACACCAGCATCAACGTCTGCTGACACGCGGCAAGGCCAAGATGTCGGCGATCGGGGCGGCTATGCGCAAACTCCTGCACATCGCCTTCGGTGTGCTCAAATCCCAAACCCCGTATCAAGCCCGCCATGAAACCCCTTGCACCCCGTAGGGCAAGACGGTATCTACAGAGATTCTGCCGCCTCGCTGCGGCCGGGATGACCGGGGCTTTCAGACAGCCTCCGGGGGCGGAAGGATCAGAAACCGGGGGTGTTTTTCTCGACCCAGCGGTCGCTGCCGTCGGCGAGGCGTTCGCGCTTCCAGAACGGGGCCTCGTGCTTCAGGCGCTCGAGGATGTCGGAGCAGGCGTCGCGCGCCGCGATCCGGTGTGCGGACCAGGTGGCCACGAGCACCAGGGCATCACCGGGCCGAACGTCCCCTACGCGATGCGCGACCAGGCAGCCCAGCAGCGGCCAGCGCGACTCGGCCTCGGCGACGATGCGCTCCAGTTCGCGCTCGGTCATGCCGGGATAGTGCTCCAGGAACAGTCCGGTCACGGTGTCGTCTTCGTTGAAGTCGCGCATACGCCCGACAAACACACTGGCCGCCCCGCGCGCCTCGGCCGGGATGTCCCGCTCGGCACGGGCAACCAGCGCCCACGGGTCGAAGTCTTCGCTGTAGAGCTCGACCGCCACCTCAGCCCCCGGTCACCGGAGGAAAATAGGCGACCTCGTCGCCGTCCCGCACCAGTGTATCCAGCGCCGCCTGCTCCTGGTTGACCGCCACCATCAGGCGTTCCGGCGGGGCACCCCCATGCAGATGCCGCCAGAGATCGCCCACGGAGATCGATTCGGTGGGCAGCTCGGCCTGCTCGTCGGCGCGCCCCATTTCCTCGCGCAGGCGTGCAAAGTAGTGAACGGTTACGGTCATGCGGGCCCCTGTCATCACGGGTTCAAGTCAAGCATTATAACGACGATGAACGATCTCACTCACTTTGATGCCGAAGGCCATGCACACATGGTCGATGTCGGCGGCAAGTCGGTCACCCACCGGGTCGCGATTGCCGAAGGCCGCATCTACATGCAGCCGGAAACCCTGCAGCGGATCCGCGAAGGCCGCCATGCCAAGGGGGACGTTCTGGGGATCGCCCGCGTCGCGGGTATCATGGGCGCCAAGCGTACCGGTGACCTGATCCCGCTGTGCCACCCGATCGGTTTGACGCGTGTGGCCCTGGAACTGGATATCGAGAGTACCGCCGTCCGTGTGCAGGCGACCTGCGAGGTCCATGCCAAAACGGGCGTGGAGATGGAGGCCCTGACTGCGGTCTCCACCGCACTGCTGACGGTGTATGACATGTGCAAGGCCGTGGACCGCGGCATGGTGATCGATGGCGTGCGCCTGTTGGAGAAGCGTGGCGGCCGCAGCGGCACCTGGCGGGCGGACACGACGCAAGGAGAACCCCGATGAAATGGATCAAGCGCCTGCTGGCCCTGATCGCGATCCTGTTGCTGCTGGTCGTGATCGTCGCGATCTACCTGGTCGCGACCTTCGACGCCAACGACTACAAGGAACGCATCGAGGCCGAAGTCCGCGACGCCACCGGCCGCGAACTGACCCTGGAGGGCCCGATCGGCCTGACCTTCTTCCCCAACCTCGGTCTGCGCCTGGAAGAGGTTCGCTTCGGCAACGCCGAGGGCTTTGGCGACGACCCCTTCGCCGAACTGGATGTCGTTGATGTCTCCGTTGCGGTGATGCCGCTGCTGCGCCGCGAGCTGGACGTGCGCCACATCGAGGGTGATGGCGTACGCCTGAACCTGGCGCGCGACGAAGACGGGCGCACCAACTGGGAGGACCTGACCGAACGCGCCGAGAAGGCCCGCGACGACGCCGTCACCGGCGACAACGGCGAGGAACGCACCGCGACCGAATCACGCCTGGCCATGGAACGTATCGGTATCGCTGGCGTAACCCTGACCAACACCCGGGTGCACTGGGACGACCGCATGACGGGGCTGCAGGCCACACTGGACCCCTTCCGCCTGGAGGTCGGGCGCTTCCGCCCCGGCGTGGAGACGCCGCTTGAGATGGAGGCCGTGATCCGTGCCGAGGGCGGTGAGCTGGACGAGCCGGTGGAGTTCGCGATGGACCTTGGGGGCCTGATGAATGTGGACCTCCTGAGCAATCGCTATTCCATCCGCCGCCTGAACGCGAACCTTGGCGTGGAGGGCGCCGGGCTGCCGCGGCCGGTCGGCATCTCGCTGGAAACCGACGTCGCGCTGGAAGTCGCCGACGAGACCAAGATGCGCTTTGAACGCGTAACTGCGGGCCTTGGCGATGCACGGCTGACGGGCTTGATCGAGCTGGCCGGACTGGGCGCCGGCGAAGAGCTCTCCGTGCGCAGCGAACTGCGCAGCAACACCTTCTCGGTGCCGGACCTGATGGAAGGTCTCGGGCTCGAGCCACCCCAAACCAACGATCCGGACGCGTTCAAACGTGTGGCGCTGGACCTGTCGGCCAGTGGCAGTCTGACATCGCTGGAACTGAACCCATTCCTGATCACGGTCGATGACACCCGGCTGACCGGCAATGCCCGCTGGGACACCAGTGGCGAGCGGCCCCTTTTCGACTTCAATCTGAGCGGCAACGAGCTCAACCTTGATCGCTACCTGCCGCCCGAAGTGGAACGGGCCCGCACCGAGGGTGGCCCCTCCAATGGCGAACGCGATGACGATGACGACATCGCCATTGACCTGCCGGTAGAGCTGCTGCGCGGGATCGACGTACGGGGCGAAATGGCGCTGGAACGCCTGGAAGCCCTGGGCATGGTGATGCGCAACATCCAGCTGGAGATCCGCGCCAACGAAGGCGACTGGCGCATCGACCCGCTGGAAGCGCAGGCCTATGAAGGCCAGCTAAGCAGCCGAGTGCGGGTCGACGTACGCGAAGACACCCCGCGCTACGAACTGGCGGCCGACCTGGCCGACCTGGACATCGGTGCGCTGCTGGAGGATATGCAGGGCGACGACGCGCGACTCATGGGCATCGGCGACCTGGAACTGGATATCGCCACCCGTGGCAACACGGTAAACGCACTGCGCAGCGCGCTGAACGGCTCCGGCTCCATGCAGTTCTCCGACGGTGCCGTGCGCGGCATCAACGTCGCCCAGGTGATCCGTCGGGCAGAGGCACGCCTGCGCGGCGAGCAGCTGGAAGAAGACGAACCCAACCAGACCGACTTCAGCGACCTGACCGGCACCTTCGATATTCGCGATGGCGTCGTGCACAACGACGACCTGGTCGCCAACTCCCCGCTCCTGCGCATACGCGGCGAGGGCAGCGCCGACCTCACGGACGACACCCTCGACTATCTCGTGAACACCACGATCGTTGGCACCCTCGAGGGCCAGGGCGGACGCCCCCTGGAAGACCTGAGCGGCATCCGCCTGCCGATCCGAATTACAGGTACCTTTGGCGACCCGAGTTTCCGCCTCGACCTGGAAGACATCCTGCGCGAGCGCTTCGAGGGTGATGTACGCGACCGCCTGCGCGAAGAAGAAGACCGCCTGCGGGATCGCCTGATGCAGCGCCTCGACAGTGATCGCAGCGACGACGCCGAAGGCGAGTCCGAAGAATCCGGCGAGCGCGACCTGCGCCGCGAGCTGGAGCGCGGCCTGCGCGAGCGCCTGCGGTAATCGTGCCGGCGAACTCGGCATTCAAGTGGCCGGCCTTCGAGGTCGGCCACTTCGTTTCAATACCCCCGCGATGACCCCCTTTGCCGAACGCCTGCTCGGCTGGTTCGACCAGCACGGACGCAGCGACCTCCCCTGGCAGCACCCGCGCACGCCCTATCGCGTCTGGGTCTCCGAGATCATGCTGCAGCAAACGCGCGTGGAGACGGTGATCCCGTACTTCCAGCGTTTCATGGAACACTTCCCCGACGTCGAAGCACTCGCGGCCGCCGACCAGGACACGGTCCTGCACCTGTGGTCCGGACTCGGCTACTACGCCCGCGCCCGCAACCTGCATCGCGCCGCGCAGCAGATCGCCAGCGAGCATGGAGGGAGCTTTCCGGACACGCGCGAGGCCCTGGAGGAGCTACCCGGCATCGGACGCTCCACAGCGGCCGCGATCATCGCCCAGGCGCACGACCGTCCGGAGCCCATCCTGGACGGCAACGCCAAGCGCGTCCTCGCCCGGCACGCGACCATCGAAGGCTGGCCCGGCAACCCGGCCGTCCAGCGCGCGCTGTGGGCCGAGGCGGAGGCACGCACCCCGGCCACCCGCTGCGCCGACTACACCCAGGCCATCATGGACCTCGGCGCCCTGCTGTGTACGCGCACCCGCCCGGACTGCCGGCATTGCCCCGTGGCCAGCGACTGCCAGGCACTTGCGCAAGGCCGGACCGGAGAGCTGCCCGCGCCGCGCCCGCGCAAGGACCTGCCCACACGGATTCGCCACGCCGCCCACCTGCAGACCGCGCAGGGGAGCCTGCTGGTACAACGCGCGGCACAGGGCATCTGGGGCGGACTGTACAGCCTCCCCGAAGCCGCCGAGGCGCCCGAACTCGACGCCTGGGTGCGCACCCAGTGGCCACAGGCCGAGGCAAACGAGACCATCGGGCTGCGTCACACCTTCAGCCACTACCACCTCGATCTGCGCATCCACCGCTACCACCTCCCGCCGAACGCGTGTGGGATCATGGAAGGCGACAGGGCGATTTGGTATAAACCCGGCACATCACGGGCGGTCGGCATCCCGGCTCCCATCCAGCGTTATCTGCACGAACACAAGGATTCCGGCAATGGCACGAACCGTTAACTGCGTGAAACTTGGCCAGGAGGCCGAAGGCCTGGACTTCCCGCCCTATCCCGGCGAGATGGGCAAGAAGATCTACCTGAACGTGTCCAAGGAGGCCTGGCAGGCCTGGCTGAGCCACCAGACCATGCTGATCAACGAATACCGCCTGACCCCGGTCGACCCCAAGGCGCGCAAGTTCCTCGAAGAGGAAATGGAAAAGTTCCTGTTCGGCGAAGGCTCGGAAAAGCCGGAAGGCTTCGTCGACCCGAACCAGTCCTGATTCCCGGCGGCTCGGCGGCTGCTTGACGTAGCCGCCCCGGACCGCTTTAATACCGCCCTTCGCCCAACGGGCGGATCCCTCCGAAAATGGCCGGGTAGCTCAGTCGGTAGAGCAGGGGATTGAAAATCCCCGTGTCGGCGGTTCGATTCCGTCCCCGGCCACCATTATCTCTCCTGTGGCACCATCCTTCCCATGAGCGTTCGCCGTATTCTGCGCGTGGACCCCCGACGTGCGTCGTGCCTTCGGCCTGGTACCTGATCCGACTTTGAGCGCCCCCAATGGCTTGATGGCTATGCGGCCGACTCATGCTCGACATTCCAGCCCGGGAATACGAGTACGGCGGGGTGGCAGCGCAATGCCCTTGCCAGGACCTTGGCACGATCAACACCGAGACGTACACGGTCATTCTCGATGGCCGAAATGGTCGACTGGGGGATCCCGGAGGCATTCGCCAGATCGTTCTGGCTCATTTCCTGAAGCTCACGCAGGATCCGGACCGATTCGCCAACCGAAACCTCGACCCTCCTGTCTGCCTTGCGATAATCACTCATGTCACGCCCTCCCGTAATCGTGGGGAGTTACTACCTTCTCGACCTGTACAAGGACCTTGGGATACGACTCCGGAAAGGTGGCAGCCGGCCAGGTCATTTCCTCTTCAAATGCGCCGGGCAGCGAACGTTCTTCGTCGCTGTGGCACCATTGATGATGCCATGAGCGTTCGCCGTATTCTGCGTATGGGGCACCCCGATCTGCGTCGCGTCTGCGACCCGGTACCCGACTCGGACTTTGACAGCCCCGGGCTCTACGCCCTGGTGGACGACCTCGTCGATACCATGCACGCCAACGAAGGCCTCGGCCTGGCTGCTGCCCAGATCGGCGTTCCGCAACGCGTGGCTGTGATCGAGATCCAGCCGGGCAATACCCGCTACCCCCGGCGCCGTGCCGACCGGCCGTCTGGTGCTGGTGAACCCCGTGGTCACCGTGCTTGACCCGACCCCGCAACGCTACTGGGAAGGCTGCCTCTCCGTACCGGGCCTGCGCGGGGGGGTCGCCCGGCCGCGCCACATCGCCGTGGACTACCGCGAGCCCGACGGCACGCCCCGCCACCTGGAACCCGAAGGCTTCCTCGCCACCGTCTTCCAGCACGAGATCGACCACCTCGATGGCACCCTGTTCATCGACCGCGTCACCGACACCACCCGCCTCGCCTTCCTCGACGAATACCGCGAGTTTCACGCGGAGCACTAGGGCTCATGGCCCGTGGAGGCGCGGCCAGGCGTTGCGCACCACCTCCGCCCCCAGCGCATCCAGCAACGGGTGGGCCGCCAGGCCGAGCAGGCCGTCGGTCAGGGGATTCTCGTCGCCGCAGCGCACGGCCAGTTCCAGATGCGTACCGCGCGCGCTCGGCGTCAGCCGGTAGCAGCCCTCGCAGGACAAGCCGGCCAGCGCGCGCCAGCCAAGCAGACGCGGCGGGAGCGCGACCAGCACCTCCACATCGAAGACCAGCGGCACCCCGGCCACCCGCACACTCCAGCGGTAGCGCTCGGGCCCGACGCGGGTGATGGACTCGATAGCCTCGCTGTAGGCGGCGAACGCCTCTACCCGCGCCATCAGATCGAACACCGCCTCCGGAGCGGCGTCGATCTCCATCTCGTGGTGGATCACTGACATCGCCCACCGCTCCAGGTTGAAGAAGCGCCGCCGGTCGGACCGACGACCCAGGCCCGATCAGTCGTGCACGATGATGCGGGAGCCCGCGGCGTCGATATCCACGCGCGAGCTGGAGTAGGCGCAGGCCTTCGCTAGGTCTTCCAGTCCTGGCATGTCATTGAGCTCCGCCAGCCGATGCAGAAGACTGCCGCCTTCGCAGTCACGCGGCATACCGTTCTCGTCCAGCGTGCAGCCGAATTCGCCCTCGTTCACCGACCAGTCCATGTCGGCCGGCATCTTCAGCACCACCGGCTCCTCGTGCATCACCTGGAACTTCGCCCGCATGGCGTTCTTGCCGTCCTGCCAGTCGAGCACCGGCATGTTGTCTACGCTGCGCATGGTGTGCCTCCTTCGCGATTCCGCGAGATTGCAACGGATTCCGTCGGGCCGTTCCCTCCCGCTTCCTTTTGACGCTAGACCCCGTCGTTGCAGCGGTCAAAGGCGACCCCGGTGGCGATGGGGAAGGGGCTATGCCGCATTTCATCAACGGCATGGTGGATTGCTTCGGGGAGGGACAGCGCAGGGCAAAAGGCAAGGTCTGACCCCGGCGATCGGTCTGACCCCGGCGATCACGGGAACAGCCCTGTTTCTAGGCGCCCACGCTGGTAGGATCCTGAGCAGGAGTACAGGAATGCGCTTGATGAGAGCCGGACATTATTCTTGTCCCAGAATGCTCTCTGGATAACACGGAGAAGGGGCCACTTCATTGGACGAAGATACCGCTAAGTACTTTAGCAAGCGTCAGGTCGAGAAGCTCAAGGACCGCTTCAGGAAAGAACTCCGGGCTGCGCGCTCGCCCCAGCAGGCCCGCGAAGAGATTCAGGAACTGATCGAGGATCTTCTCGAGGTCGACAAGGAGTTAGCCTGGCGGCTCGCTGAGGACATCGAACAAATGGTTCTGGCTGACATGGCCGCGATCCGGGAACGCGATGTCCCAGTCATCGAAGCCCGCGGGCGCACGCGCTGGTATGCCGGCCCGCAACCGGATGACCTGTTCTGGCCGAGTCTTGAACGTCACCTCCTCGAGGACAAGCACTGGAGCGCGGACTCGGTCCAGTCGATCGACGAGCATTCCTCGTCCATCGTCGCGAGGCTCGCACCGCCGGAATCACCGGAAAAGTTCTCGGCCCGCGGGCTCGTCGTCGGCTATGTGCAATCCGGCAAGACGGCCAACATGACCGCAGTGATTGCCAAGGCCCTGGATTCGGGCTACCGCCTTGTGATTATTCTGGCCGGAGTCACGGATGCCTTGCGTACCCAGACCCAGGAGCGGATGGAGGAGGATCTGGTTGCCGCCCACCCGGAACTCTGGGATCACCTGACTACCTGGGAGCAGGATTTCGATGCCGGGACGCGCCAGAACTTGGTGGAACCTAGGAAAGGCGGCATCCTTGCCGTCGTCAAGAAGAACACCCACGTTCTTGCGAGGTTGAGGGATTTTCTCGAGCAGACCGCGCTCTCGACACGCATGAAGCTGCCGGCCCTGGTGATCGATGACGAGACCGACCAGGCTAGCCCTGATGTCGCCAAGAAGACAGACGAAGACCCCACCACCATCAACAGGCGCATCCGGGAGATCCTCAGGCGTCTGCCCAAGTGCTCCTATGTCGGGTATACCGCGACGCCTTTTGCGAACGTCCTGATCAATCCGGGGGCGGAAGGGAACGAAGAATACGACCGCGACCTGTACCCGCGAGATTTTATTGTGTCGATTCCCGCGCCCGCGGATTACTTCGGTGCGGAGCGATTGTTCGGGCGTGACCTGCTGTCGGCCGATGATCCCGGGCCTTCCGGTGACGGTGTTGACGTTATCCGGACGATCCGCGAAGAAGACATCGAGACCATCCAGGGACTCGAAAAGGGAGAGGCGGGTCCTGACCAGGGGTTGCCCTCGTCGTTGCAGGAAGCACTCCTGTGGTTCGTGCTGGCGACGGCGGCGAGAACGGCGCACGGTGATGAGGTGCATTCAACGATGCTGCTGCACACCAGTCGCCTTACCGAAGCCCACCAGAACCTCGAGCTGACGGTCCGGAGTTTCCTTGCCCAATTTCGCGATACTCCGGCAGCGGCCCGGCACAAGATGCTCAAGGACATCTGGGAGCGCGAGTATCCGCTCCAGCCGGCAACTGCGTTCGGCAGGGAACCGCTGGCCACCGACACCGTCCTGGAGCAAACGGACAAGGTCCTGGCGCGCACGCTGGTGGCTCAGGACAACTACGTGAGTGAAACGCGTCTTGAGTTTCCCAGGGACGGAGAACCTGTATGGGCGGTCATCATCGGGGGTGACCGGCTGGCCCGAGGAGTGACCTTGCCGGGTCTGGTCGTCAGTTATTTCGGGCGCAATGCCCGACAGTACGACACCCTGATGCAGATGGGGCGCTGGTTCGGTTATCGACACGGCTATGAGGAATTGCCGCGGATCTGGATGACTGCTGCAACAATGTCAAGTTTCCGTGAGCTGGCGACGATCGAGGCCGAATTGAGGGAGGAGATTTCCTATTACCGGGATGGCTCCATACGCCCGATAGACTGGGGTGTCCGCATTCGGAAAGTTCCCGGCATGCTGGTTACCCGGCGGCCCGCAATGCAGCACACGAAGGAAGCTGCATTGTCGTATTCCGGTGAGCACCTGCAGACTATCCGCTTCTACCACAGGGACACGGCCTGGCTGCAGCGGAACTGGCAGGCTGGTGGCCGCCTTCTGACACGGGCGGTGGATGACCCGAGTGTGCAAACCGAGCATCGGCAGAATGCGTTCCTGGTGCGGAACGTACCGGTGGACGCGATTCTCGAGTTCCTGCGTAACTACCAGACCTGTCGGGAACAGGTTCGCACCAACACCAAGGCACTGCGGGAGTACATCGAGAAGTACGAGTCCGCCGAACTGAGGCGCTGGAATGTGGCGGTAATGATGCCCGCCAGCGCGAAACCGGGAAGCCTGGCCCTTGGGCCGGTTGATCCGCTAAGGCTCGTCAACCGTGCTGCGCTCCAGAAGTCCCTTGAGCATTGCACCGACATCAAGGCGTTGATGTCTCGCATGGACATCCTGGTGGATACGGCCGGGCCCGTTCCCGAGAGGCGGGATTGGCCAGCGCTCAAGGATCATCGAGCGAAGGAGTACGGCGGGGAGCCGCCTCCTCTGCTGTTGCTGTATCCCATCGACAAGGATTCCGAACCGCGGGACACGCAGTCGACCACGCGCCAGTCGCTGGGTGCGGCGCACGACGTTCTCGGAATGGGGGTTGTGTTCCCGGAAGATCCAAGAGGTTTCAGCGGACACTACATCACAGTCTCCCTGGACGAGGTTGTGGCTGACGAGGAGGATGATCCGGATGGAGCATGAGACGGACGAACAGCTCGCGCCGCCCGAGATCCTCTGGTTCTGGGAAAGCCTCGCCCGGCGCGTCGGCGAAAGCGACGATGGCTGGCTCGAGCCGAAGGGGTGTGGCCTGGGCGATCGTTTCATGCTGGCCCTTGGCGAGGCGGGGGCGCCGGCGGTGATGGTCGCCATCGAGCCTGACGAAAAGGGCTCCGATGGTCTCTCGGGAAGGAACGTGGAAATTGTCACGCGCACGGTGTCGACTGATGGCCGCCGTCAGCGTGTCATCCGTCTGACCTGCCGGGAACCACGGCTGCGGCAGGTGTTCGCGGAACTGGTCGCCAGTATTCATCGGCGGATGTGCCAGGGGCGTTCCGGACAATCTGCCGTGCGGGACGCGGTAATGGATTTCCGGCGCCTGTTGGACGGTGGCGCTGGCGAGGCCATCAGCCGCGAAATCGCCGCAGGGCTGGCGGGCGAACTGATGCTCTTGCGGGACCTGGTGAAGCTGGACGCGGGGGGCTGGAGCGCATGGGAGGGCCCCCTTGGGGGTGAACACGACTTCCATCGCAATGGGCGCTCGTTCGAAGTGAAGACCTCCACGCGGCGCGCAGCAACCACGGTAGAGATCCACGGCATCCGTCAGCTCGACCCCCCGCCCAATGGGCTTCACCTCGTTCATCAGACGCTTGTCCCCGACCCCGAGGGCGAGATCTCCGTGCCGGCCCTCGTCGAGGCGCTGCATCAGGAAGTTTCGGATCCGGCGTCACTTTCGGAACGCCTGCTGGCGGTCGACTACTCGAATCTGTCGGCCAGCCGCTGGGAGGCCCATCGCTTCAGTGCCGGCCCGCGGCGATTCTTCGAAGTCGATTCCGACTTTCCCCGACTGACACCCGATCGGCTTGCCCGCGGCGCACTCGATCCCGGTATTGATTCCATCACGTTCTCCCTTCGCCTCGATGCAGTGGTGAAATGGGAAGTTCCGCGCGACGAAAGCGACAAGATTCTCCAGGGATTCGTGCATGCATAACCTTCGTGTCGTCCGCTCCAGCGAGCCTTACAGCGATTACGGCAACTTGTCGGGCGAGGGCGCGAGACGGTTGCTAGGAACGCCGGCAACTGAACCGCTCCTGACCGCAATACGCGAAAGCGTGCAGAACAGCTGGGATGCCCACCTTCCGAACACCAGGCCGACTTACCTTCTCAGACTTCGAACCCTGTCTCCCGAAGAGTACCGGTTTCTACGGGAGGTGGTTTTCCGCGACCTGTCGCCTGACCCCGGGTCACCTCTTCGGGGTCTATTCCGGAGAAATGAGATTCGAGTTGCCGAAATTTGTGACTTCGGGACCCACGGACTGACCGGCAAGACACGCCCTTCGGAAGTGACCGAGGAAGAGGACTCCAGATTTGTCCGCTTCCTGAGAAACATCGGTGCACCGAGAAGGGAGGGCAGCCACTCCGGTGGAACTTACGGTTACGGAAAGTCTTCGCTCTTTTCCCTAGGCTCCTGCCAGACCGTTGTGGTCGACAGCCTGACGCAGGAGGAGGACGGCACGAGCGAGCGGCGCTTTATGGCCAGCCGGATGGGCGAAGAATTTTATGACCCGGAGACCGGCCGCAGCTTTACAGGCCGACACTGGTGGGGAGCGGGTGCTCCCGCCGGCGGCGCGGTGGACCCTGTCAGAAACGAGGAAGCCACCCGCCTTGCGGACGGGCTGGGGATGCCCGACCGCAAGGGGCGCAGTGGTACATCAGTGATGATCCTCGACCCGACACTGGAAGTGGAATGGGACGATCACGAGGGTCTTGCCGAACACGTCCAGAAGGCGTTCCTGTGGTTCTTCTGGCCGAAGATGGTGCCGTGGCCCGGCCAGCCCCTGAGCCCCATGGAATTTGCTCTAGAAGTGGAGGGTCAGCCATGCGAAATTCCCTCGGTCGAGTCGACGCCGCCCTTTCACCTCTATGCAGAGGCCCTTCAACAGGTTCGGTCGGCGCCGAACGGGGACACCAGAGAAGTTCGAAGCAGGCGACCGAAAGCGCACTTGGGCTGGATGGGATATCAGCGCGGCCTTCACGAGGAACGGACCTTCGACAGTGATCGGGATGTGGGCATTTCCATCCCGGATGTCAGCCGCCATGTGGCCTTGATGCGACCTGCCGAACTGGTCGTGAAGTATCTCGAAGGAACGCCGCTGCCCAACAACCGCCTCGAATGGGCTGGCGTGTTTGTGTGCAGTAACGACGAGGAGATCGAGCAGGCGTTCGCGGCCTCGGAGCCGCCGACCCATGATGACTGGAATCCCAGGTCATTGCCGAAATCTCCGAAGCGAACCTACGTCAACGTCGCATTGACCCGTATCAAGGAGCTGATGGATGAGCTGAACCCCGAGCGGCGCGACCCTTCCGGTGGCGCATCGGAAGGACTGGCCCCAGCCGCCGACATGCTCGGAGGCGCTCTTCTCTCGGGGGACGGCGATCGCGCACTGCCTCGCCATCGCCCAAAGGGCGGCCACAGCAAGCCGCGGGCATTGAAACTGTCAGGGCTGAAGCTGGAGAAGCTGGCAGCGGAGGGGCAGAAGACGGTCGCCACCTTCCGGTTCCAGGTCGTGGGGCGTGCGGGAACCAGCGTCGTCCTGTCCGCGGACCCCGCCATCGTGACGGAAGGGAGCGGCGAGTTGCTCGGTATTGCTCCGGATGGCGACAAGCCGGAAATCCGGGGATGGAATCTGTCAGGTGAGAACCATTCGCCATCCGAGTCTCTGGAAGTTTGCCTGCCCGAAGACTCAACCGAAGGAGAGCTTCGGGTGACTGTTCCGGTCGGCGTGGCTGTACGGCCCCGTCTAGCGGTCCGGGAGGCAGCAGATGAGTGAGGTCTTCGCATTTCCATTCCTGCGACCCAGTGTATCCCGCATTGAAGCTGGGCCCTGGATGGGGCCGGACACCGATGGTACGTGCGTGCTTCCGGAACTGCTCCCGGACTGGGATTATTCGGTCAGTCTCGGTCTACAACGCACGCTGGAACTTGACCTAGAGGGTTTGTGGAGTGACACAGGACTCGGACCGTCCTCGAGTCTTCTGTTGCATGTATATGCCGCGACCGGGGAGCTCAAGCTGCGAAAGTGCATATTTGAACGGGCACTCAGGGATTGCTCCGGGAGCGTACAGCTCGACATTGGGCCCCTGGAGCTCGAAGGGGCCGAGCTGCAGGGCTACATCGACCTTGTGACAGTCCTTTCGGTCGAACGCGCAGAGCGTATCGAGCGGCTTGCGCCGATGGCTCCGGGCAGCCGATTGTGGGAAGACGAGTTCAGGTGCCGACTCGAAGGAGGAGGCGGCAGGCTGCCGATGGAGGCCAGAGACTTTTCCGAAGTTTCAGCACAGTACGCCTTGGCGCCCTGGTACTTCCGGCTCGAGGAAAGCCGACTCGACGACCGGTTTGAAGCGGCGTTTCAGGTAATCCTTAACACCAAGCGGCAGGATGTTCTCGACGCAGTTTCGCGCAAGGACACCCTTATGATGCCCATCCTGCAAGGTGACCTCGTCCGCCACATTTTGGCCCGCCTGCTCCGCAGTGAGGAATTCACCCTGCGCGCCGAGGATTACCCAAACGGCAGCATTGGTGCCGTTGCTGCCGCGTGGCTCGATGCGGCATTCCCCGACCAGACAGCGGGGCAAATCCGGGACATGTTCGAGCAGCGTCCTGCAGATTTCGAAGCAATAGTGTTCGCCGTGTTTGGAGGGCAGCATGACGGTTGAGCTGTTCCCCAGACTTGACGGCTTTGCCGCCGACGCATTGTGGAACGAGGTCGCTCGGCTCTGTGGTCCGGTCGAGTTCGAGGATGTGCGCCATCCATCCGCCACATTTACGGCCACTGGCGGGACAAGGTGCAACTTCGACAAGCTGCGTCGCATCCGGAATGATCTTGTCCGGCTCGCCCGTGAACATGGATTTCCGGATACGCGCGGTGACGAAGAGGTCCGTCAGTTTGATTTTCGCGCCGCCCGCTATCTGGCTGAGGACGCTGGGATCCCCGCCTGCGAGGCATGTCGCAAGGGAGTCTGGGCGTACTTCACTCTGGTCTTGATGCCGGATCTGACCGATTGGCGATTCCCAGGACGAAAGCGCGAACGCTGGGCGGGCGGTATCCGTAATACATTTGGGGTCCTGTGGCGGCGTGGTTATCTAATCGGGGCCGACCACAATGATGGTCGCGGGCCAGGCTGGAACAGCCTCGAGCCACTCACACAAGATGCCCTTGTGCAAATCATTGAGCGCCCGGATCTTTCTGCCAGCCCAAGAACTGCACGGACGATCGCATCAGTCTGGAAGCGGATACGGCAGGAAAACCCCGGTGTTCCCATGGAAGCCCTGACTCGCGATGCCATTCGCAACCTCACTGCGTACCGAGTAACGCAGGACATCGACGGGCTTGGGGACAACGAGCTTCTAGGAAGAGTCAGCGCGGTATTTAACTCGGCCCTGAGAAATTTCTCTCGTCCGGGGTGACCGCGGCCTGCCCGGCCGTATTTAGACAGCGACTTCGGCGCTTTGGTCATCGGCCAGGGCCGTGCCACGCCCCTTCTCTTGCTCGTGAGCGACAAGCACTCCCTTCACGAGCAGCGCAATCTGTCGAGCGAGCCAGGGCGGTACGGCATTACCGACCTGATGATATTGCTCAGTGCGATTGCCCTCGAAGAAGTAGTTGTCGGGAAACGTCTGGATGCGGGCGGCTTCGCGTACCGTAAGGGATCGGCACTGTTCCGGGTCGTGGTGAATGTAGTAATGCCCGTCCTTGGATATGTGGCTTGTTATCGTCTTCGCAGGCTCGTCTCGCAACTGGACACGGAAGCGGTCCGCAAATTTTCCACTCATCCAGTTTGCGTGGTTGGGAGCCAGACTCGGCAAGGAGAAGTCCCCAGCACCGGAAGGAGAACGCCCGTACTCCCTGGCGAATGTCGCTGCGTAGACGTATCGACCCAAGTCACTGGGCATATGGGAGCGGGCCTCGTGGTTGAGCACGCTTTCAAGCCTGTCATCGTTCCACCACCACTCGAGCGCTTCGTGTTCCGGGAGCCGACAGCTCGCTACCTTCGGACATCTCAGGCCACCACGGGACCAGCTTTGCCTGTCCCGTATCTCGCGACTCGTACGCTCGAGGCTGGACGCAATATCGCTCTGACCGTGACTCCGCGCGTCACGGGCGAGCTGGCTGATCTGATCCCGGACAGCGTCTACCCAGCCTTCTTGGCTGTCATCCCGAGACAGCCCGCTCCGAAGCGGCGGAAGATCGGCCAGAGCCTGACTGAGGGAGACCCTCTGGCGAGTTTCCAGCACCCCGGGGGCAGCTTCTATGTCTTCCCGAACGCCGACCAGGAAGACCCGGTGCCGGGTCTGTGGAATACCGTAATCTTCGGAGCGGACCAGAAACTCGTGGCCTCGAAGGCAAGCGGGCGAGTCATCCCGCCTGAAGACGACCTCGGGATCAACGAGAGAGTGGATGCGATAGCCCGGACCGTTGCGGTCGCGCCCGAGGGCTTCGTCGGGATCCACCAGGTCTTCCAGAATTCGGTGAAAGATGCGTTCGCCACCGACCCTGGAGGTAAGAATCCCCTTCACGTTCTCCATGACAAAGACGGCCGGGCGATAGTGCTGGATCAGCTTGAGGTATTCACGATAAAGAAAATGCCTCTTGTCTTCCTCGGGCACATATCCGGCGATACCGCGATTCCTGGCACGACCGACAAGCGAGTACGCCTGGCACGGAGGGCCGCCGATCAGAACACCATTTGCGCCGTCGAACTCTCGTTCGTCAAGCTTGCCGGCAAACCACCTGTCATCGTCCGAGTCACCGAGCGTGACACGCAGCGCTTCGTGGCTGGCCTCTTCCCATATATCTCGGGTTCTGCCCGAATATGGGACGGACGTGTACCCCTGAACGTACCGGTAATAGTCGTCTAGGGAGCTCCCGTCTTCCTCGAGAAGTCGCTTGAACGCCCGGAGACGCAGTGTCTTGTGCGCAGGAACCGAACATTCCGCGGACAGCTCTATGCGAAAGAAGTCATTGAGCGAGGCAAACCCTTCACCCAGTCCCCCGGGACCCGCAAAGAGATCAACTACCGGTATGCGCTGGCTCACTAACCTGTCCTTGAGGCCGAGAGTTGCCCCTGAGGAGCAGAGGCCGGGATCATGTGCGAATGGTTGACGTAGTGGACAAAGCCACCCGTTCCCGGATGATGTCCGGGATTCGGTCTGGCAACACGCAACCCGAAATGAGGGTCCGCCGCTTCCTCCACGCCCGAGGGTTTCGCTATCGGCTGCACGTTTCGGCACTCCCCGGAAAACCGGACCTGGTACTCAAAAAGCACAACCTTGCTGTCTTTGTACATGGCTGTTTCTGGCATCGACATCAGGGTTGCCGGCTCTGTACTACCCCCGCCACCAATCAAGACCGCTGGCAGGCGAAGTTTGCAGCCAACATCAGGCGAGACCGCCGCAACCGGGAGACGCTTCTCGCTTCAGGCTGGCGCGTTCTCACGATCTGGGAGTGTGGACTCAAGGGACCGCAACCCAAAGACTCTGATCTGGCTTGGCTCCCCGGATGGATCAAGGGCGCCGAGCAGCAATATGAATGGCCTTACCCAAAGTAGCCAGCCAAGCCCTGCACGGCATGGTACCAGGTTCGACCCAGCCTTTCCCATACAGTCCCGATGGAAACCGGATTTCATGCCGCTGGAATCATCGAGCTGTCGCGAGCCCGCGAGGCCAACCGCCCGCTCGCCCAACGGACGCCGGCACTCTGCCGCCCGTCACTCGGGCGGCAGCGCACCCGGCTACCAGCACTTACTCAAGCAAGATGTATTGATGGGAGACGAGGCATGAGGGATGTACTCTCTCGCTCCCCCGAAAGGCTCGCAACCGAAACCGCCGTATGTCAGGGGGCGCCGTAGGCGTGGGCGGTGGTTTCCGGCATGGGCAGGGGATGAATCCGGACCGCCAGATGGGGGGCGGCGGCGGTGGTCATGCGGCGTTCCCAGGTGAGGGCGTGGCGGACGATGAGATCCAGGTCGTCGTACTCGGGTGACCAGGCCAGGAGCTCGCGGATGCGGGATGCGTCTGCGGTGAGGGCGGGCGGATCGCCGGCGCGGCGGGGGCCATGGATGACGGGGAATCGGTAGCCGCTGATGCGCTGCACGGACTCGAGGACCTGCAACACGCTGTAGCCATGGCCATAACCGCAGTTGAGGGCCTGCGAGGGGCCACCCGCGACCAGGTAGTCCATGGCGCGCAAGTGGGCGGCGGCAAGATCCTCGACGTGGATGTAGTCCCGTACGCAAGTGCCATCGGCGGTTGGGTAATCGGTCCCGAAGACGGTGATGTTTTCGCGCTCGCCCAGGGCGGCCTGGCAGGCAACCTTGATCAGGTGGGTCGCGTTGGGGGTGGCCTGGCCCAGCGTCCCGTCGGGGGCCGCGCCGGCCACGTTGAAATAGCGCAGACAGACGTAACGCAGATCACTCGCCTGACCGAAATCGGCGATCATCCGCTCGGACATGACCTTGGAGGCGCCGTAGGGGTTGATGGGCAGGAGCGGGCTGGTTTCGTCGACGGGGTTATTTTCCGGGATGCCGTATACCGCGGCGGTCGAGGAAAAGACGAGGAAGCGCACGCCTGTCGCCTGGCACCCCTCCAGGAGGTTCAGGGTATTGCGTGTGTTGCTGCCGTAGTACCCCAGTGGGTCGGCCAGCGACTCCGGGACGACGATCCTGGCGGCGAAGTGCAGGACGCCGTCGAACGCATAGTCCGCAAGGAGACTGTGCAGGCGCTGGCGGTCGGCCATGTCGCCGACGATCAGCGCGGCATGCCCAATGGCCCAGCGGTGCCCCGTGCTGAGATTGTCGTACACGACGACGTCGTGACCATCGGCCAGCAACTGGCGCACGACATGTGACCCAATATAGCCCGCTCCACCGGTTACCAGGATTTTCATCGTCGAACCTTCGCCTCGTCGTTGATCGAACGGCTGTACATAAAAGTGTGGTGTGCCGGGCTATTCCGGCCCGTATTGCCAGCGATACCAGGCCATACCCCAGTACTCGTGCAGCGCGAGCCAGCTGGCCCAGACCGCACTGGCCTGCGGGCGAAAGCCCTCCAGGGACCAGTCGTTATCTCGCGGCACAAAGGCACCGGTCGGGGCCGGGATGATCTCCAGACCCGCACGTTCGAATGACCATGTGGCACGCGGCATGTGATGGGCATGACTTACGAGTGCGACGCGCTCGATGCCATCTGCGTGCAGCTGCTCGGCGGAATGCCGGGCATTGCCCCAGGTGTCGCGTGCATTGGGTTCCCGCAGGATCGGGTGGACGCCATATTCCTTCAGTACCTCTGCCATGTAGTCGGCTTCTGGAACTCGCCCCTCGGGGCCACCACCCGAAACCATCACGGGCAGCCCGGTGCGGTGGTGCAGGTGCGCCGCGTAACGCAGGCGCACCAGTGCAAGGTCGTGGACGGTCTCGCCCGAGAACTCCTCGGCTCCACTGCGATACCCCGCCCCCAGCACCACAATCGCTTGTGCGTCCGCCAGTTGGTTGTCGTCCGGCGGCGCAAAACCCTCCTGTAAAGGCTTGATGAGGGCATAACTAAATACAGGAGTAGACAAGGAATAGCTCAACAGGAGGCCGATTACCAACAGCACTTTTCCAACATTTGTTCGGTAAATGGCCCACCCGATAATGGCAAGTATGAGAGGCCCGGAAGGAGGTAGCAGAAGCCAATTGGCTAGCAGGCGCAGAGGGGTGGGGTCCAAGGTTTTTACCCGGTAGTAGACGCAAAATCAGGGACCCTATTTTGAGCCCACCAACGGGATTTAAAAGGACCAAATAAACCGAACGTAAAACACCCCATCGTCAGTCTAAAGACTGATGGTCTGAGCAGGGGGTCACGTCTAACATCGGTTATCCAGGGGAATAGCCAATACTAAATAAGTGCTTGCTATTGCCCGCACCGTTCCGAGGCTAAACGGAGACTGGTCCGGGCACGATCAGGGCCGGGCCCGGGTTTCGCCGGACAATGAAGTCGGCGGTGTCAAATTGGACTGACTCAAGGAAGCGGAAGCGTTTCCTTACACGCCCAAAGGGGAGACAAGCGATGACCGTCAAGACCAGCCCACAAAGCGCTTTTATTGTTCTTGTTTTGTCCCTGGCATTCGTCCTGGTGACGACCAGCGCCTGCACCACCACGCCCTATCCGGATGCCCCCTCGACCGTGGAAAAAACGGTGGTGGACCAGTACATCATCGGGCCCGGAGACACACTGAATATTGCGGTCCGCAACAACCCGGACCTGTCCACCGCAGTGGCGGTGCGACCGGATGGCCAGATCACCACACCGCTGGTGGAAGACGTGCAGGCCAGCGGCAGAACCCCCAGCCAGCTCGCGCGGGACATGGAAGACAAGCTCTCTGACTTTCTTCGCGACCCGATCGTGACGGTGATGGTGACCAGCTTTGCCGGCCCCTATGACCGCCAGGTGCGCGTGATCGGTCAGGCGGCCGAGCCGCAGGCGCTGCAGTACCGCGAAGAGATGACGGTGATGGACGTGATGATCGCGGTCGGCGGGATTACCGATTTCGCAGCCGGCAACCGCGCCGTCCTGGTACGCAACGAAAACGGCGAACGCCAGCAGTACCGCGTCCGCCTGAACGACCTGATTTACGGGGGTGACATCTCGGCCAACGTGGACATGTTGCCGGGCGACATTCTGATCATCCCGGAACGCCGCTTCTGACCGCTGCGGGCGCGGCAAGGCCTCTTGTCGCGCCCGCAGGTTACAAGCCAAGTCGACGGTTTCGGGAAAGCAACAGGCATCGATCGTCTCCCCGGCTCTGGGGAGGTGACCGGGGGGCATCTTGAGCATGCGCATACTGGGGCATTACGTATCGCGACGGATTCTGGCGCTGGTGGGGCTGGAGCTGGTTGCGATCTACATTGCGCTCTACCTGTCGCTCGCGCTGTTCGCCCTGTCGCTGGGGCCGATTGACCCCTGGATGCCGGAACTCCTGATCGCCGTGGGCGTGGTGCTGTTCGCGGTGATGCTGGTGGGACTTTACGAGCAGGAGTGCCTGGCGGCCTTCAGCCTGCGATCGGCTGTATTGCGCCTGGGCGGGGCACTGGTACTGGCCGGTGGCGCGCTCGCGATCTACGGGGTGCTCACGGCCAGCAGCGTACTGACGCCGACGATCGTGGGCGGCGGCGCGGTGATCCTGCTGGCGAGCCTGACGGCCGAGCGCAGTCTCTTTCGCGGGCTGTCGGAGACCGATGCCTTCAAGCGTCGTGTGCTGGTCCTGGGTACGGGCAGCCGCGCCCGCTCGCTGGAGATGCGCCATGCCGGACCCGGCGTGGGCGATACCACCTATCAGGTCGTCGGCTATGTGGCGACCGAGCGCGAGACCGACCGGCTGGTGGATCAGCAGCGACTCTGGGTGCTGGACGACAAGACCAACCTGCTGGATGTGGCGCGCTCGCTGCGGGTGGAGGAGATCGTGGTGGGCATGCGCGAGCGCCGCGAGAACCTGCCGGTCAACCAGCTGCTGGAATGCAAGCTCAACGGCATTCGCATCACGGACCTGTCGACCTTCTTTGAACGCGAGGACCGCCAGCTCCAGCTGGACGGAATCAACACCAGCTGGCTGGTGTTTGGCGAGGGCTTCCGGCAGTACTGGCCACGCACGGTGGTCAAGCGCAGCTTCGATCTGGTCGCGAGCACGGCCCTGCTGGTGGCAACCCTGCCGGTGATGCTGCTGACCGCGATCGCCATCAAGCTCGACAGCCCGGGGCCGGTGCTCTACTGGCAGACCCGCGTCGGCCAGGGCAACACGCCGTTCGAGATCTGCAAGTTCCGCAGCATGCGCAGTGATGCCGAAGGGGACGGCGTGGCGCGCTGGGCCAGCGGCGACGACGACCGCATCACGCGCGTGGGCCGGGTAATCCGCAAGCTGCGCATCGACGAGCTGCCGCAGATCATCAACGTGTTTCAGGGGCGCATGTCGTTCGTGGGGCCGCGCCCGGAACGCCCGGTGTTCGTGGAACAGCTCAGCGAAGAGATCCCGTATTTCCTCGCCCGCCACAGCATCCGCCCCGGCATTACCGGCTGGGCCCAGGTGCGCTACGCCTACGGTGCGTCGGTCGAGGATGCACGGCAAAAGCTCCAGTACGACCTGTACTACGTCAAGAACCACAGCCTGTTCATGGATCTGATGATCCTGTTCGAGACGGTCCGCGTCGTCCTGTTTGGCCGCGGGGCCCGCTGAGCCATGAATCTCGCCGCGCCCAGCTATCTCCTGGCGGCCCTCGCCTTTCTCGTCCTGGTGGTGCTGGCCCTGTGGACCTGGCGACAGCGCCCGGGGAGCCTGTGGGTCGCCGGGGCGGCGCTGCTGTCCGTGATCTGGGCGCTGCACATGGCGCTGGTAGCACGCGAGATCGGCGAGGCCCCCGTCTCCGGCGGGGCCTTCGAGGTGCTTCGCAACGCCGGGTGGTTTGCGGTCCTGTTCGCGCTGCTCGCGCGCCGCGGCGCGTCCGCGGCGCGACCGCCCGCACCCTTGCGGACCGCGATGATCGTCACCGCCGCCCTGATGTTCGGGCTGTTCGTGGCCCTCGCCCTGCCGCTCCCGCTGACCTATGGCGCCTGGGTGGGCACTGCGATGCTGGGCATGGCGGTGCTGGGCCTGGTGCTCGTCGAGCAGGTCTTTCGCAATACACCCCTGCAGCGGCGTTGGGAGATCAAGTTCCTGAGCCTGGGCCTCGGAGCGCTGTTCGCCTTCGACCTGTTCCTGTTTGCCGATCTCGTGCTGTTCGGGGCGATCAACAGCCCCGTCTGGCAGGCCCGCGGCCTGGTGAACGCCCTGGTCGTACCATTGATCGCGATCTCCCTGGCCCGCCGGCCGCTGCAGGCACGCGAGGCCCCGGTGGTCTCGCGCCACCTGCTGTTCCATACCGCGGCGCTGATCGGTGCCGGGCTTTATCTGTTCGCCATCGGCGCCGCGGGCTACTACCTGCGGCATGTCGGCGGCGACCTGGGCGCCTTCCTGCAGGCGGTCTTTCTGTTCGGCGCTGCATTGCTGCTGGCCGTCATTGTCGCCTCGGGCAGTCTGCGCTCGCGCCTGCGCGTCTTCCTGGCCAAACACTTCTTTCGCTACTCGTTCGATTACCGCCAGGAGTGGTTGCGGTTTACCGGCACCCTCTCGGCCGAGGATGACGAGATCCCGTTCCGCCAGCGCGCCATCCAGGCGATCGGCGAGCTGGTGGACAGCCCCGGGGGCCTGCTGTGGGTGCGCGACCGCAACGGCACCTACGCCCTGGAGGGAGTGCTGAACCTGGGCGATCCGAGTTATCCCCCGGAGGAACCCGACGGGGCGCTGGTGGAGTTCGTTGCGCGCACCGGCTGGGTGATCGACCTCAACGAATACCGCCGGGACCCCGAGCTGTATCAGGGGCTGCAACTGCCGGAATGGCTGGCGCAGAACACGCGCCTGTGGGTGGTGGTGCCGCTGCTCAAGGGCGAGCGGCTGCAGGGGTTCGTCGTGCTCGCCCAGCCCCGCGCGCCGCGCAAGATCGACTGGGAGGAACGCGACCTCCTGAAGACCGCCGGGCGCCAGCTCGCGGTGTATGTCGCGCTGGTGCAGACGGACGAGGCCCTGCTGGAGGCCCGCCAGTTCGAGGCCTTTCATCGGCTGGCGGCGTTTCTGGTGCACGACCTCAAGAACGTCTCGGCCCAGCTGTCCCTGGTGTGCTCCAACGCCGAGCGTCACCTGTCCAATCCGGACTTTGTTCGCGATGCCCTGAACACAGTGGGCAATGCCCGCGACCGGCTGGAACGGACCCTGGCCCAGCTGCGCCACGCCCAGGCCACGCCCGACACCCCGAGCCGCATCATCCCGCTGGACCGGCTGCTCGCCGAGGTCTCCGAGGCCAGCAGCCACCGCTCGCCCCTGCCCCGGCTCGACCTGCGCGAACCCGCGGCGGTCATCGGCGACCAGGATGGACTTAAAAATGTACTACTCAATCTTGTAAGAAATGCTCAAGAGGCTACGCCGGATGACGGCTCAATCAATCTCAATCTTTACACCGAAGGGGGTTGGGCTATTGTTCAAATTGAAGACACGGGGAGCGGTATGGAGCCGGCCTTTCTCAAGAATCGGCTCTTCAAACCCTTTCAAACCACCAAGGGAAATGCAGGGATGGGGATTGGCTTATATGAAGCGCGCGACCGGATTCTACGCATGGGTGGACGCATCACCGTCGACAGCGAGGCCGGCGTCGGAACGGTCTTTACCCTGAAGCTCCCCTTGCAGATGGCGCCAGCCATGGCCGAGCCGTCATGAAGACCGCTGGTGAGCAAGAGGGTTCTATGCTGAAGCTTCTCATCGTCGAAGACGACCAGGGTCTGCGCAACCAGCTGAGCTGGTGCTTTGAGGGATACGAGATCCTGGAGGCCGAGGATCGCGAAAGCGCCATGTCCAGGATGCGCCGCCATCAGCCGGAACTGGTGACGCTGGATCTGGGCCTGCCACCGGACCCGGCCAACGCCTCCGAAGGCCTGGCCCTGCTGCAGGACATCCTGGCAATGGATCCGGAGACCAAGGTCATCGTCGTCACCGGCAATGACGATCGCGAGAACGCGCTCAAGGCCGTGGCCCTGGGGGCCTACGACTACTACATCAAACCGGTCGAATCCGACCTGCTGCGGATGATCGTCGATCGCGCCGCTCACCTGTACGGGCTCGAGGCGGAGAATCGCAAGCTGGCACGCAAGCCCGGTGCATCCCTGAGCGGGATGATTACCGCCGACCCGGGGATGCTCGATGTCTGCCGGGTGGTCGAGCGTGTCGCGCCCTCGGACGCCACCGTGCTGCTGCTGGGCGAGAGCGGCACCGGAAAGGAGGTGCTGGCACGCGCACTGCACGACCTGAGCGGGCGCGCCGATGAACGCTTTGTGGCGATCAACTGCGCCGCAATCCCGGAGAACCTGCTGGAAAGCGAACTGTTCGGGTACGAGAAGGGCGCCTTTACCGGGGCCACGCGGCAAACCATCGGCCGCATCGAGCACGCCAACAACGGGACCCTGTTCCTGGACGAGATTGGCGACCTGCCGCACAGCCTGCAGGCCAAGCTGCTGCGCTTTCTGCAGGAGCGCAAGATCGAACGCCTCGGCGGTCGCAGCGAGATTCCGGTCAACGTGCGCATCATCGGCGCCACGAACCAGGACCTGAAGGCGCTGATCCAGCAGGGCGAGTTCCGCGAAGACCTGTATTACCGCATCAGCGAGATCTCGGTCTCGATCCCCCCCCTGCGCGAGCGCAAGGGGGATGCAACGCTGCTCGCACACTACCTGCTCGACCGCTTCACCCAGGATCAGCGGCGGCCGCGCCGCGGCTTCACCCAGGATGCCACCCACGCGATCGAGGCCTACGACTGGCCGGGCAACGTGCGCGAGATGGAAAACCTGATCCGCCGCGCCGTGATCATGGCCGACAGCCAGTTGATTACCGCGAAGGACCTGGGCCTGGAGCCCCCCGAGGGCGAGGCCCCGGCGGTCCGACTACGCGATATCCGTGACAGCGCGGAACACGAGGCCATCCTGAAGGCGATGGCCCGCAGCAAGAACAACATTGCCCAGGCTGCCGACCAGCTCGGAATCACGCGGCCGACGCTCTACAGCCTGCTCGACAAATTTGGCCTGAGGTAAACCCGCCATGAAGACTCCCCGTTCTGTATCCCGTGTGGTGCACGCGCCCCGCCGTACCCTCCCGCGCCTGGCCCCGTTGCTGATGGCGCTGACTCTGGTCGGCTGCGATGCCCTGGGCACCCCGACCGAGGCCGAGCACCGGGAACGTGCCGAGCGCCACATGGACGCGGGCGAATACGCCGCGGCCACCATCGAATACCGCAACGCACTGCAGCACAACGCGGACCCCGAGATCCGGGGCCGCCTGGGCCTGGCCTATCTGCGCGACCAGCAGCCGGAACCGGCCGTACGTCACCTGCAGCGGGCCCTGGAGATGGGTGCGGACCCGAATGTGTATGCCCTGCCTCTGGCGCGCCTGCTGTTCACGCTGGGCGGCAGTGGCGCGATCGCCGAGATCCCCGAGGCCGATGGCCTGGAAGGCGAGGATGCCGCGCGTCTGCTGGCCTACCGGTCGCTGGCGGCCTATCAGGCGGGAGATGCCAGCGCCGGATCGGATTATCTTGAGGCCGCCCGGGAGGTGCAGGACGACCTGGTCGAGATTCACCTGGCGCGCGCCTACCAGGCGATGTCCGATGGCAATGCCGAGCAGGCCATGAAGATGACCGACGCGGCCCTGGAAACGGACTCCGAATTTTCCCCTGCCTGGTCCCTCAAGGGCGATCTGGAACGGGTGCAGGGCGACCCCGAGGCTGCGCTCAAGGCCTTTAACCGCGCCGTCGAACTGCGCCCGGATGCGATTGCCGAACGTCTGAAACGCGGGCTGATGCACGTCGAACTGGAGCAGTTCGACGAGGCCCGGGCCGATGGCAAGTTCCTGAAGGATGGCGCACCCAATCACCCCGGCGGCCACTTCCTGCTGGGGCTGATCGAGTTCGAGACGGGTGAACCCCTGCAGGCCCGCCCCCACCTGGAAGAGGCGCTGTCGGCCTCGGCCAACTATCGCCTCGCGATGCCCTATCTGGCGGCCATCCAGCTGGAAGAAGGCAACTGGTCCCAGGCAGAGCGCCTGCTGGAGCGCCATCATGCACTGGGTCCGGCCAACGCGATGAGCTACCGGCTGCTGGCCCAGCTGCGCATCGAGCAGGGCCGCACGCAGGACGCGCGACGGATTCTGGCCGAGGCACTGAGCGAGCGGCCCGATCTGATCGAGGCCCTGGGCGATCAGCTCGCCGCGCTCTATATCGGCGAGGGCGACACCGACAGCGGGATCGAGGTCCTGCGCGAGGCCCTGGCCAACCGCGCGGACCGCCCGGAGCTGCAGGAGATGCTGGGAATCGCCCTGGTGCGGCACGGCGACCACGAGCAAGGCATGGCGCTGCTGCACCGGGTCGCCAGCGAAAGCGCGGATGTACGCCTGGCCGACTATTCGGTGGCGCTGGCACATCTCCGTGACGAGCAGTACGAACAGGCCCTGGAGGCTACTCAGCGCCTGCGCGACAAGGACCCGGAAAACCCGCAGGGCTTCAACCTGATGGGCGCCGCCCTGCTGGGGCTGGGCGAAATCCACGAGGCCCGCCTGATCTACCAGGAAGGATTGTCGCTCCACCCGGACAACAGCACCCTGGCCCTGAACCTGAGCTCGCTCGAGGTCCGCCAGGGCAACCTGGAGACGGCCCGCGAGATCCTCGAGGACCTCCAGGAACGCGACCCCGGGCATCCCACCTCGGCGATTCGGCTGGCAACACTGCACTTTCAGCAGGGCGAGATGGAGGCCGGCAAGCGCTGGCTGCAGGACGCAATCGAGGCACACCCGGATCGGATCGAGCCCTACCTGATGCTGGCACGCGCCCAGAACCAGCAGGAGGATCACGCCGCCGCCCGATCCACCCTGGAAAAAGCACGTGAACATCACCCCAACGACACCCGAGTGCTGGGCCTGCTGGTCGACCTGCAGGAGCGCGAGGGGGACTTCGCGGGCGCGGCACAGACGCTTGGGCACCTGGCCGTACTGCGTCCGGATGCCGCGGAGCTGCGCTTCCGGCAGGCGCGCAATCTCGCCGCTCTGGGCGAGACCGAGCAGGCGGTCACGGCCCTGCGCCAGACGCTGTCGATCGACTCCAGCCATATGAGCGCACGCATGGTGCTGACCCGCCACCTGAGTCTGGCCGGCGAGGTCGATGAGGCGCGTCAGGTCTTCGAGCCCGTCGTGGAGCGCGCCCCGGAGGCAGCGCAGGTGATCGCGCAGCAGGCCTGGTTCGACGCGCAAGCCGGCGAGCTCGAAAAAGCGATCGAAGGCTACGAGCGTGCACTCGAGCGCGAGTCCCGACGCGACTGGCTGGTGGAAAAATACCAGGCTCAGCAGCGCGCCGGCCATTCCGAGGCGGCCCTGGAGACGCTGAAGGGCTGGCTGCAGGAGCACCCCGAAGATGCGGCCTCGCGCCACCTGCTCGGCTCGGCGCAGATCAACGCCGGCCACGAGGCCGAGGCTCTGGAAACCTACGAAACCGTGCTGGAACAGCGGCCCAACGATGTCATTGCACTGAACAATGCGGCATGGCTGGCCCGCGAGATCGACAACCCGCGCGCCCGCGAGTACGCCCAGCGAGCCGTCGAACTGGCCCCGGATCAGCCCGCGATCCTCGACACCCTGGGCGTGGTACTGCTGGAGGGCGGCGACACCGAGAGCGCCCTGGAGACTCTGCAGCGGGCCTACCGGATGAGTCCGCAGGCACCGGATATCGGGTTCCATCTGGCGCAGGCCTATCAGGCCAGCGGCGAAACCGAACAGGCGCGCGCCCTGCTGACGGAGCTACTGGAGGCCCACGAGGACTTCCCGGAGCGCGAACGGGCACAGTCGTTGCGCGAGTCGTTATAGGCCCGAAAAGCGAGAAAGATGCAATGGCTGCTGAAGCCCACGCGAACGTGGGCTTCAGCGTTTCTCCAGGACGATTACGGTCGCTTCAACAGCAGGTTGTAGCAGTTGCCCGAGATCGAGGAGTCGACCACCTGAAATCCGGCGCTGGTGAAGCGGCTCAGGATATCGCGGGCCTCGTACGGGGTATGCAGGATGCCCTTGCGCATGCCCCAGCGGTTGATACGTTCGGCAATCGCCTTCAGTGGCTGCGGCGTACGCGGGTACAGCAGGACGTTTGCGGCCAGGGTGCCCCCCGGCTTGAGCACCCGAAAGGCCTCGTGGATGGCGCCGTCCACATCCGGAAAGCAGTGCACCGAGTTGGCGATGTTGGCCGTATCGAACTCGCCATCGGCGAACGGCAGCTCCGCGGCGTCGGCGTGTTTGACAGTCACGTACTCGTCCTTTGCGAAGCGGTGGCGCGCGCCCGCCAGCATGGATTCGGCGTAATCCACGCCGACGACTTCGCTCTCCGGCAGCTTGCGCCGGCGCCGCCACTTGATCGCCATCTCCAGCAGTGTCCCCGTACCGCAGCCGATTTCCAGATGCCGGGCCCCCATGTTGCCGCCGAAAAACCGGATCTGGGCGCCCAGGGTGCTGTTGTAGGCAAAGGTCAGGATGAAAAACCCCCGCGCGTCGTACCACCACGGTGGTGACTTGTAGGCCTCGGCAATCTCGTCGCGGGTCTTGGCACGCCTGGACATGTCGCATCTCCTTCACGGAAAGAACGGCCGAGCCCCCAATCCCCGCCGTCCGTTTTTTTTACATGGCCCTTTTGCATGGCCAAGAAAAATAAACGCAAACCCATTTTAAAACATATAGTTATCGCGCTTGGCACGCAGCCTGCTTTACTTCACTCGCAAGACAGGACGACTAGCAAATTGAAGTGGAAGTAAGCGTTAACCCAAACACATTGATTCTAACTGGTGGAGGATTACAACATGGAAAGGTTCAAGCAAACAGCGCTGGGGGCGGTACTGGCAGTGGCCAGCCTGGGGCTTGCGGGCACCGCACATGCCGGCGTCTTTACGATTGATGATTCGCAGCTCGATCTCTCGACGATCGCAGTGGGCGAACGTCAGGTCGACCGTATTACCGGCGGGTATGAGGAGCTGCTGACCCTCGATACCGATGGTTCCTTCGACGCGGCGGCCTACTGGAACGTGGGTCAGTACTTCCTTGGCGGCACATCCGTCAGCAACCGACTGGGGTCCACCGGGGACGATGGCGACCTGTTCTACGGTCTGTATGCCGTGTTCGAGTCCTCGGGGAATTACGACGCTATGACGGGCGAGTTCACCGGCACCACCGGCTCGATCGCGCTCTATCTGGACCCGGACCTGAATACCACCTTCGGGTTCAACTCGAACGATGCGGCCGACGGAGTGGCCCTGGGCGGCACGGGTGACGACATTCTCGTCGGCTGGTCCGACATCTTCGAGCGGGGCGCAGGTTCCTTCGACCCCGATTCGGACGACATCGGCAGCTTCGCGCTGATCTTCAACGAGTGGATGCTGTCCGACGAAGGCAAGCAGTTCTTCACCAGTCCGGATCCGTTCTACATGAATGTACGTGTGACCGGACAGTTCGACTTCATCGAAGGCTTCGAGGAAGTCGACCAGCGCACCACCTTTGAGGTGGTCGGCTCGGCCGACGCCCGCTGGTCCGGACAGGAAGTGCCGGAACCGGCCATGCTGCTTCTGCTGGGAACCGGGCTGGTATTGCTCGGCTTCGTCGCCACGCGACGCCGCCGCCGCGAGACCGGCCTGGCTGCCTAGCAGCCCTTGTGGTTGGGCCTTCTGCTCCCCCCTGGGTGGAAAGCCTCTCCCGGCCCCTCGTCCTCGGACGAGGGGTTTTTTTGTGTCCGAGTGGGCACCTCCTCTGAAGCGCGATTACTGCGTACTCGCCCGGAGGCGCGCGAGCCGTCGGCGGCCGATGGCCAGGAGCAGACGCTGCAGGGGGTTGCGGTTGCCACCGGGGCGCCAGGTGCGGACGAGGCGCTGGCGGTAGGCATCGAAGTGAACACCGTGCGGGGCCCAGACGACGCGACCCCGCCGCAGCAGGATCTTCAGGGCCTCGGTACCCATGACCCCGGCGCACAGCTCGCAGGCCATCACGGTGGACGGGCCATGCTGGGCCTTCAGGTCGACGGCGGCAGGATCGGCCAGGTAGCCCATCTGCATCATCGACGGGGCCAGGCCCATCATGAAACGCAGCGCCAGCTCCTCGTCGGGCAACCCGTCGCGCAGGTCGAAGTAGTCATCGAACGACACGCCACCCGGGCGGAAGTTGAGCAATGCCGCCCCCATGCCGAGCGGGGCCACGGTGATCGCCGGGATCCCTCGCTCTGCACACACGGCGAAGACCTCGCGACGGGCCTGAAACACGAAGAAGTCGAGCCCGTCGACGTAGAGATCCACACCCTGCAGGAAGGTCTCCAGATTGTGCTGGTACACACCCTCCGGGAACGTCGTGATCTCGAGCTCCGGATTGATGTCCAGCGCCATCTCGCGCAGGACCTCGACCTTGGGCCGGCCCAGACGCGACATGCCCGCCCCCGCCTGGCGATTCATGTTGTGCAGCTCGAAGCAGTCGAAATCCGCGATATGAAAGCGCCCCACCCCCAGGCGGGCGAGTGTCAGCAGGTGGCTCCCGCCCACACCGCCGAGACCGGCGATCGCCACCCGCGCGCCACGCAGGCGTTCCAGCTCCGGCCAGGTCACCCAACCATGGGTGCGCCGGAACGCCGCGTGATAGTCGAACTCAGGCATCAGGCCGCGCTGGCAATCGCGTCCCAGAGAGAGTCAGAGGGATGAGGGTCGGAGAGATTGGCATAGGAGTGTGCATACAGCTGGCTCAGCGACGGTGACCGGTGAATCCCGGACAGGGCTGTAAGCAGACTAATATGAAATGGCGCGCGGCGGCCATGGTAGTTCTGAAGCGTACCGATCTGTTTCACCTTCAGGCCGTGGCGCCGCAGGATGCGCGCCAGCGATGGCTCCATCATGGCGAAGGCATGCGAACGGCCCTGGATCTCCATCATGGCGACCGCGCTCATGAACAGACTCAGCGCCAGCAGCGGGAAGGTGCGCGCCTGCTCCAGAGGCACGTTCAGCAGGTGAAGGTCCCCGACAGGCGTGACCGACTCCCCCAGACGTCGCCGGAACAGGCCGTTGACGGCCAGCCGCGAGACCTCGCAGATCGCGTCCCGCTCCAGCCGGTCCGGGCGGTACTCGGTCTCGTAAAAGCAGTTATCGCAGTGACGCTCCATCGGGAGTTCGTGGATCTTCTGACGCGCGTCGACATGCACGACCCGAACGCACCCCGCGTGGGTTCCGCTCACCACATGCTCCAGCAGGCAATGCGAAGACTGGGCGTCATATTCGTCGATCTCGCGCTCGCCCGGGCAGTTCTCCGGAGACTCGTACCGGAACTCTCGGCAATAGACCTCATAGCGCAGTCGGTACACCGCCTCCAGCTGCTCTTTGTCCGGCTTCACCAGAGAAAAATAGCGGCAGAACGCCGTGATGAGCGGGTCATCCTGCACAGGGCACTTCCATAGCCCTTGGGGCGTGATACCCACGCGGGCGCCAGCAACGCTTGTACCCCGGCGCCGCTCGGTACGGGAACGGTGGGTGCCCGGCCAGTTGCGCGTAGTGAGGGCGCTCCGGTGTGTTGCCCAGTCCCAGCCGGCGGCGCCAGGCCGACAGCGCCAGGCCGGACTCGGCAGTCGGGGCCCGGAACGGCAGCCGCAGCCCCCGATGGTCGCAGGCCTCGCCACACAACTCGATGGGGATGTAGTGGCGCTGAAGCAGACGGGCCAGGGCCGGGCGAATCATGAACAGCAGAAAGTCATACCCGTGATCCTCGGCATAGGCCTGGGCGGCCTGGCACAAGTGGTACAGCAGGCGCGGCGATCCGCGTTCCGGGGAACCACGGGCGATCAACCGGGAAACCTCGAGCACCCGCGGGGACTCAACCCCGGGCGTGGCAAAGGCATCCGAAAACAGATGCCCGGCGGCCATGGTCGGGAGGGGACCCGCCTCCGGCCGGATCAGGCGCATGGCGCCAACCCAGCGCCCGCCGTCGTACAGCCCGCCCATCCGCACCAGAAAATGAGCGGCGTGCTCATCGTGGATGTCGCGCTCGAAGCCTTCCGGGTAACGCTCGGCCGCCTCAAAGCCGGTCTCCAGGCAGTACACCGCGTAGCGCATCCGGTAGTGAATGCGACGTGCCCGGGCGCCCGTGGCGAGATACACCTGATAGGACGGGGAATGCCCATCCGGCAGGCAACGATCTGAAGTAGGGCGTCCAGGTTCGACGCCAGCATGGGTATACAAACGTTCGTCCTCCATTGGGCAATTCAGCACTGAGCCCCCCGAGCACGGCCCCATCGGTTCAGGCCGTGGTGTCGATGCGGTGACCCGGGCGGTTGCGCCTGAGAAAGCGCAGGCCCAGCCCCACCCGGCGATCGGAAACCACAACGGCATCGAAGGTCCCGGCGGTCGGGAGCACCAGCTGCAAGGTGGTCTCAGGCGGCAGGTACGGGTACTGCCCGACCAGCACAATCCGCGCGCCACCCCGCGAAAGATCCATCAGGCGGCACTTGCGCCACTCCTTTCGGATGCCGATCTCGGTCAGCAGATTGACCGCATACCTCGGCCAGCACCGCTGCTCGGGCCGGCCGGGTGTCATGCGCCCGTAGCGCCAGGCGAATGCGGCCGACCAGTGCCGTGGGTTCGGCGAGCAGGCGTAGAGATCGGCCTGATCCGGATCCGCGACCGGGGGTTCCCCGAGCCGGTCGATTACGGCCTCCACCAGCTGTCCGGCCCAGGACTCGTACTCCTCGTCACTAGCGCTGAACCGGTGGAGCTGTCGGTAGATGTCGTTCATCAGCGCGAGACGCTCGCTCCAGTTCCGCTTGAGCATGGCGGGATGCCAAAACTCCGCCAGGTTCTGCGCGAGGCTTCTCTGGCTCAGATCGTCGTCCATTTGAGAATCCCTCCCAACTGCAACGCCACCCCCGCCGCAGCCGTTTCGAGCCTAATCGAACAAACCCCAGCAAACTGCGTACCAGTTAACGTAAACCCCTGATCCGTTATAAAACCGCGAAAATTTATTAGAAAACTCAGCTTCAAAACTTTTTCAGGTGTAAACATTCTCGACATCTGTAGACAAGGGAAAACAAACGATCTTCAATAGCCCTAGACGTCTCCCGGGTGGGGTCCAGGCAAGGTGACAAAAGGGCTTTGCGGGGAACCCTTTTACTGGAGAACCGTTACTCCGTTCTAAGACCCGCAAGGCGGCATTGAGCGTCAAAGGGTTCAACAGGGGGCCGCAAGGAATGGAAAAGATTGTTCAGGATTTTGTTCAGCGGGCACGCGCCACATGGCGCCGTCGCTGGTGGATTCTGCCGATTGCCTGGATTGTGTGTCTGGGCGGATGGGCTTACATCCAGAGCCTTCCGGATACCTATCAGGCTAATGCGCAGGTATTCGTAAACACCCAGTCCGTACTGAATCCGCTGCTGCGCGGGATGACGGTGCGTCCGGATACAGAGGAGCGGCTGCGGATGGTGACGCGCACTCTGCTCAGCCGCGACAACCTGGAAACCATCGCCCAGCAAAGCGACCTGGACGTCTACATGGGCAGTGCCGACCTCGACGCACAGGTCAACCTGCTGCGCGGCAGGCTGACCCTGGACGGCGAACGGCGCGAAAACATCTTCACTGTGCGTTTTCGCCACAGCAATCCTGACGTCGCCGAGCGCGTGGTCCGCGAGACGGTGAATCTGTTCATGGAGCGCGGCCTGGGCGACTCGCGCCTGGACCTGAGCACCTCGCAGCGATTCATTGAGCGTCAGCTCGAGACCTACGAGCGCCAGCTGCAGGCCAGGGAAGCCGAGATCGAAGACTTCAAGCGGCAGAACGCGCGGTTTATCAGCGGCGACGGCAACTTCTACTCGCGCCTGGAGCGCGGCCGCGAACAGGTGGCTCAGGCAGAGCTGCAACTGCGCGAGGCGCACAGCCGCCTGGCCGCGTTACAGCGCCGTGCCGAGGAAAGCCGGTCGGGCGGAGGCACGGTCAGGGCGCAGTACCGCAACCCCGAGCTGGACCGGCGGATTAACGACCTGCAGGAAAACATCGATGCCATGCGGCATCGCTACACCGACGACCATCCCGACATCGTTGCCGCAAGGCGCATCCTCTCGGAGCTGGAAGAACGCCGCTCGCGCGAAGCCGCCGACTACGCCCGCAACCCAGCGGTGGTCCCCATTGGGGGCACCGGGGGTGGCGACTCGCTGCAGGCCGCGATCACCGAGGCCGAGAGCGAGATCGCGATGCTGGAGACCCGCATCGAGGAGTTCCAGGCGCGGGTCGCGCGGCTGGAACAGGATGTCGACCGCGCCCCGGCCGTGGAGTCGGAGCTGACCGCGCTGACGCGCAACTACGACGTGCTGCGCGACTCCTACCGCCAGCTCCAGAGCCGCCGCGAGCAGGCGATCATGTCCGGCGCGGTGGAGTCGGAGACCGACTCGGTCGATTTCCGCGTCCTTGAACCGCCGCGCCGACCGACGGCCCCCTCGGCACCCGATCGCCCACTGATGGCCACCGGCATCCTGCTGGTCGGCCTGGGCGCGGGAACGGGCTTCGCCTTCCTGCTTTCGCAGCTGCGGCGGACGATCAACAGCCGACGACAGCTTGCGGAAATCGCCGGTCGCCCGGTTCTGGGCACCCTCTCGGCCGTACGCACACCCCAGATACGGCGCCGCCGCAGGCTGGAGCTATCGGCCTTTTCGATCGCCCTGGCCACACTCCTGCTGGTGTATGCCGTGGTCATGGGTCTTTACCTCACCGGATCGGCCGGTGTTCTCGACGAACTGCTGAGCCTGTTGCGATGAACAGCCGCGGCCATCGGCCCGGCGTGTCGCATGCGAGTCATCACGGACCGGGATGCATTTGTTCCATGGAGGCGCGGGTCTTGCAGGCCGGCGCCCGGCAAGGGGAGCCAGACGCTCATGAGCATCATTGAAAAAGCCCTCGACAAGAGCCGGTCGGCTCCCATACACCCCCTTGCTACCGACGCAGCATCCGGGCAGCCGGACCGGGAGACGGGGATCCCGGAGGCCCCGGCATCCGGGCACGGCGAGCACCCGGAGGCGGCCCGCATCGACTTCGGGCAGCTGCGGCGGCAGGGGCTGATCGTGCCCGGCGACCAGCGCTCCACCCTGGCCGAAGAGATCCGCATGATGAAGCGGCCGCTTTTGAACAATGCCTTCGGGCGCCATTCCGCCATGCGGATACCGCGCGGTCGGCTGATCATGGTGACCAGCTCGCTGCCACGCGAGGGCAAGACCTTTCTGACCACCAACCTGGCGATCAGCATGGCGATGGAGGTCGACCGCACGGTCTTGCTGGTCGACGCCGATGTGGCCCAGCCCACGATCCCGAAGGTCCTCGGCTTCAAGGCCGAGCGCGGGCTGATGGATGTCCTGACGGATCCGGACCTCGGCATCCCGGATGTCCTGATGCGGACCAACATCGAGAATCTCTCGGTGCTGCCCGCCGGGCGCCCGCATGGGCGATCCACCGAGATCCTGGCCAGTGACGGGATGCGAGCCTTGCTGGACGAACTCCACGACCGCTATCAGGACCGCATCATCCTGTTCGACTCCCCGCCACTACTGGCCACCAGCGAGCCAGGCGTGCTGGCCGCCGGGATGGGGCAGGTCGTGATGGTGGTCGACGCCGAGCGTACCCCGGCCGCATCGGTGGAGAACGCGATGCAGCAGCTCGCCAGTTGCGACGTGGTCCTGACCGCACTCAACCGTGCGCCCTCCACCCCGGGGCTTGGCTACGGCACGGGCTACTACCACGACCGCCCGTACGGGGAGGTGAGCCATGAGCACTAACCAGGGACGGGTGCGGGCCACACACCGCAAGGAGGCTCCGGCACGGAACGACCGGGCGATCTGTCTGATCGCCGTGCTGGGCGGCTGCACGCTGGCGCTGCCCGCCTCGGGCCTGGCCACCGAATGGGACTTCACGCCGCGGGTCACGGTGGGGGTGGAGGCGACCGACAACGTCCGCCTGGCCCCCCGCGGGCAGGAGGATGCGGACTTGATCGGGCATGCGCGCCCCGGCTTCACCCTGCGTCGGGACGGCGCGCGCAATGACACCCGCGTGGACTACCAGCTGAACCATCGCACCCACCTGTCCGAGTCGAGCGAAGACCGCACGACCCACATGCTGCGCGCCCGCAACCAGACCGAGGTCATCGAAGACACGCTCTTTGTCGACGTGACGGCCTCGCGCCGGGAGCAGGCCACCTCGCTGCTGGATCCGGTCGGCATTGGCGGCAGCACGCCGCGCAGCAATATCGAGGAGACCTCGTACTACAGCGTGTCGCCCAACCTGCAAAACGAGTTTGGTGGCTTTGCCCGTCAGGACATCCGCTACACCTACGACGAGCGGCACTATCACCGCAGCAACCGGGCCAGCAGCACGGGCAACCGGGCGGAGTACACCCTGGACAGCGGCCCCATGTTTGATCGCGTGTTCTGGCAACTGGCGGGTTTCTACGACCGCCTGAAGTACGAAGACGGACTCGAGGGCGAATTCAGCGAGATCAGCGCGACCCTCGGGTACAACATTGGCCGCACCCTGCGTGTGTTCGGCGTCGTGGGCGAGGAGTTCAACGACTACGAAACCCTGCGCGACGAAAACGACGGCAGCTTCTGGGAGGTCGGTGTCGGCTGGACCCCGACACCGGTGACCTCCGTCGAGGCCCGTTATGGCGAACGCTTCTTCGGCAAGACGCGCGCCCTCAGCGCGACGCACCGCAGCCGCCGGGCCAGCTACGGTGTCAGCTACAGCGAGGGGATCACCTCCACGCGTGATCGGCGTGACTTCCAGTTCTTCGACGTTTCCCAACTGGCCGAACTGGAAGGCATGACGATCGAGGAGGTGTTCGACCAGTACACCTTCGAGGAGCTCCAGTTGCTGTTCGCGAGCGCATTGGTCACGCAAGAAGCGCTGATCGAGGGGTTCTATCTGACGCGCAGTGCCCGCGCGAACTGGCGCTACGACACCGGCCTTAGTGTATTTGGGGTCACCGCCTACCAGACCCGGCGTGAGGCGGAATTCCAGATCGGGGAGGGTCTGTTCGAGGACGACAATCGCCGCACCGGCGTAATCGCCTTCTGGGAGCTGACGCTGGGGCCGCGCACCACCACGGAGCTGAGCTCCGGGGTCTCGCGCACGGAGTTTCTGGGCAGCGACCGTGAAGACGACTTCTTCTACTTCCGCGCCAGCCTGAACCGCCAGTTTGCTCCGGACCTGCGGGGCAGCCTGTCCTATCGCTATCAGCAGCGCGATTCGAACAGCCAGCTCAACGAGTACCGGGAAAACTCGATCCTCGCGCTGATCACCAAGGAGTTCTGAGCATGTACGAGAACTTCTACGGGCTGCAGGGCAAGCCATTCGCCCTCAGCCCGGACCCGAAATTCTTCTACGCCAGCAAGGGCCATCGGCGAGCCATGGCCTACCTCGAATACGGCGTACAGCAGCAGGAGGGCTTCATCGTCATCACCGGCGAGGTCGGGGCCGGCAAGACGACCCTGGTGCGCAGCCTGTTCGAGACCCTCGGCACCAAGCGGGTACTCGCGGCACAGCTGGTCAGCACCCAGCTGGATGCCGAAAACCTGCTGCGCTCGGTGTGCCTGGCCTTTGGCCTGGAAGGGACGGGCGACGACAAGGCCAGCCAGCTGCGCCACATGGAGCGGTTCCTGCTGAACACACGTTCACGCGGGCAGCGCGCGCTCCTGGTCGTGGACGAGGCGCAGAACCTCGGCATGGATGCGGTGGAAGAGCTGCGCATGCTGTCCAATTTTCAGGGCATTGACGGGCCACTGCTGCAGAGCTTCCTGCTGGGCCAGCCCGAGTTTCGCGACATCCTGCGCAGCGAAAACATGCAGCAGCTACGCCAGCGGGTGATCGCCACCTATCACCTGGGCCCGATGGACGAGAGCGACACGCGGGCCTACGTCGAACACCGCCTTTCACGCGTGGGTTGGGAGGGGACACCCCACTTTGCCACCGATATCTGGCCGGTGATCCATGAGTTCACCGGCGGCATCCCGCGCAAGGTGAACACCCTTTGCGACCGCCTGCTGCTGATGGGATACCTCGAGGAGCGCTACGACCTCGACGCCGACGAGGCCCGCCGGGTAATCGACGAGATCGAGGAGGACTTTGGCGCACAGCAGGAAACGGTCACAGCGGAACCTGGCAACGCCATCAATGGCGTGATCGATAGCGAACGCGCCGTTGCCAACGAGCTGGCCCTGATCCGTCTGGAGGACAGCTACGAGGCGATGGAAAAACGCCTGGACCGGATCGAACACGCCCTGGCAATCAACTACCGGCAGTCGCAGCGCATCCTCGACGCCCTGGACTCGCTGAACAGGTTCTCGGACCTCAATCACAAGGAGGTCGCCCGGCACTAGTGCCGGCGAAACCGCCATGCCGTCCGCTCCGCCTCCCGTGTCCAATGCCTTGACGGTCGATGTAGAAGACTACTTTCAGGTCTCGGCGCTGGCACCGCATTTCCCGAGGCATTGCTGGGACAGCCAGGAGTGTCGTGTGGAATACAACCTCGAGCGGATCCTGGCGCTATTCGATCATCACCGGGTGCGCGCGACCTTCTTTACCCTCGGCTGGATCGCCGAGCGCTACCCCCAGGCGGTTCGCCGGATCGTCGACGCCGGACACGAGCTGGCCAGCCACGGTTACGGGCACCAGCGGGTGACCGAACTGGAGCCTCAGGCATTTCGCGCGGATATCGTCCGCGCCAAGGCCATCCTGGAAGACATCGCCGGCGTCGAGGTGCGCGGCTATCGCGCCCCCAGCTTCTCGATCGGCGAGGGCAACCTGTGGGCACTCGACCTGCTGGCCGAGACGGGGCACACCTACAGCTCGAGCATCTATCCGGTACAGCACGATCACTACGGCACGCCGACTGCGCCGCGTCACCCCTATCGTCCACGGGGCCCTCAGGGCGTGCTGGAACTGCCCCCGGCCACCCTGCGCGTGGCTGGCCGCAATCTGCCGGCGGCCGGCGGCGGCTACTTTCGGCTGCTGCCCTATGCCGTCTCCCGCCAGGCACTGCGGAGGATCAACACCCGGGACGGCCTTTCCGGGGTGTTCTACTTCCACCCCTGGGAGATCGACCCCGGACAACCGCGTGTTCCCGGAGTGAGCACCAGGACGCGATTTCGTCACTACCTCAACCTGGGGCGTACGGAACGGCGGCTGCAGCGGCTGCTGCAGGACTTCCGCTGGGACCGCATGGACCAGGTGTTTGCCCACCTCCTCGCCAGCCCCGCGCCGCAATCCCCGACGACAGCGAACAGCCATGCTCAAGTCCACTGACCCGCGATCCACGACCACGCGCGCGGCCGCGCTGCGGGTCCAGGAGCTCACACCGGCCGATGTGGCCCGGTGGGATGCCTTTGTCGAGACCTGCCCGGTGGCGACGTTTTTCCATCGCGCGGGCTGGCAGACGGTCATCGAACAGGCCTTCGGGCACTCGACCCATTTCCTGTTGGCCGACGGCCCGAACGGGATCGAGGGAGTCCTGCCCCTGGCGCGCGTGCGCAGCGTGCTGTTCGGCCATTCCCTGGTTTCGCTGCCGTTCTGTGTGTACGGCGGCATCGCCGCGCGCACCGAAGAGGCCTTCGTGGCCCTGGACAACCGGGCCCGGGAACTCGCGCGGCAACACAAGGTGGATTATCTCGAGTACCGCCATATGGCACCCTACCACCCGGACCGGCCGACCAAGCACCTCTACGTGACCTTTCGCAAGGAGATGGCGAACGAGGTCGAAGAGAACCTGGAGGCGATCCCGCGCAAACAGCGGCGCATGGTGCGCAAGGGCATCAAGGCCGGGCTGGTCAGCGAGATCGACCAGGATATCGATCGCTTCTTCCCGATCTATGCGGCCAACGTGCATCGCATGGGGACCCCCGTGTTCAGCCGGCGCTACTTCCGCATCCTGCGCACCGTGTTCGGCGACGACTGCCGGATCCTGACCGTCACCGACGCGGGGACCCCTGTGGCCAGCGTGCTCAATTTCTACTTCCGCGACCAGGTCCTGCCCTACTACGGCGGCGGCACACCGCGCGCCCGCGAGGTGGCCGGGTATGACTTCATGTACTGGGAGGTGATGCGCCGGGCCTGCGAGTCGGGCCTGCGCATCTTCGATTATGGCCGCAGCAAGCGTGATACCGGGTCGTTCAGCTTCAAGAAGAACTGGGGCTTCGAGCCGCAGCCCCTGTACTACGAATACGACCTGGTGCGTGCCCGGACCATGCCCGACGTGAACCCGCTCAACCCGAAGTACCGCTACTTCATACAGGCGTGGCAGCGACTGCCGCTATCGGTAGCCAACCGCGTGGGGCCCTGGCTGTCCCGCAGTCTCGGCTAACACGGGTTTCTGAATTTCAACTGTGGCAACGGGTGAACCTGCAATGGATGCCGTTCTTTATCTGACCCATCGAATCCCGTGGCCGCCCAACAAGGGCGACAAGATTCGCTCGCACCATATCCTGCGCGATCTGACACGGCGCTATCGGGTCTACCTGGGCACCTTTATCGACGACCCGGCCGATGCGGCCTGCGTCGAAGAGCTGGAGCGCTGCTGCGCGGGCGTCTGCGTGCGCCCTCTCTCGCCGGGACGCGCGAAATGGCGCGCCCTGCGCGGCCTGCTGACACAGGAGCCGCTGACCCTGCCCTGGTATCGCGATGCGGCGCTGCAGCACTGGGTCAACCAGGTACTGGAGCAGCAGGAGATCACCCGTGCGCTGGTGTTCTCCTCGGCAATGGCGCAATACCTGCCGCACCGGGCCGGCCTGACGCGAGTGGTGGACTTCGTGGATGTCGACTCCGACAAGTGGACCCAGTACGCCGCCAGCAAGCCCTGGCCGATGAGCGCGATCTACCGCCGCGAGGGCCGTCAGCTGTTGCGTTATGAACGGCAGGTCGCGGCGCGCAGCGAGGCCAGCCTGTTCGTATCACCGGACGAGGCCGCGACGTTTCGGGCCCTGGCGCCGGAAAGTGCCGAGCGGGTACATGCACTGAACAATGGCGTGGATGCGGCGTACTTCGACCCGCAGCAGATCCCGCAGAAAAGCCCCTACCCGGATCATGTCCAGCCGATCGTGTTCAGCGGGGCCATGGATTACTGGCCGAACGTGGAGGCGGTGGTCTGGTTCGCTGAATCCGTCCTGCCACGCATTCGCCAGGTTCATCCGGATGTGCGTTTTTACATTGTCGGCAGTCGGCCGGCGCCGGAGGTCCGCGAACTGGAGCGCCAGCCGGGCGTCGAGGTCGTGGGACCGGTGGAGGACATGCGCCCCTGGCTCGGCGGCGCCGCGGTCTCGGTGGCGCCCCTGCGGATCGCGCGCGGGGTCCAGAACAAGGTGCTCGAGGCCATGGCGCTGGCGCGGCCGGTCGTGGCCTCCCCGCAGGCGCTCGAGGGGATCACCGCCGTACGCAACGACGAGGTGATCGAGGCCGATACTGACCCCGAGGTGTTTGCCCGCGCGGTCCTGCAGTGCCTGGAACAGCCCGATCCCGGGATGGCCGCCCGCGCCCGCCGACGCATCACCACGGACTACGACTGGGGCCGCAACCTCGCGTGCCTGCACGACTATCTCGAGAGCGGGCTGGCGCATGAGAGCGAGGCCATCGCCTCCCGGGGGGATGCATGAGCACGCCGGCCACCGTGATGTCCCAGCCGCTGGTGCAGCGGTGGTGGGCTCCCGTACTGGCGCTGGCCGCCCTGATTGCGACCACGCTGATCGTGTTCGCGCCCACCTTCGTCTCGATGGTGGATACCTGGGCGCGTTCGGATACCTTCGCGCACGGGTTCCTGGTCGTGCCGATCGTCCTGTTTCTGGTCTATCTCAAGCGCGACGAACTGGCAGCCGTATCGCCCCGCCCCTATCCCCTGGCGCTGGTACCGATCGTGCTGCTGGGGCTTGCCTGGGTCATGGGCGAACTGGTGGATGTCATCTCGGTGCGCCAGTTTGCCGCGACCCTGATGATCCCCTTCCTGGTGTGGCTGGTCATGGGCACCGCGGTCGTGCGTATCCTGCAGTTTCCCCTGGCCTACCTGCTGTTCGCGGTCCCACTGGGTGAATTTCTGGTGCCGCCGCTGATGGACTTCACCGCGGAGTTCACCGTCGCGGCCGTGCAGCTGTCCGGGATACCGATTTACCGCGACGGCCTGCACTTCGAACTGCCAACCGGACGCTGGTCGGTGGTCGAGGCCTGCAGCGGCGTGCGCTATCTGATTGCGTCGGTCGCGCTGGGGACGCTGTACGCCTACCTGATGTACCGCAGCCTCTGGCGGCGGCTGGCGTTTGTCGGTGTCGCGATCATCGTCCCGATCATCGCCAATGGCCTGCGTGCCTACATGATCGTGATGATCGGGCACCTGAGCGACATGGAATATGCCGCGGGTGCCGACCACTTGCTCTACGGTTGGGTCTTCTTCGGTGTCGTGATCTTTCTGATGTTCTGGATCGGCGCCCTCTGGCGCGAGGATGGTACGGAAGAAGCCCCCGCCCGCCGCCCCCCCGCACCAGCCCAACAGACCGGGGCCATGGGCTTTGCTCACATGGCGGTGATCGCCGCGCTGGTGGTCACGCTGGGTCCCGTTTATGCCCACTGGATGGACACCCGGGATCTCGGCCCGGTACAGGGGCTGGGCACCGGGCCGGTCGTGCCTTCCGGGTGGACCGCCGTGCCCGCTGAGGAGCGGCCCGGCTGGCAACCCGGCTACCAGTTCATGCGTGCGGAGCGCGGGGGCTGGGTCGTGAACGATTCACAGGCCGCAGTCGGGATGCACGTAGGCTTCTACCGCGAACAGGCGCGCCACGGAAACATGCTCGGCTGGCACAACACGCTGGCGGGCCGGGAGCGGGCCGAGTGGAGCCAGACCCGCCGTGGCCAGGCGGAGGTCGCGGGCTATCCCGATCCGCAGCGGGTCCTGCTGCGCGGCCGCCAGCAGCAGATGGTGGCGTGGCAGTGGTACTGGGCGAACGGACATCTCACCACCCGGCCCTTCGAGGTCAAGGCCCGCGAGGCCGCGAGCCGGCTGCTGGGCGGGCGCGACGATGCCGCACTGATCGTGGTCTATGCCGAGTACCGAGACGACTTGCAGCCGGCAGAGGACGCAATGCGCGCCTATGTGGAGGCCGCGATGCCACAGGTGCTGGAACAGCTGCAGGACGTCAGCCAGCGATGAATACCCGGACACCCCAGGACAGCGCCGCCGACCCGCGCCCATGCGTGGCTCATGTCATCCATCGCCTGGATGTCGGCGGCATGGAGAACGGGCTGGTCAACCTGCTCAATCACATGCCCGCCGAGCGCTACCGGCACGCGATCATCTGCATGACCGACTACACGCGGTTCAGCGAGCGCCTGCAGCGGGAGGACGTCAGCCTGCATGCCCTGCACAAGCGCGAGGGCAAGGACTTCGGGGTGCATCGGCGCCTGTGGCGGCTGCTGCGCGAACTGCGGCCCGCGATCGTCCACACCCGCAATCTGGCCACGCTGGAGGGGCAGGTCACCGCCGCCCTGGCCGGCGTGCGCGCCCGGGTACATGGCGAGCATGGCTGGGATATTGCCGACCTCGATGGCTCCCGCGACAAGCATCGTTACATGCGACGGCTGGTGCGCCCCCTGGTCGGCCGGTACATCGCCCTGTCGCGCCATCAGATGGACTACCTGCAGCAACGGGTTGGTGTCGGAACCGAGCGGGTCGCGCACATCTGCAACGGGGTGGATACCGGACGCTTCCACCCGCGCGAGGGCACCCGCGCAGGCCCCTGGCCCCCGGGCTTTGCCGGCCCGGAGGCCATCGTGATCGGGAGCGTGATGCGGATGCAGGCGGTGAAGGCCCCACTGGATCTGGTGGAGGCATTCATCGCCTTGCGCGAAAACGCCCCAGTGCCCTTCGACCGTCTTCGCCTGGTGATCGTGGGAGACGGCCCGCTGAGGGAACAGGCCCGCCAGCGTCTGGAGGCCGCCGGGGTCGCGCAACAGGCATGGCTGCCGGGGGCCCGCGAGGATATCCCGCAGTGCCTGCGGGCGATGGACCTCTTTGTCCTCCCCTCGCTGGCCGAGGGGATCTGCAACACCATTCTCGAGGCCATGGCCTCCGGGCTCCCGGTGATCACAACCGACGTCGGCGGCAATCCTGACCTGGTGACCCCCGGAAAGACGGGGACCCTGGTCCCCGCAGGGGCGCCCGCTGCCCTCGCCGAGGCCATCCGTAATGCGCTCGCCAATCCGGATACCCGCAAGCGCATGGGACAGGCGGCCCGCATTCGCGCCGAGGCCGCGTTCAGCCTGGACGCCATGGTGGCCGGCTACCTCGGGGTCTACGACAGCCTGCTGGACAGGGCCAACGCCCGAACCCCCTCGGTTCGGGCGGGGGGCCGCCGGCGACAACACGAAACGATGGGACGCTGACATGTGCGGTATCGCCGGTATTTTCGATCTGAACGGGCGGCGCCCGATCGATCGCGCCTGCCTGGAGGGCATGAATGCGACCCAGTTCCACCGGGGCCCGGACGAAGGTGGAATCCACCTGGAACCGGGGGTCGGGCTGGCGCACCGACGCCTGTCCATCATCAACCTCAAGGGTGGCCAGCAGCCGCTGTTCAACGAGGACGGCAGCGTCGTCGTCACCTACAACGGCGAGATCTACAACTTCCCGGAGCTGACCCACGAACTTCAGCGGGCGGGCCATCGCTTTCGTACCCACTGCGATACGGAAGTCATCGTGCACGCCTGGGAGGAATGGGGCGAGGACTGCGTCCAGCGCTTTCGCGGGATGTTCGCCTTCGCCCTCTGGGATCGCCACACCCAGACCCTGTTTCTGGCGCGGGATCGCCTGGGCATCAAGCCGCTTTACTACAGCGAACTCCCGGATGGCCAACTGATCTTTGGCTCCGAGCTCAAGGTCCTGCTGGCCCATCCCGGGCAGACGCGCGAGCTCGACCCCTGCGCGGTCGAGGAATACTTCGCCTATGGCTATGTGCCCGAGCCGCGCAGCATTCTGTCCGGCGTCCACAAGCTGCCACCGGGACATACGCTGAGCGTACGCCGCAACCAGCGCTCCACCGCCAGTCCGCGCGCGTACTGGGACGTCCCCTTTGCGACAGCCACCCCCATCGGCATGTCGGAGGCGGCGGAGGAGCTGAGCGAACGCCTGCGCGAGGCCGTACGCATCCGCATGGTGGCCGAGGTGCCGCTGGGGGCCTTCCTGTCGGGAGGCGTGGATTCCAGCGCCGTGGTGGCGATGATGGCCGGGCTCTCCTCCGAGCCCGTGCGCACCTGCTCCATCGGCTTTGCCGACCCCGCCTATGACGAGTCACGCTATGCCCGGGAGGTCGCCGAGCGCTACGCAACGGACCACCACAACCGCGAGGTCGACCCCGATGACTTTGCCCTGCTGGAGCGTCTGGGCGATCTCTACGACGAGCCGTTTGCCGACAGCTCGGCCCTGCCGACCTACCGCGTCTGCGAGCAGGCCCGCCGACAGGTCGTGGTCGCGCTGTCCGGCGACGGGGGCGACGAAACCCTGGCGGGCTATCGCCGCTATCGGCACCACCTCGCCGAGGAACGCCTGCGCAACCCGCTGCCCCTGGGCCTGCGGCGCGTGCTGTTCGGCAGCCTGGCCCAGGTCTACCCCAAGGCGGACTGGGCCCCGCGCCCGCTGCGCGCTCGGGCGACCTTTCAGGCACTGGCACGGGATGCGGTCGAGGGCTACTTCCAGGGCGTGTCGGTGCTGCGCGACGAGCAGCGCAGCACGCTGTTCTCGTCCGCATTCCGCCGCGAGCTGCAGGGCTACGGGGCGGTCGAGGTGCTGCGCGCCCATGCCGGGCGGGCCCCGACCGATGACCCGCTCTCGCTGGTGCAGTACCTGGACCTCAAGACCTACCTCCCGGGCGACATCCTGACCAAGGTCGACCGCGCCAGCATGGCGCACTCGCTGGAGGTCCGCGTGCCGCTGCTGGATCACCCGCTGGTGGAGTGGGCCTCCACCCTCGCACCGGAACTGAAGCTGCGCGACGGCGAAGGCAAGGCGGTCCTGAAAAAGGCGATGGAGCCCTACCTGCCACACTCGATTCTCTATCGGCGCAAGCGGGGCTTCGCCGTACCCCTGGCCAACTGGTTCCGGGGACCATTACGCGAGGCGATGCACGAGCGGGTGCTGGGGGAGCAGATGCGTGATTCCGGGTTGTTCGACGAACGCACCCTCAGGCGTCTGGTCGACGAGCATGGCCGGGGCGCGCGCGATCACAGCGCGGCGCTGTGGTCATTGATGATGTTCCAGACCTTTCTGGACAAGGTGCAACCGACCAGCCCGCGCAGCGGCTGCGTCCTGCCTGGAGCCTAGCCATGTATGGACGCCACCCCGTTGCCGATGCCTCGCGTGCCACCCGCGCGATCCTCAGCAACCTCCTGGCCCGGGGCGCCCCCGGACTCTATGTGCGTCTGACCCAAGAGACCGGCCGTGGTCGGGGCGCGGAGACGGCGGAATCCGTGGCGCAGTACTTCACCACCTGTTTCTTCGACTACTTCGATCAGCTGGAGGTCCCGCCCGAGGCGATCGAGGACGCGCTTCGCGACAAGCACCTGCTGGAGTACGGGCCCGGCGACGTACCCGGCGTGGCCCTGCTGATGCTGGCCCATGGCGCGGCCCGGGTAACCTGCGTCGACCGCTTTGCACTGTCGCAGCGCAGTCCCTTTCAGCTGGAGGTCCTGCAGTGCCTGCTGGACGGCCTGGACCCCGAGGCGCGCGAACGGGCTGCAGCCTGCTTCGAGCACCCCGGCGATCCGGCCTCGGGGTTTCGCCGCGAGCGGCTGGAATACCGCGTGACCCGGGATGGACTGTCGGGCCTGAACGCCGACGTCGACCTGATCTATTCGCGCGCGGTGCTGGAACACGTCAACGACCTGGACGCGACCTTTCGCGACATGGCGAAGGCCCTGAAACCGGGGGCGCTGGCGGTCCACCAGGTGGACCTCAAGAGTCATGGCCTGCACCGCGAGAATCCGCTCGACTTTCTCACCTGGCCGGTCGGCCTGTGGCACTGGATGTATGCCGGCAAGGGGGTCCCGAACCGCTGGCGTCTGGACCGCTACCGGCAGGCGATCGAGAACACGGGGCTGGTGATACGGCATATCGAGTCCACGGCCGAGGCACTGGACGAGGATGTGGCTGCAGTGGCCCCTTATCTGGCCGCGCCGTTTCGCGGGCTCGACAAGGCCACGCTGCGCTGCCTGGGATTCTGGCTCGTGGTGACCCGACCGGCGCCGGGCGACGAAGCGAGGGCGGCGGCATGAAGATCCTCCACGTCCTCGACCACTCCATCCCGCTGCACAGCGGGTACACCTTTCGCACCGCGGCCATCCTGCGCGAACAGCACCGCAGGGGCTGGCAGACGTGTCACCTGACCAGCCCCAAGCATACCGGCGCCCAGACCGACGAGGAGACGATCGACGGCCTGCATTTCTACCGCACGACCTACAACCCGAGCGCGATCCCGGGGGTGGAACAATGGGGGTTGATGCAGGCACTGACCCAGCGGCTGACCCGCGTCGCCTGCCAGGTCGCACCCGACATCATCCATGCGCACTCGCCCGCGCTGAATGCCCTGCCGGCCCTGCGTGCCGGTCGCCGGCTGGGCATTCCGGTGGTCTACGAGGTGCGGGCATTCTGGGAGGACGCCGCGGTCGACCATGGCACCGCCCGCGAACATGGGCTGCGCTACCGCCTGACGCGAGAGCTGGAGACCTATGCCCTGAAGCGCGTGGGCCATGTCACCACCATCTGCGAGGGGCTGCGCCGCGACATCATCGCGCGCGGGATCCCGCCCGAACGGGTCACCGTGATCCCCAATGCGGTGGACGCGGATGACTTCCACCTGGGCGGTCAGCCCGACCCCGCCCTGAAGGCCCAACTGGGTCTGGGTGACGCCCGTGTGCTCGGCTTTCTCGGGTCCTTTTATGCCTACGAGGGACTGGATACCCTGCTCGAGGCCTGTCCGCTTATCCAGGCCCGGACGCCCGACGTCCGCATCCTGCTGGTCGGGGGCGGGCCGCAGGCCGAACGCCTGAAGGCCCAGGCCGAACGCCTCGGCATCCAGGACCGCGTCATCTTCACCGGGCGCGTCCCGCATCACCAGGTACAGCGCTACTACGACCTGGTCGACCTGCTCGTGTATCCACGCCATTCGATGCGCCTGACCGAGCTGGTCACGCCGCTGAAACCACTGGAGGCGATGGCCCAGGGGCGCCTGCTGGTGGCATCGGACGTGGGCGGCCACCGGGAACTGATCCGCGATGGCGAGACCGGCTGGCTGTTCCCCGCCGACAACCCCGAAGCCCTGGCCGCCCGGGTGCTGGCGACACTGGAGCACCCGGAACACTGGCCACGGGTGCGCGAGAACGGGCGGCGCTTCGTGGAACAGGAGCGCACCTGGGCGGCGAGTGTCGCTCGCTACCAGTCCGTCTACGACGGGCTGCGGGCCCGGCCGGAGGTGCTGCGTGCCGGATGAGCGGCGGCCACGTCTGATGGTCTTCACGCGCGTGTACCCGAACGCGGCACAGCCCAATCTGGGCTTGTTCGTGCGCGAGCGCATGCGCCGGGTCGCCGAACATCTGGATCTGGTCGTCGTCGCTCCGGCGCCCTGGTTCCCGTTCCAGAACTGGCTGGGGCGCCTGCGCCCGCACGCCCGACCGCCGCTGCCGGCCTTCGAGAGACAGGGTTCGATTCGCGTCTACCACCCCCGTTTCCTGTGTATCCCGGGCCTGTTCAAGTGGACCGACGGCTTCTTTCAGGCGCTCGGCAGTCTGCGCCTGATGCGTCGGCTGCAGCGCGAACTCGGCTTCGACGTGATCGATGCCCATTTCATCTATCCCGACGGGGTCGCCGCGCGCTGGCTGTCGCGCTGGTTGCACCACCCCTACACCATCACCCTGCGCGGCAGCCTGAACCGTTTCCGCGACCGGCCACTGCACCGGGGGCAGATTCGCCGGGCGCTGGAGGATGCGGCGCGGGTGTTCTCGGTGGCCAGCGCGCTGCGCGACGAGGCGCTGGACTGGGGCATCGAGCCCGATCATCTGCAGGTCGTGGGGAACGGGGCCGATCTCGACCGCTTCAAGCCGGAGGATCGGGCTCAAGCCCGGCAACGCCTGGGGCTGCCCGCCGAGGGGCGGTTCCTGATCTCCGTCGGCGGACTGTCCGAGCGCAAGGGCTTTCACCGCGTGATCGCAACCCTGCCGGAACTGCTGCAACAGCACCGGGATCTGCACCTGGTGATTGCCGGAGGCGGGACCCCCGAGGGCAACAACGAGGCCGAGCTGCGCCAGCAGGTCCAGTCCCTGGGGCTGCAGGACCGGGTATGGTTCCTCGGGCCCGTCGCGCCCGACGCGCTACGGTTCGTATACTCCGCGGGGGACTTGTTCGTGCTGGCCACGCGCTTTGAAGGCTGGGCGAATGTCTTCCTGGAGGCCTCGGCCTGCGGGCTGCCCATCGTCACCACGGATGTGGGGGGCAACGCCGAGGTCGTCGCCTCGGAGCAGGTGGGGCTGATCGTCCCGTACGGGGATCATGACGCACTGCGCGCGGCGATCCACGAGGCCCTGGGTCGCGAGTGGGACCGCGCGGCGATCCTGGCCCATGCGCGGGCGAATGACTGGCGGGTGCGGATTCCGGAACTGGTCGCGGCCTTCGAGACGATCGCCGGGCCCGTGGACCACCGCCTGCCAAGGCGCGCCTGAAGATGGGGCTGTACACCTCGCTGGTCGCGCATGGCGCGTTTCCCGTACACGAACGGCTGAAGGGGCACCCGACGGTGCCCCTGCGCAAGGCGCTGGAGGCGACCCAGTGGTGGGCACCCGCGGCGCTGGAGAACCTGCAGCTGACCCGCCTGCAGATCCTGCTCGAGCGCGTCGCACAACAGGTACCGTTCTATCGCCAGTGGTTTGCCGACCAGGACTGGTCACCCCGCGCACTGACGAGCCTTGCGGATCTGGAGCGCCTGCCGGTCATCGACAAGGCCGTGCTGCGCCAGGCAGGCGCCGGGTGGCGGGCCGAGGGGGCACAAGGCCTGGTCGCGCAACGTACCAGCGGTTCGACCGGCGAACCGCTGGCCTTCTGGCTGGGCCACGAACGCATTGCGATGGACATCGCCGCCAAGTGGCGCGCGACCCGCTGGTGGGGCGTCGACATTGGCGATCGCGAGCTGGTCCTGTGGGGCGCACCGAACGAGACCGACGTACAGAATCGCCTGCGGTCCTGGCGCGACCGCGTACTGCGCTCGCGCCTGGTCCCGGCCCGTGACCTCGACCGGGCACGGGTCGATGCCATCATTGACCAGATTCGCGAGTTCCGCCCGCGCATGATCTTCGGCTATCCCTCCGTACTGGCACGGGTCTGCGCACGCGCGCGGGAACAGGGGCGGTGCCTGGATGATCTGGGCATTCGGGTGGCCTTTACCACGTCGGAGGTCCTGCGCCCGGAATGGCGGGCGATCATCACCGACGTACTGGGCTGCGGGGTCGCGAACGAGTATGGCGGCCGGGATGCCGGCCTGATCGCACGCGAGTGCCCGCATGGCGGGCTGCACCTGACGGCCGAGGCGCTGATCGTCGAGATTCTGGACGATGCCGGCCGCCCGCTTCCGGCCGGCGCGACCGGACAGATCGTGGTCACCAACCTGATGGGCCCGGAGTATCCCTTCATCCGCTACCGTACCGGTGATCGTGGCGCGCTGGACCCCGCGCCCTGCCCCTGCGGGCGCGGCCTGCCGCTGCTGCGGGAGATCGAGGGCCGGGCCAACGACGGCCTGGTCGCGCTCGATGGCCGCTGGGTGCACGGCAGTCATTTCAACTACTGCCTGCGCGAGATCGCGGGGCTGCGCTCGTACAAGATCATCCAGCACGCGCCGGACCGGGTCGAGCTGTTGCTGGTCCTCGACGAGCCACTGGCCGAGGCCGTGGAGCAAGGCCTGCGGCGTGCCTTCACACAGGCCCTGGGGGAATCCCTGACGATGGAGATCCGCCAGGTCGAGGCGATCGCCCCGGAAGCCGGCGGCAAGCTCCGGCACGTGGTCTGCCGGGTTCAGTAACCGCCCGCCTGGGCGCGCGCTTCGGCCGGCATCTCGCTCGGCGGGGCGTGCAGCCAGAGATCCAGCATCATCAGCACCCACACCATGTCGCCGTAGTAGGCCGCGTGTCCGTCGCGGTGCAGCGCGATCAGTTCGTCGATGAACTGTGGCCGCAAAAAGCCCTGCCCCTTGAGGCGCAGCAGGCTGTCATAGGCCAGTTCGCGCAGTGGTGCGTGGTCGTGCATCCACACCCCGAAGGGCAGACCAAAGCCATGCTTCTTCTTGTCGATGATGGCGTCGGGCAGGAAGCCCTGCATCGCCTCCTTGTAGAAGTGGCGCAGCCGCTGCCCGCGCAGTTTCTGGTCAGACGGGATGCCCAGGGAAAACTCCACCACGTCGTCGTCCAGCATCGGAAAGACGACATCCACGCCGGCCAGCTCGCACATCCGAGTGACCTTGCGCAGGTCGTTGTCGGCCAGGGTCTGCTGCCAGTCCAGGTACATCATGCGGTTCAGCGACGAGGCGTGTGCCGGCTGGTCGTGGATCTCGCGCATCAAATCCCACGGGGCCCGGGTATCCACGGCCGCGAGAAAGTCCGGTTCGAACATCGCCGTGGGCGAGAGGTGGTACAGGTAGTTGTAGGTCTGCAGCCGATCGGGCAGCGGGATGCGCGCCTGCTCCACATAGCGGCGCGCCTTGCTCAGCCAGCCGGCCCCCTGGGGGATGCGGGTCGCCAGGGGTTCCAGCATGCCCTGGCGCAAGGGGCGCGGCAGGCGCTGCCAGTGCTCGAACAGGCCCTGCTTGGCATAGCGTGCGTTGCCGGCAAACAGCTCGTCGCCACCATCACCGGCCAGCAGCCGGGTCACGCCCGCCTGTGCCGCCATGCGGGCACAAAAATAGGCAGGCAGTGCCGAGGAGTTGCCAAAGGGCTCGTCATAACTGCCGGCAATCAGGGGGACGGCAGCGACGACATCGTCCGGCGTCACGTAGTACTCGTTCGCCTGGGTCGCAAAGTGCCGGGCCGCGATGCGGGCGTACTCCATCTCGTCGTAACCCGGGGCATCGAAACCGATGCTGAATGTCGGCGGCGGCTCGGGGGTGGTCTCGGCCAGGAGCCCGGCCACGGTCGAACTGTCCAGACCTCCGCTGAGAAAGGCCCCCGGCTTCGGCGTCTCCTGCTGCTGCTTGACGGCATTGCGCAGCTGATCCCGCAGGGCCGTGCCCATCTCGGCGGCATCGCCCATGCGCGCCTCGCGAAAATGCGGGACCCAGTACGACCTCACGCGGATGGTGTCCGCCTGGCGGTCCAGGTAGTGCGCGGCGCGCAGCTTCTCGACGCCCGCGAACACACTGACCGGTGCGGGCAGCATATGGAAGAAGAGGTAGTGATAAAGCCCCGAGGGGGTCGGCTCGCGGCTCAGACCGGGATAGCGAACCACACTGCCCGCAGTGGTCCCGAAGACTACCCCGCCCGGCACCGCCGCCCAGTGCAGCGAGGCCTGCCCCATACGGTCCACGCCCGCGAGCAGGCGCGGCCGCTGCGGGTCCAGGATCGCCACCACGAAATCCCCCGCCAGCTGGCTGAACAGGGCATCGCCGAAACGCCGGTAGGCGTCCAGCAAGGCATGTCCGGGCGACTGCTCCAGCGCCAGGCGCTGCAGGCCGCGCTCCCGCCACCGGGGGTGGCCGGCGATGGCCGCGATCAGCCCATCCGGGGCCTGGGCCACCCAGCCGCCCTGGACCAGACACCCGCCCCGGGGGCCATCACAGCGCGCACTGGACTCACCCGGGACCGAAGGGAGCCCGGCCTCCTGCAGGCCGAGGACATCGCCCGCCGCCTCCCTGGGCGACCCAAACCATCCACATAGTCCCGCCATTGGCCTTCCTGTCGCCTTCGGTGGCGTTCAAACGCCCGCCTGTGATGGCGTCCGTGGGCATGCCGATATATACATTTCCGCGTTTGCCTTACAGCAAACAAAAATGCCGGCAAAAGTTAAAACTCAATGATGGAGGGACTGCCGACCACTTTAAAGTATTGATTATTTGGTACCCGCAAGGTCTCCAGTTGTCGGCCACAAACTTTCACAATAGGGCTTCCGGAAGTATGTGGAATGCGCCACCAGGGAACAGGAGATCAGCATTATGTCGACGCTCGAGCACATCAAGGCCTTGCTTGACAGCGCCCTTGGTCTGAACGGCCGCGCCCAGCACTTTGACCGCTCCACCCCTCTGCTGGGCGGGGTCCCCGAACTGGACTCCATGGCGGTGGTTTCCTTGATCAACGAGATGGAAGAACAGTTCGACATCGTGATCGATGACGATGACGTCAGTGCGGAGACCTTCGAGACCGTCGGCGCCCTGGTCGATTTCGTTGAACACAAGAATGGTGCCTAGATGGAGGCCGGTTTCCTGCCGGGCTGCGCCGGACCAGTCTTTTATGTCCTGTATCCGACCGCCCGGAGCCCGGCCCGCGGGCGGGTCCTGTTCGTACCACCCTTTGCCGAGGAGCTGAACAAGGCCCGGCGCATGGTGGCGCTGCAAGCCCGACTCATGGCCCGCGAGGGCTACACCGTCCTGCTGCCGGACCTGTACGGCTGCGGCGACAGCGGAGGCGATTTTGGCGATGCGCGCTGGGAGACCTGGCTCGACGACCTCGCGCGCTGCCTGGATCACCTGGAGGCGACATCCGACGACCAGGGGCCCCTGATTCTCTGGGGACTGCGCGCGGGCGCCCTGCTGATCAGCGAGCTTCTGGCCACACGCGCCCCGTCGGTGGCGGCGACCGTGCTGTGGCAACCGGTCACCAACGGCGAACAGCACCTGACACAGTTCCTCCGCCTGCGCATGGCCGCCGCCATGATGGGCGGGGAGAAGGAAAGCACGGGGCAGCTGCGCGGCCGACTGGAGGCGGGAGAAGCCATCGAGGTCGCCGGCTATACCCTGGCGCCGGCCCTGGCAGAGGCACTGGCAAAAGCCCGGCTGGCACCACCGCCACACGGGCCGGTGTACTGGTTCGAGGTCAGCGACAGCGAGGGCGCTGCTCTGTCCCCGGGGAGCACCCGGACGCTGGATGCGTGGCGCGAGCAGGGGGTGGAAGCACACGCCTCCGTTGTCCTCGGCGAACCCTTCTGGAATGCGCCGGACATCCTCGAGGTCCCGGCCCTGCTGGAACACACCATGGATTGCCTGGGACACACGGTATCCCTGGGGCGGGCGGCATGAACGAGCGGGCGGTCGTCTTCCGGCTGGGCGAGGATGAGCTGCTCGGCATTCTCCACCCCGGTTCCGCCGGGGCCACGCGAGGTGTGCTGATCGCCGTGGGCGGCCCGCAGTATCGCGTCGGCAGCCATCGCCAGTTTCTGCTCCTGGCGCGCGACCTGGCGGCTCAAGGGGTCCCGGTATTTCGTTTCGACTTCCGCGGCATGGGCGACTCGTCCGGCGCCCAGCGCGATTACGAAGAAGTGCACGATGACCTGCGCGCGGCGATGGATACCTTCTCGGCCGAGGTGCCGGGCATGCGCGAGGTCGTAATCTGGGGTCTGTGCGGTGCGGCCTCCGCCGCCTTGTTCTATGCCTGGCGGGACCCCCGGGTGGCGGGCCTGGTGCTGGCCAACCCGTGGGTCCGCACCGACGAGGGCCTGGCCCGCGCCTACCTGAAGACCTACTACCTCCAGCGGCTTGTTTCGCGCGACTTCTGGTCAGGCGCCCTGAAGGGGCGTTTCAACCCGTGGGTCTCCCTGCGCTCCCTGGGACGGATGGTCGGCACGGTACTGGGCCGCCGTACCGGGGCTTCCCCGGCTGCGACCGACGAGGGCCGTGCCGATGTTTCGTCGGCCCCCCTGCCGGACCGGATGGCCGAGGGCTGGCGCCGCTTTCGCGGGCCGATCCTGCTGGTCCTGAGCGGAGAGGACCTGACAGCCGCCGAGTTTCGGGATGTGGCCAGCCATGCACCGGCCTGGGACGGCTTGCTGCGACAGCCACGCGTGACCCTGCGCGAACTGCCGGACGCGAACCACACCTTTTCCCGCCGTGAATGGCGCGACCAGGTTGCAACATGGACCCATGACTGGCTGCGCCAGGTGCCAGGGCAAAGCCCGGGATGATGTCCCCCATGGAAACTTCCCTGGCGCACAGCACACCCTCGGCCGAGCCGGAGGGACTCCCCCGCAAGCCACTGGTGTCGGTGATCATGCCCGCCTACAACACGGCGGCCTACATTGCCGAATCGGTCGACAGCGTCCTGGATCAGGACTATCCCGGCATCGAGCTGATCGTGGTGGATGACGGCTCGACCGACGGGACGGTCGAGGTCCTGCGCGGGTATGGCGACCGTCTGACGCTACTGACCCAGCAGAACCAGGGGGCGGCCGTGGCCCGCAATGCGGGCATCGCGGCCGCACAGGGCGACTTCATCGCCTTCATCGATTCCGACGATGTCTGGCTGCCCGGCAAGCTGACCGCGCAGGTGCTGTACATGCAGCAGCACCCGGAGATCGGCCTGGTACACACGGATTTTCTGGCGTGGAAACCGGATGCCAACGGACAGTTCGCCCCACCCCATACCCTGGCCGATCCCCCGGTCCCGGTGACCGAGACACCGGGGATTGTCCCGGAGGGTTCGGGCTGGGTGTACAACCAGCTGCTGATGGAATCCCTGCCGCATACGATCACGGTGATGATGCGGCGCGAGCTGGTGGAACAAGTGGGCCCGTTCGACCCGCAACTCAAGCGCGGCCAGGACTATGACTACTGGATTCGCGCCTCGCGACTGACCGAATACCGCCAGCTGGACCGGGTCACCGCCCTTTATCGACTGCACGGGCGTGGCTGCATGACCAAGTACCCGGATGTGAACTACGAGGTCGAGGTCGTCCAGCGGGCGCTGGGCCGCTGGGGTCTGGTGGGACCCAACGGCGAGAAGACCCCCTGGCCCCGGGTTCGCGAGCGCCTGGGTAATGCCTGTTTCACCTTTGGCTACCACCACTACTGGGAGGGGGACCCACGGATCGCCCGGCGCGCGTTCTTGCAGGCCCTGGTCCGCCGACCGGGGCGCATGAAGACCTGGGGGTATCTGGGGGCCAGTACGGTGAAGGCCCTGCTCGCGCGGGGCTAGGCGCGCGCAGGGCCTCAGTGGTTTCGGTACACCGCGACACGACCGATCGGCATCTTTCGCAGCCGCCTGGTGCGGTACTCCCGGTAGGCCACCCGCTCCAGAAACGGGGCCTCGTCCAGCAGCCTTCGCTGGGTCGGGTTCTGGTACACGACCAGCACGTCCCGCTCTCCGTCGGCCTGCAGGGCGCTCTCGAGGTTCGCGAGCATGCGCTCCATGATCGCGGCCTTGAAGGGGTTGAACAGGTAGATCAGCAGGTCGCCCGGCGGCAACTCGAACGCACCGGCGTCGCCACAGACGGTTTCGATCCGGTGCATGCAGCGCTCGGGGTGCCGGTAGATCCGCGCATTCGCGGCGGCGATCGCATCCAGGCGGGGGTTGTACTCGACCCCGATGATCCGCCGAAACGGGTGATGCGACGCGAGTAGCAGCGCCTTGCCCTTGCCCGACCCCAGATCGATGAACGCATAGCGCGCGGGGGCGATGTCCAGGGAGCGGATGATCCTGTGGAACAGGCGTGGCGGGGCGCCCTCGTATCCCTCGTGCTCCCGCGGCAGGCCCGCATCGTCTTCGGCCTGCATGCCGGTATTGGTGCCATGTTTGCGATCGAAGTCCGTCAGCCGGAACAGGATGTTCCGCGGGATGAGGGCCAGGGTGCGCCACCAGCCGTGCCGGTGCAGGGAGGAGCGCAACTGCACCAGCGCATCCATCATCTCGCCGCCCTCGCAGTGGCCGGGTTTGCAAGCGCAGAGCGATTCACGCTTCGGCCGCCTGCAGCGTCTCGACGAGCATCTTGCGATCGACCTTGCCATTCGCGTTCAGCGGCAGCTCGTCCAGAAGATGGATCTCCCGCGGCACCATCACGGTGGGGAGCCGCTGCCTCAGTTGTTCCCGAATCCTCTCCGCGTCGGCGTGTTCGGCGACCACGAACGCGATGATGCCGGAGGCCCCGCTCGCGGTGCGCGGCCAGCCGATCGCAACCGCCTGGTCGGTCACCGCGGCCTCGCGCAGGGCCTGTTCGATCTCGCCCAGTTCGATGCGCACGCCGCCAATCTTGATCTGGTGATCGAAGCGCCCGAGGAATTGCAGGGGCTCTCCGGGATACGGGCGCCGCACGAGATCGCCCGTGCGGTAATACAGGGCGCTGTCGTCCCCGAGCCGGATGAATGCAGCCGCGGTGCGCTCCGGGTCCTTCCAGTACCCGGCGCTGACCTGCGGCCCGCTGATCAGGAGTTCGCCCTCGTCCCCTTCCGGCACGTCGTGAAAGGCCTCGTCGACCACGCGAATGCCGACCTGGTTGCCCGGATAGCCGATGGGGGCCATCCCGTGTATGCATTCCGCGGGCGACCGCTCGGGATCCCAGCGGTAGAAACAGGCATCGACGGTGCACTCGGTGGGCCCGTAGGCATTGTCGATCGTGGCGTTGGGCGCGGCGGCCGCCATGATCCTGGCCAGTTCCGCCGACAGGGCCTCGCCGCCAAAGCGGCACAGCCGCAGGTGGGGGAAACGGCCGGGGGCCCAGCCGTTGCGGCGACTCATGCCATGGCCGGCCGACGGCGTGATGTCGATGACGGTCAGGGCCTTGTCGGCAATGTAGCGGTTGGGGTTGAACCACTCGCGGGCGGAGGGGCAGCAAAGACACGCCCCGTAGGCCCAGCCCACGTACAGGTCGAACATCGAGGAGTCGAAGGTAATGTCGTAGAACTGCGAGAACCGATCATTCTCGCTCAGCCCCAGAGGGTCATAGCGCTCCCGCGACATCGCGACGAACCGGGCCGCATTGCGATGACGCACGGCCACGCCCTTGGGTACGCCGGTACTGCCCGAGGTGAAGAACAGACAGGCAAGATCGTCGGGATTGACCGGGGCCGGCGACCATCCCTTGGGGAGAGACGCCTCGTCCATGGCATGGAAGGCATGTCCGGGCCAGCGGGACTGAAAGGCATCGCAGTCCTCCCGGGTCGGCAGCCAGATCGCACAGTCGGAATGCTCCGGCCCCAGCCAGCCATCCAGCGACTGCATCCCGGTGGCATCCACAACCAGGGCCCCCAGGCCGGCCAGGTCGACCATCCGCCGTGTTCGCTCGGGGGGGAAGGACGGATTCAGGGGTACCAGCGTGTGCCCGGCCATCAGCACCCCGAGAAGGCCCTGATACAGGATGCGCGAGCGCTGGGCCAGGACGCCGATCGTGCGCGGCCCGTCGGCGGGCAGGACGGCCTGAAGGGCTGAAGCCAGGCTGGCACTGGCGGCGTAGAGATCCCGATAACGGATCTCGCCCCCCTCCACATCCAGCGCCGGGCGATCCGCGAACTGCCTTGCCGCGTGCAGGAAACCGGCGTGCAAACCGAACTCGTCCATGGCCATCCGACCACTCCTTGAAGTCACAAATGTACGGGATGGAGGCCGCTCCTGCTGGCGGCGGTTTTACTTGAATACTCGCCGATAGCGGGCTGTCCACCCTCTTCTGGGAGAATCCGGAAACCTGTTAAATCACGCAATCCCGACCGCGGGGGATTTACCTGATGTTTCGAATTGGACGACCGCATGAGTTTTGTAATTAACGCGCCATTCCGCCCCGTCAGGACTCACTTTCCCGTTTCCTCGAGGGTAAAAAAACGCTATACGTCATAGGGATCTCGATACTGAAAACCGGTTGATTCATGTTTGGAACCTTGCGCAAGTTGAACGCCCTTTTGCACCCCCGGGATCGGCGCAAGGTCGGCCTGCTGGTGATCCTCATGATCATCGCCGCGTTCATGCAGACCGTAGGGGTCGCCTCGGTGATGCCGTTTCTCGCAGTGCTGTCCGACCCGGACATGGTTCACGGCCACGCGCTGTTAAACGAGGCGTACAACACCCTCGGGTTCGAGTCGACCGGAGAGTTTCTCTACTTTCTGGGGGTAGCCGCGTTTGTGATGTTCATGCTCGGGACGCTCTTGCAGGCGCTGACGCAGTGGTCGATCACCCGTTTCTCCCACATGCAGCAATACGAACTGTCCCGCCGCCTGATGGCCGACTATCTGCGGCGGCCCTATACCTTCTTTCTGCACCGCAATTCCGGTGACCTGGCCAAGACGATCCTGCAGGAGACTACGCACGCGATCAGTGGCGCGGTAATGCCGGCCATGCGGCTGGTCAGCCAGGGCCTGCTGGCAGTCTCGATTATCGCCCTGCTCATCCTGGTCGAGCCGTGGCTCGCGCTCACCGTGGCCCTGGGTCTGGGCAGCGTTTATGCGGCCATCTACATCGTGGCCCGAATCTGGCTGAACCGGATCGGACAGGACCGGGTGGAGGCCAACCGCGAGCGCTTCACCGCGGCGGCCGAGGCCTTCGCGGGCGCCAAGGAGATCCGCCTGCTGGGGCGCGAGCGCGACTACCTGGAGCGCTACCGGCACCCGTCCAGGCGCTATGCCCGGCACCAGGCGAATGCGGTACTCCTGCAGGACACCCCGCAATACGCGATCGAGGCGATCGCCTTTGGTGGCGTACTGCTGCTCGTGCTGTACCTGATGGCCGGCGACGGGGGCCTCGCCCAGGCCCTCCCCCTGCTTGGCCTGTATGCGCTGGCGGGCAAGCAGCTGATTCCCGCCTTCCAGAAGATCTTCCAGAACGTGGCGGCCCTGCGCTTCAATTTTGCGGCGGTCGACAACATCCTGAAGGACCTGGGTGACCGCGGCGGCGACATCCAGCCCCCGCGCGGCGAGGGCTTTGCCCCACTGGCGCCGCAGCAGGCCATTCGGGTCGAGGGCGTGACCTATCGCTATCCACAGCATGATCGACCCGCGCTGGACAAACTCTCGCTGGAAATACCCGCCCGCACGACCATTGGCCTGGTGGGATCATCCGGGGCCGGCAAGAGCACACTGGTGGATTTGCTGCTGGGGCTGCTGGAACCCGAAGAGGGCGCGATTCTCGTCGACGGTCAGCCGCTAGCGCCAGCAAACGTGCGCCAATGGCAGGCGGCGCTCGGGTATGTCCCGCAGCACATCTTTCTGGCCGACCAGAGCGTCGCCGCCAATATCGCCCTGGGCGTACCGGAGGCCGAGATCGATCATGCCGCGGTGGAGCGGGCCGCGCGCCTGGCCAACCTGCACGACTTCGTGATGAACGAGCTCCCGCACGGCTACGACACCCTGATCGGGGAACGCGGGACCCGCCTGTCCGGCGGACAGCGTCAGCGCATCGGCATTGCCCGGGCCCTCTACCGCGACCCGGCGGTGCTGTTCTTCGACGAGGCCACCAGCGCCCTGGACAACGCCACGGAGCGCGCCGTGATGGATGCCATTCACAACCTGAGCGGCGACAAGACGATCATCCTGGTCGCGCACCGGCTGAGCACCGTCAAACCCTGCGACCAGATCTACGTGCTCGATGGCGGGCGTCTGGTCGACCAGGGCCGCTGGGAGATGCTGGTCGACGGCAGCACGCACTTCCAGCAGCTGGCCGCCGGGCACGCCTGACACCCGACGCCTCGCGTCAGACGAGGATTTCCGCGGGCTCCGGGTGGCTAAGGAAGCCCCTGGGGCTGGCCGTGTAACCATAGGCCCCGGACTGGAAGACCACGACCAGATCGCCAATCTCCGCGCGAGGCAGCTCCACCTGCTGGCCCAGAACGTCCAGCGGGGTGCACAGCGGCCCGACGATGTCGACGACTTCACTGGCGGCCTCCCCCATGCGGTTGCCGATGGCGACCGGGTAGTTCTTGCGGATCACCTGGCCAAAGTTGCCCGAGGCCGCCAGATGGTGATGAAGGCCCCCGTTGGTGACGAGGAATACCCGGCCGCGCGAGACCTTGCGGTCCAGCACCTCGGCGACGTATACGCCCGCCTCCCCCACCAGGTAGCGACCCAGCTCGAGGATGACCTCGGCCTGCGGCATCCGCGCGCGAACCTCTGGCAGACGCCGCTCGAGCTGCTCCGCGATGGGGCCCAGGGTCAGCGGTTGATCGCCCGGGAAATAGGGGATGCCGAAACCGCCCCCGATGTTCAGCGTCTCCACCGGCCCCGGAGCATGGTCGGCGAGGCGCAATGCCAGGTCCAGGGTCAGGCCCTGGGCCTCCACCAGCGACTCGGCGCGCAGGTTCTGCGAGCCGGCAAAGATGTGAAAGCCGCGAAAGTGCAGCCCCAGCTCGCCAATACGCCCCAGCATCTCGGGCACGCGCTCGGCATCCACGCCAAACACCTTGGGCCCCCCGCTCATCTTCATGCCCGAAGTCTTCAGCTCGAAGTCGGGGTTCACGCGCACCGCGACGCAGGGCGTCCTGCCGGTGCGTTCGGCGATCGCCGCGACCCGCGTCAGCTCGGTATCGGACTCGAGGTGGATCGTGATCCCCGCGGCCACCGCCATCTCCAGCTCGGCCGGGGACTTGCCCGGCCCGGCGAAGCTGATATCGGCCGCGGACACCCCGGCGTCCAGGGCAATCTGCAGTTCGCGCCCGGAGGCGACATCCAGACCATCGACCAGCGAGGCCATATGGCCCACGACCGCCGGCATCGGGTTCGCCTTGATCGCGTAGTGGATCGACAGATCCCGGGGCAGGGCCTGACGCAGTCCGTGGACGCGGCGCGTCATGACCTGTCGGTCATAGGCATAGAACGGGGTCCGGCCCGCGCGGCGAGCGATCTCGGCCAGCGGGATACCGCCGATCAACAGCGAGTGGTCGCGCACCTCGAAGGCTGCCATCGCCGCATGACGGGGGGCAGAGGTCGTGGACACCTCCCGGTTCATGACAGGGCGACCTCCTGGAACAGGCCCTCGAACTCGGCCGCCAGCGCCTTGCGGTCAATCTTGCCATTGCCATTGCGAGGCAGGGACTGCGACCGCAGCTCCAGGTGGCCGGGCACCATGAAGGCCGGCAAGCGTTCGCGCAGCAGTGCCATCAACTGGTCATGGGTCACCGAAGGTTCGGCGGGCAGCGCAACGAGGACGACGGCCTGGCCCAGCTGCGGATGCGCGATACCGAGCGCCGCCCCCTCGGTCACCAGCCCCGTTGCATAGGCAACCTCCTCGATTTCCACCGGGCTCACCCGGTACCCCGAGGTCTTGATCATCTCGTCGCGCCGGCCGACGAAGTACAGATATCCGTCCTCGTCCATCCGCACCGTGTCCCCGGACCACACAGCCATTTCCTGGCCCGGAAGGCCTTCGGGTTGCCCCGGCGCGGGGCGAAAGCGCTGGGCCGTACGCGCGGCATCGTTCCAGTAGCCCATCGCGACCAGGGCCCCGCGATGGACCAGCTCCCCGGGCTCTCCGGGCGCGCAACGGCTGCCGTCCTCGCGCACGACCATGACCTCGGCATTGGGTATCGCCCGCCCCATCGAGTCGGGGCGACGATCGACCTCCTCGGGCGGCAGATAGGTGGAACGGAAGGCCTCCGTGAGGCCGTACATCAGATAGACCTGGGTGCGCGGCAGATGCGCCCGCAGACGCTTCAGGGTCTTCAGGGGCATCGCGCCGCCCGAGTTCGAGATGTAGCGCAGGGATCGCCGCGCGGCCTCCGGCCATTCCATCTCGGCCAGCTGGATCCACAGCGGTGGCACTGCCGCCAGCCCGGTGATCCCGCCCTGACTCACCGCCTTCAGCACGTCGCGGGGCAGGAGGTAATTGAGCAGGGTGGCATGGGCGCCGGTCAGGAACGCGGTGGTCAACTGACTGAAGCCGTAATCGAAGCTGAACGGCAGCACGCAGAGGATCCGGTCCTCCGCGCGATTGTGCAAATAGTGCGCGACGCTTTGCGCGCCGGCCACCAGGTTGCGGTGCGACAGCACCACGCCCTTGGGCCGTCCGGTGCTGCCAGAGGTATAGAGGATCGCCGCCATGTCCGTGTCGATGACCCGATGGGCCGGCCGGCCCAGCCCGAAATCCGCCGCCGATTGCCAGGCCTCGAGCCGCGGCCCGCCCGATGTTTCGGCGTCGGGCGGTGTGTCCACGAACAGGATGGTGTCCAGCTCCGGACATTGCGCCAGGACATCGCGCAGCGCGGCATGGCGCACGGCGGACGTGACCAGGACACGCACCCCGCAGTCCCGAAGGATGTGCGCGACCTGCGAGGCCTTCAGCAGCGGGTTGACAGGGACCATCACCCCTCCCGCCCGCGAGGCCCCGAACATCGCATGGACCGCCTCCGGACATTTGTCCAGATACACCGCAACCCGGTCCTGTCGCTGGAGCCCGGTGGCGAGTAGCCGTCGCGCCGCGTTCTCGATGTCGCTGGCGGCCGCCTCGTAGGACTGCGTGACACCCCGATGGGTGATGGCCGAGGCCATTGGGTTTCGTTCGGCGCTGTGCAGAACGCCTTCGTGCAGGAGGGTGGTGTAACGCATGATCAGAACGGACTCCGTCAATGTGGATTCGGCACGCAGCCGAGTACGAATCTTTTACAACCCCATACCCACTCGTTCGGTAAATAGGCTACTCTTCGAATGGGCTGAATACTATCGCCGTTTTCATGTGTCGGTATGCTGATCGACACGCACGTACTGCTGTATAGCGGAACTCTCTGCGATGCGCGACTACCTGCTGTTTTTTATAATCATGGTGTTGATCCCGGTGATCCTGGCAAGGCCCTGGGTCGGCATCCCGGCCTGGTTCTGGGTCGGCCTGATGGCTCCGCACGGCCTCACCTGGTCTTTCATGCGCACCTTCCCGGTGGCCGCTGTCATCGGCATGACGACGCTGGCCGCGCTGTTTCTGGCCAAGGATCGGCGACCGATGCCGATGACACGCGAGATGGTGATGTTATGGGTCTTTCTCGGCTACATCACCATGACTTCGTATTTTGCGGTAAATTCCAGCGGTGCATGGGACTTCTGGCAGCACGTTTTTAAGATCCTCCTGATTACATTTATCACACCCATGCTGATATTCGGTCAGCTTCGTATCGTCTGGCTGTTATTAGTTATTACATTCTCCATCGCCTTTTACGGGTTCAAGGGCGGCCTGTTCACACTGTCCACAGGCGGGCAGTACATGGTGCTGGGCCCGCCGGGCTCCTATCTGGCCGGAAACACGTACATCGGGCTGGCAATGGTGATGGTGCTGCCGTTGATCCTGATCAGCGCGCGGCTGTTCCGCGAGCGCTGGGTGGATCTCGAGATCCCGGGCCTGGAGCGCTTCTACCGGCCGATCAGCTGGGCCGTCTACGGCGTGTTCTGGCTGACCGCCATCGCGATCCTCGCGACCTATTCCCGCGGGGCCCTGCTGGGATTCCTGGTGGTGGCGCCGTTCCTCTTCTGGCACATGCGCCAGAAACTGGCGATGGTGATGGTTGGCGTGCTGGCCTTCGGGGTCATCGGGGTCACCGCGCCGGATCGCCTGCTGGATCGCTGGAGCACGATCGAGACCTACGAGGAAGACCGTTCCGCCATGCAGCGCATCCAGGCGTGGGGCGTGAACTGGAACATGGCCACCGAGCGGCCGCTAACCGGGATGGGCTTTCGGAGCCACCACCTCGGCTATGACTGGTGGGTCGGCTACGCGAATTTCGAGGGGGACTGGCGCCACGTGCTGTCGCCGCACAGCATCTATTTCGGCCTGATGGGCGAGCATGGCTTTGGCGGGCTCGCCACGTTCCTGCTGCTGGTCGGCTTCACGTTCTTTTCGCTGAACCGGATCCGCAAGCGAGCGCGGCTGGAGACCGGACAAATCTGGCTGGCGGAATACGCCTGGGCCATCCAGGTGGGGTTGCTCGGCTACCTGGCCGCCGGGGCATTCCTCGACGTGATCTACTTCAACCTGCTGTTCGCGTTCATCGCCCTGGCCGTCATCATGCGCCGCGAACTGGAAGAAGCACCCCGCGTGGCCGAGGCACCCGTGCCCGCACCGGTCCAGGCGAATGCGTACCCAGCGCGCGCCGAGCCCGACAGCGCCACCGGGGCGCCCGGCGTCTCGCGCTAGGCAGCGCTGGTCAATGCGACCGCACGCTCATGGGTAAGGTCGTCACCTTGGGAACCTCCACGCTCCAGCCGTGGGCCGAGCGCCTCGCACAGGCGGTCGCGGCCCATGTGCGACCGGACACCGGACTCTGGGATCCCGTCGAGCAGGCGCCGAGCCCCGCGGACCATTACGGCCAGACCAGCGCGACGCTGGCGCTGTACCTGCAGGGTGGCCCCGAGATGGAACAGTGGGACTGGCCGTTGCGGGCCTGGCTCGCGCGCTGTGGCCGCCGTGCCGGGCACGCACCGTTTAACCGCCTGTTGCTGCTGCTGTTGCGGGAACGGGTGATCGCGGGGATACAACCTGTCACGCCCGCACTGGAAACGATGCTCGACGAGGCGCTGCAACGGTGCCATCCGAGTCGACGCTATCCGTCGAACAACTGGACCCTGCTGGCCCAGCTTTGCCGTCTGATCGAGGCCCGGCCCGGCCGCCCACGCAACCATGCGGCGGCCCGGCTGGCCGCATTACTGGAGCGCTGGACGACCGCCAGCGGCGGTTTTATCGACTATCCGGCCCGCCCGGGGCCACGCGGCGTGGCCACCCCGATGGCGTACCACCACAAGGCCTTGCTGATCGCCTCGATTGCGCTGTGTTACACGCCGACACCCGCGCTGGCAACGCTCACGCAGCGCCTCTACGGCTGGGTCGCGCTGACCTGGGACGGCGGGGAGTACGCGGGGGGCCTTGGCCGCAGCACCCATTCGCTGTTCGGCGACGCCTGCCTGGTGGGCAGCCTGGATCTACTCGGGCTGGCCGGGACTCAGCAGACGGACGCCCCGGCCGGGCAGATGCTGGGTGGTGTGCTGAGGCGATGGGAACGGCAACGCAGAACCGACGGCCTGCTGGATCTGACACCCGCGGATCGTGCCTCCGTGCCCACCCCCGGGAACCGTCCCGCGGGATGGGACGACTACATGCACCTGTCGGTCTACAACGCCTGGGCCGCCGCGATCCTGGCATGGGCCAGTGACCGAAGGCGTCGCGAGGGCACGCCCGACATCGTCGAGGGCCTTCAGTGGGCAGGGGGACGAACCGAAGCCTGCCAGCAGGACCTTCAGGCGGGCGTGCTGTGCGCCCGGGCCGGGCCGGACCTGTGTGCGCTGATCAGCACCCGCGGGCAGGCACCACAGGCGTTCAGCCGCGACGTGGCCGAGCTGCGTTATGCCGGTGGGCAGCCCTTTCACATTCGCCACCGCGACCGGATCCTGTGCCCGCCGGCGGTACGGGTCGAGGCCGAAGCGCTGCTGCGCCACCCGGCCCTGGCCGGCTGGGTCCCTTTGTTTCGGATCGGCGACCAGCTCTGGGCCCTGGCCGATTTTCGCTCGGTGACGGTGGATACGCTGGGGGCCGCCGTACGGGTACGCCTGGAAGATGGCCACGCGGTGCCCGTGCTGCGGGCAGCGACCCGCACCCTCTGGAGGCGTGGCCTGGCGGCACTGGACTGGCGCTGGTTCGGCGGGACCATCGGGCGCGGGGATGCCTTGCGGCGCCCACGCTCGTCTGCCCTGTTCGGCCGCATTACGTTCTGGCTGGAACCTGCCGGACCTACACTGCGCCAGGAGGTCGCGATGGAATGTCGGGGCGCGGCACCGGTCGACTACCTGAACCCGGGCGGCCATGCACTGGTGGTCGACAACAGCCCGACTGTGCGACGGCTCCAGCAGCAGGATCCGGTGACCGGCCAGTGGACCGAAGTGCTCTTTCCGGTCTCCGGACGCTCGATCGTTCAGGTCCCCCTGCCCTCGACCATCCCCGGGCGGGGCTGCGCACTGCCGCCGAAGCCCCTGCCCCCAGGCCCCTATGCCCACCGGCTGACGCTTGGCTGGGGCGACTGAATCCTAGTCGCCCGCGGGCAGGCGCTGCAGGATGATCCCGCGCCGCAGGTCGGACCAGATCAGCACATCCGTCCCGGGCAGCGGGGTGACGCGATGCCAGTTCTCGTAGCGGTCAAACGGACGCTCGGCAAAGTCCACCTGCTGCCAGTTGTACATGAGCCGCCAGGGTTTCCCGCGCGGCGGGTCGCCGATGTACATCTGCCGTGCATTGTTCTGCAGCAGGATGTAATCCCCGGTTTTCGGGTGATAGGTCAGCCGGCTGCCGCCGGCAACATAGGCCTGTCCGGAGGGCCCGTGCCGCTGGAACCGGCCCTCGCGATCGATGGTGGCCGTGGCCTCGGCGCCGCGGCGGTGGTTGCCACCGTACTGGGTCATGCCCCCGTAGATCAGCACCTCGCGGCGGATCGGGTTGTAGAGCGTCGTCCCGCCATAGCCGGAGGACTGGGTACGGCCCTCGGGGCCCCGGTAGTCCGGGTGGTTGCGGGGATAGGTCCATGCCCGGTCGCCATGCCCCCAGACACGGACCTGCCCCATCGTGTGGGCCTCGATGCCGTCACCCGGTATAAGGTCGTAGCTGGCGGAGCCCAGCGTGTAGAGGACGAATTTCTCGATGTCGGGGTGCCACACGGTGGAGTGGTCGCCCACCGCATGCGCATTGCTCTGGCCGGCCCCCAGGCCGACCTCCTCCCAGGCGGTCGGGTCGGTGTACGGGGCGCGCACCAGGCGGCCGATATCGGAGCGCCGCGGCTCGCTCGGCGAGAAGTACAGGTAGCCATCACCGCCATCCATCAGGCGGTTGTACGGGCGCCGTTCGCCGCCGTCATAGTCGAGCCCCGGCGGGGCCACGACGCCGGCCCAGGTCAGATCCGGCTCCAGCCAGGTCACCGAGCGGACGGAATTGTCGCGCATCAGGATATTGAACAGCCGTCCGGTCTCCGGATCGAAGATGTGGCGGTCGGTCCAGCCGACCCCGAACGTGCCCCGCTTTTCCGGGTCGTGCCACTGGGTGTTGTTCATGCGCGCCATGTCCGGAACGCCGTCCGGCAGCCGGGTCTCCACGCGGCGGAACTCGCCCGGCTCCAGGGTCTCGGCGATGTCGTACAGCTTTGAACGCCGCTCCGGCGCGGGCGCGGATTGCGATGCCGAAACCTGCAGGAACGCCGCGCGGGGCTCGGCCGATGCTGGCGGGGAGGCCGCCGACCGCTCCTGACCGAACACGGACTGATGCCGGTGCAGCAGCGGGCCGGCCTGGTTGAGCCACAGGACCACCCCGTGGTCGTCAATCGGCACCGGCACGATCCCGCCATAGCGATCAAACGGCCAGCGCTGGCCGCTCCAGTCGGCGGCCTTGCGCCATTCGTCCCTGTCCGGATCGAGCTCCCACAACTCGCGTACACGGCCGGCCCGCAGCACGAGGTAGTTCCCCGTTTGCGGGTCATAGGTCAGGCTCTCGTTCATGATCCCGAACACGAACGGGGCGTCGCCGAGGTCACGCACGTGGCCGTTGGCGTCTAGCAGGGAGACCTTGTTGCGTGACTTGTTGCCACCAATAAACAGCATCTCGTCGCGCACGCGGTTGTACTGGGCCGAGGAGTGATAGCCGTCCACCGCGGCCTGGCCGTGTTCGACCCAGCGGCCTTCGCGGAGGCCGTAGACCTGGCCCTCGCGGAGGTAGATCAGCTGATCCAGCGCGTCGTGCCACTCGATCGGGTCGGTATGCTCCCAGCCGCCACCGGGGCCGGGGAAACTGCGCGTGGCGAGTTCCCAGCGATCCTCCGCAATGGAATAGCGATGCAGGGTGCGCTGCGAACGGCCGGCACTGATCTTGTAGTAATGGCCCCGCTCGGGGTCGAGCGCCACGCCGCCATAGACATGCGCGAAGGGGGGCGGGCCCTCGGCGGACAGGTGCTGCCACGCATGCCGGTCCTCGCTGTAGGCAATGAATACCGGCCGCGATCCACGGTCGCCATACATGAAGACCTGGCGCCGGTTGGCATCCCAATGCGCACTGTCATTCCAGGTATCCGGATCGATCGAGTAGGCACGCAGAAAGTCGTGATAGCGCTGAAACCCCTCGGGCAGGCCGGCGTCGAGCGGTGCCAGCTCCCCGGGTTGCAGGCCGGCCGCCAGCCGGGCCAGTGCGCTGTCATTCGCCGCCGCCTGGCTGGCCACGAATCCCAGCGCCAGGGCGACCAGCAGCCAGACGGTGCTGCGGAATGCGAGCCGGCGCATCAGGCGACCTTGACGGCCGGATGCATGGCCGCCTGGTTACGGTGAGGGTCGACGCCCAGCTCCTGCACCGCCTGGAGTAGCGGCATCACCTTGACGAAGGTCGGCGAGAGCGGACGGGTCCGCCCTGTGCGGAGGGCCTCGAGGGTGTAGCCGACCACACGCTCGGGGCGAGTGAACACATTGAACAATGGCCGCGCCAGGTGGGCCGCCCTGCGGCTGATACCCGTCCACTCCGCGCGCGGGTGCGGCTCCGTGGGCTTCTGGCTGTACGGGATGTGCGCGGCGTGGGGATAGTGACTCTTGATCACCTCGTCATGGAACGCGCGCATCGCAAACGACTGCCACGGCAGGCTCAGCAGAAACGCCAGCACGTCGGGATCCTGATAGGGCAGGCATACCGCCTGCTGCTGGCCGGCCATGGCGATCGGCAGCAGGGCGATCTCGCGGCGGATCCGGTTCCAGAACAGGAACGACTTGACCGGGTCGGGGGCACCGGCGTGCGCGGACAGCTCGCGGTTGATCGCCTCACGGGCGATCTGTATGCCCCAGCGCTCCTGAAACGGGCGCTTCAGGAACGCGGTATAGCTGCCCGCCGCCAGCAAGCGACTGACCGCACCTGCGAGGTCGTCGGCATCCAGACACTCGGCCAGACGCGCGTCGAAATAGGAACCGTTGCACAACACATCGCCGGCCAGGCCATCGAATACCGGGCCCTGCAGATGCGGCATCAGCGCGAGGTACCAGCTGTTTTCGTCGGTGGAGTAGTGGTTCAGGCGGTTTTTCTGTCGCTCCGCGGCGATACGATCCTGGGGATTGTCGATCACCTGGCACTCGATGCCCAGGTGCCGGGCCACTGTGCACGCCACCCCACTCTCGTCCCCCCTCTTCGCCCGCAGGACCAGGGTTCGGGGTGGCGGGGTGCCCTGTTGCGCCAGCTCCAGACAGATATGGCGCGAGTCGCGGCCGCCGGACAAAGGCAGGCGCCCCACTCCTCCAGCGGCGCGCCGTTCGATGGCCCGCGCAAAGAGTTCCGCGAACCGTATCCGTGCCTCGTGCGGGTCTCCGGAAAAAGGGGCCATCAGGGGGGTGGCGGGGCGCTCGCCGGAGAGCACACCCTCGCGCCACAGCAGGGTCTCTCCTGGCATCAGAACCTTCACGCCCGCCAGCGGAGTCTGGTCACCCACCAGATAGCCCAGGGCCATGAAGACCGCGATGGCCTCGTCGTCAAAAGTGGGCGCCGACAAGCGCGCCGCGGCCTCCTGCAGGGAGTCGGCCACGATCAGGCGACGGCCCTCGCGGGCATAGAACAGCGGGATGAACCCGAGCCGATCCGCCGAGACGGAGAGACTCGCCCCGTCGAATGACCAGCCCGCGACGAGCGTCGGGCCTCCGGCGACCCAGTCGAACCCCAGATGATGGGAAGCCTGCCCCAGGCACTGGCGACCGATAACCTCTACGAACGCCATCGTATGCTCCGCGAGGGGCCCCGGTGGACCTGGAGGCCTTTTCGCCGATCCGCGTAATGAGCTGACAGCGAGGGCATGGCGGCTAATGCAGCTGCGAAGACGAAGGGGGGCACGAGAGGCCGGCGGTTTCCAGATAGCGTTTGTCCGCCAGCAGGGCCTGCCGGATACGCTGAATGCCATCACCGAACCCGACGTGCTGAAAACGCTCGTTCACCTCGATCAGGACCGGACCGTTCGGGGTCAGGGCCACGTCCCAGCCGGCCGTCCGGATTGGCAGAAGGTCCCTTGCCGCCGTCTTGACCAGCTGCAGGGCCTCCGCCCAGAACGGCACCTCGAATCCTTCGATCAAGGCGCCCGTGGTCGGGTGGTGGGTGACCCAGTTATAGCCCAGGCCATTGGCGTTGAACGCCCAGGCCTTGCCCAGCCGTCCATCGTCGAGCTGCGGCAGGGCCACCACGTTGGCCGTGTAACGGCCGGTGCGCGGGTCACTGATGTTATCGGTAACCGAATCGCCGACAATCAGGCGGAAGTGACAGTCCAGCACCTCCGGGTCCCCTTCCGGGCTGACCCGGGTGAACAGTCTTAGCGCCGATATGGAGCGGGTCCCGGTCAGTTCGGCGACGCGGTCATGGCTGCGCAGACGCTGCTCGAGGATGCGATCCTCGCCATCATCGGCCAGACCAGCGACCTCCTTCGCGAACTCGGGCAGGGCGGTGCCCTCCCGTGCATCCAGCCCCAGCGCGACAATCCCGCGCCCCTGGCGGCCGTGCCTGGGCTTGGCCAGAAACGATGCGGGTAGCCGCCGCACGAAGGCCTCCCATTGCGCGGGCGTGGAGAGCGGCTCTCCCTGGGCGTCGCGCGATCCATGACGCGAAACCACCCCGAACAGGGCGGCCACAGGGAGGTCATGACTGCGACAGAAGTCGTGAAACATGAGCTTGTCGCGACACATCGCCGCATGCGGCGAGTTCACCGCATGCTGAAGCCCGTGCAGGCGTTCTTCGCTGACGTGGGCCAGGTGTTCGTTCACCGGAAGCCGCGGGTCCAGCAGACCCCGACACAACGACTCACCCGGCAGAAATCGACCGGCCCCGTACAGCCGCAGCGCCTTCCAGGCAATGGCCGGTGTCGAGGAACCGTAGTGGTTGGCGGCCGCCTGAAACTGGCCCCACACATCGGAGCGGCAGAAGTGCCGCACAATGTGATTAGAGCGATAAAGCGCGGACACCAACAACCCCGAGACTTTACCCACGATGGACTCCACGATTAAAAGTAAACGCGTGAACGCACCCGCACCTGTTGCTGCAAGAACGTCCCGTCTTCCAGGTCTGATCGAGCAACCCCGTCGCTCCTGCAAAGACCCGAATCCGGACGTTTCAGATTAGCAGTTCAAAACGGCGCGAAAAGGCCTGTCGCGTACCAAAAAAACCGTACCGACAGTTGCAACAACGCGATATATGCTAGGGATACGATGATTCAGGATCGCTTTCTGGCGACACATGGACGCGCAGCCGACACCGTCCATCATAGACAGTTGATTTGAAATCAAGCTGGCTACCACGCTCGCGGCACCGCGTGCGCCGGAAATCAGGAAGGTCTTGCTCGGCATTCGCGGCGTCAGCGAAGTCTGCAATGGGGGAAGCGTGTGGCCACCGTCAATGTTTACAGTCCGCGCAGCCTTTTAAAGGAGGCCCTGCACCTGGGGCTGGGCGATTACCAGTACTGGAAGGTCTTTTATATCGACCTCCCGCAGCCCGCGGTCGAACTGCCTGAAGGCATCCGGGTCGGGCCGATCGCCCCCGAGGACCTGGACGGCGTGGTGGATGAAGGGATGCTGCAGCGTCGGGAGTTCGGAGGCGAGGGGGCGCAGGGTTTCGGTCTTTTTCGCGACGACGAGCTCGTGGCAGTGCAATGGTACTGGTGGGGCGCGCGGTACGAGGCCGAGCGCCAGGGGCGCAGCTGGAGACTGCCCGAGGGGGCGGCGAAATCCACCGGGCTGTACACCCTGCCCCAGCATCGCGGGCAGGGGTATGCGGCCCTGCTGAAAAGGCAGACGGCCTACCTGATGTCGCAACGGGGCTTCACCCGCCTGTACAGCCGCATCTGGCACAGCCACAAGAGCTCGATCCGGGTCAGCGAAAAAACCGGCTGGCGGGTCGCCGGCTCCTATATCGAGATCTGCCCGTTCTCCCGGCGCATTCAACTTCGCCTGCCGGTATGACCGAAATCCCCATGCCGCAACGCGTCGCGGTGCTCTCCGACGGTTCGCCGCTTGCCCTGAAGGTACTGTACTGCCTGCAGCGCCTCGGCACCGAGGTCCATCTACTGGAGCTCAAGTCCCCGGGGGCCGCCCGTCACTCCCGGTACTGCGATCGCTACCTGCGCATGCCCCTGCCGGATATCCAGTCGGAAACCCTGGAAGCCTTTGGCGACCGCCTGCGCGACTACTGCACACAACACCGTATCGACGGGCTGGTCGGGGCCGACATCCTGGGGGCCGGCGTAGTACACGCGCTCGCACCGCGCCTGCCGGGCGTGACGGCCTTTCCCTCCAGCAGCCTGGAGGTGCTGGGCATGCTGGACGACAAATGGACCTTTCAGCATTTCATGGAGACCCACGGAATCCCGTGTCCAAAGGCACTGCGCCTGGAAGGACCCGGGGACCTGGAGCGCCTGCAGAATGCCGGGATGACATTCCCGCTCGTGGTCAAACCGCTGTACGGCGAATCCAGTCATGGAATCATTCAGGCGAAACGCCTCGAGGATATCGAGACCCACCTGGAGAAAGGTGGCCGACATGCTCAGTTCCCGCTGGTGGTGCAGGAATACGCACCCGGATTTGACGCGGACCTGAGCCTGCTGGCCCGGGATGGGGAGGTGGTCTGCCACCTCCTGCAATCGCGCCGGAATCCCTGCTCACTGGAATTTTTCGCCGACGAGCGGCTGCTGGAGATCGGTCGCCGGATCGTCCGGGCGTCCCACTATACCGGCGTGGCGAATATCGACCTGCGCGTGGACGAATCGACCGGGGCCATTCGCGTACTCGAATGCAACCCGCGCTTCTGGTACACCCTGCAGGCCTCGCTGTGGGCGGGGATCAATTTCGTCGAGGCGGGTTTTGCACTCGCTGCGGGGGGCTCATTTGTACGCGCCTCCCCCGCGGCCGGCGCCTACCACCTGCACAGCCACCTGCTGAAACACCTGCTCTGGCAGCCCCGCCAGTGGCGCGGGATCGCCCCGTACAACCTGCGCGGCCTGTGGCAGGCGATGCGCGATCCGCTCCCTTTTCTGCTCTAGCCCGAGCGCAGACCTTACCCGCCTACCCTTGAAAGATCTGCTCCATCTCCCGCCGGAACCCGCGCTGGTGCGCGATCTGGAGACTGGCCAGCCCATAGGTCGTATTGCCCTCGAGAATCAGAGGGCCCTCGGGGGTAATCGCGATGTCCCAGCCAATCGTCTTGACCTCGGGCAGGCTGCGCTGGGCCTGAAGTGCAAGCGACTTGACCTCCTCCCACAGCGGCAACCGGGTACCCTCGATGCGCCTGCCGGTGTCCGGATGCTCGGATACCGGCTGGATGACCGGCCAGACGGGACTGCGCGAGGCATAGCCGACCGATAAACGACCGCTGTCCATATCCACAGCGGAGACCATATTGCCGTTGGCCGCCAACCCGAAATTATCGGTGTCCCCGTCCCCCGCAGTCAGCTTGATCTCCGCACAGAACAAGTGGGCCTGCCCGTCTCGCATGTACGTCACGATCCGCACACAACCCACGGCGGTGGGCGACATCAAACCCCTGAGCTTGTCATGGGCCTGGATGCGCGACTGAACGATAAAACGCATCTGACCCTCGTTGGCACGCTCCCGGATGAAATAGAACAGGTCGTTGGCAGTCGTAGTGCGGCCTTGATAGTGCCAGCGGTTCCCTCGCCGGCTGGCGGAAAACGCCCCATCTCCATAGGCCCCGTCATCAGGCTTGATGAACAGATCATCCGCACGATCTCCCATCAACTCCAGCCAGCGCCGCACGCTGGGGGCAACCAGGCGCCGAGTGCTTGAACGATCGCCGTCCAGCGATGCCGTACTGGGCGAGACGATCACCCGCAGCTCTGGCGTGGGCAGCCCATGGCGCTGGCAGTGATCAGAAAACAGGCTCTTGCGGTTAATGATGGTTCGGTACCGTTCCGCGCTGATCGCTCGGAAGTTATCCCCGTAGTCCTTGTTGTCGATCACATAGTCATTCCAGCGCGAGGGCTCGATCGCGGCCAGACGGTAGAGCGAGTAATAGCGCGGCCCGATACGATGCCGAAACCGGGCCTTGAGTACGCCGTGCAGCCGGGTGGTGACGCGCGGGGCGTCCGGGGTCGGTTGCGATACCGCCAGGTAGTAGCCCCTGGCGCAGGTGTAGGCCTTGCGAAGGTGGCGTTTCAGGATCATTTCTTGATCACCTCCCGATCATGGCCGACAGGGTTGCTGGCCCCGCCGCGGCGCAGGAAACGCTTCAGCGATTGCTTGAGACCGATCCGGGACAGGGCCGCGGAGACGGCGTCCGAACCCAGCGTGGTAGCGGTATGGGCAAGACCCAGGGCGAGCGGGCGCGGGCGACGCCGCAGGTAATAGACATCCGCACAGAGCTGGTGGTCCGAACCAAAAAGGGCCTTGTGCGGGCTGTCGCCCGGGGCAAAATCGAAATAGCGAAACCGGCCCTCCTGGAACAGGGATTCCAGCACCAGCCATTGCAGTACCGTGCCCGGCGACAGGGCGGCCACCTTCGGGTGGTAGCCCAGGTGGGCGTAGATCAGGGCCGAGTCGCGGGCCGGGCAATAGAGATAGGCCACCGGCTCGCCGTCCAGGAACAGGAGGTAGGCCCGCACCTGGTCGGTGGCGGCCAGCCGCGCGCTGCGCTCGGCGAACGCGTCATCATCCGGGAGGCCGGCGTTCAGCAGGCGCTCCTGATAGGTCAGTCGCGAGACCTCGCGCGCCAGGCTGCGAAAGGTCTCGAGCTCCTCCGGCGTACGATAGGTACGCCAGTCGATCGTGCCCCCGGAGGCTTCGGCGAACTTGCGTACCTTGCGCCGCATCGTCTGGCGCGACTTGGACGAGAATTTCGCCTGATAACTCTCCCAGCCCATGTCGAGATCGATGTAGTGGCGCATGTACTGGCTGGGGACGTAGCGCAGATAGCCCTCCACCCACGACAGCCGTGGCAAGGGCGCCTCGACGGGCTGCGAGCGGGCCAGGTGGCCATCGGCGAGTGCATCCCCGGCGTACGGGGCCTGGGCCGCCGGGCGCTGCAGGAAATGGCGGCTGTCGACCGACATTCGCAGCGAGACGTCGCCCAGCGTGATCTCGCCGATGCGCAGGGCGAGACGGACCTGCTCGACCGGATAGCGGGCCACCGAATGTCCGGCCATTGGGTGGTCGGCTTTCATCCCCAGAACACCCGCTGACTGGTCCAGTTCTCCAGGGCACGCAGTGCCGCCTGGGCCGCGGGGACGGTGAGCATGGGGGTCGCCTCCCGAGGCGCGGGCGTGGCCAGCACGTCGGCCATGCAGGCCGGGCTGAATCCGGGTTCCGACCGCAGGAACCGGCACAGTCGCTCGAGGCGGCGGCGGGTCAGCGGATTGATGCCGGGTGTCGGCTGATCGTCCCGATAGCGCACGAACTCGAACGGGTGGGTGAGCACGACCACATCGCTAAGCCCCTGGCGCCGGGCCTGGAACAGCAGCCTGCGCATCTCCGGCCAGGAGGTGCCGGTAATGGTGAGCGACTTCAGATGGGCCCGCGGCCCCCACCGGAAATCGGTGTAGGTGGTCACCGGGAACTCGAGTACCCCGTCGATCACATGGCAGCCACCCCGCAGCTGCAGCTCCGGCTCGGCCGGCGGATAGATCGCGAGCCCGATATTGGAGGCCCGGGGGAGCCCGGCCTGGCGCATGGCGGCGTAGACCTTCAGATCGACCTTGAGCCCGCCGGTACGCAGCACGCTGGGGGCATCCAGCCCCCAGCGGCGGAACGTCGCCCTTCCCTGTTCGATCAGGTCGGCCAGTTCGTCAACGCTGCGCCGAGTGACATTGTCGTTCGGCGGGTCGCTTTGCAGCCGCTGAACCCAGTCCGGGTGTCCGAAGTACGTCCAGCAGGGGTGCAGATGGAGCTGGATATCGTGCCCGCGGCCGGCGATCTCGTGGGCGATCTCGCCCATCGGCTCGTCGCCGAAGTAAGTCGTGTTCAGCGTCTCGACAAAGAAGGTGGAGCGAATCGCATTCCGGTCGAGGGTGTCCAGCAGATAGCCAAGACCTTCGGAACGCCCGTTGCGATGGCAGTAGACCGACGGCGGCCCGACCGGTTGGTGGGTTTGTGGCTCGCGAAAGGCCCCGGCGATGCTGAACTCGGTATCAACGGTCAAATGGACGCGGGTCGTCATCGTGTTCGCACCTTCAGTGGGCTGAAGCCAGATTGCGCGCCAGCCGCAGGCCAAAGCGCAGAGGCGTTCGGTCCCAGGGGGTAAAGCGCGGCAGCTGCAGCGGATCCGTATCGCGGCCAGCGGCACCCGCCATCGTGGATACCGCAGCCTCGAACCCACTGGCACGCACCATCTCGACATGCTCCGGCGCATAGTCCTTGCCGGGGCGCCCGTTGGGGTAGGCAAACAGCCGTACGGGACGTCCCACCAGGGCCTCGAGTTCGGCCTTGCCCTCCGCGATCTCCTGCTGTGCGGTCGCGGCATCGGTCTCGGCCAGGATCGGGTGCAGGACGGTGTGCCCGCCGATTCCCATGCCGGCATCGGCCAGCTCACGAACCTGGGCATCGGTCATCATCAGATCGCCGGGGGGCATGACGCCGAAACGCGCACCCAGCGCCTCGGCGCGACGGCTGCGTTCGGTCAGCGGCCGATACTTGAGGGCCCCGATCAGGGCGTGGATCGTGGAGCGGCGCTGCGCCACGGAGTCCAATGAACGCGTGCCCAGTCCCTCCGGGGTCAGGTCCACTGCCATGGAGGGAATCTGGCGAACCGTTTCGATCAGCATGTCGTTGAACATGCAGCCGCCATTCAGATAGCCGGTGGCGACAAAGAACGTTGCCGGCACCCCTTCCTCGCGCAGGATCGGCAACGCGACCTCCGCGTTGTCGGCATAACCGTCGTCGAAGGTGACCGCAACGGCCCGGGCGGGGAGCCGGCCTTCCTGCAGGCGCTCGATGGCCTCGTCCAGCGGCAGCGGGTTCATCTCCCGCGCCAGCAGGCGCATCTGCCAGCGAAAGGTCTCGGCCACCGGGTCTTCCGGTCGCAGCGGGTCGGGGTCCGTCAGCACGCGGTGATAGGCGAGGATCGTCAGGCGCGCGCGCCGGCCTTGCGGCGACAGCATGGACAACGGTACTCGCAGCATGCGCTCCACCCACGATCTCCTGAACCCGCTCGGGGCGTCATCGGGGGGCGCGAGAACAAACCGGTCAGGATTTTCTTGCGTGATTCAGCCAGTCAGCCACGACGGCCACGATGCGTTCTGCGGCATTGCCGTCCCAGTATTCCGGGATGCGCCCCTGTTTGCCCCCATGGTCCATGACCTCGCGGAAAGACTCCATCAGTCGTTGCGGGTCATTGCCTACTAAAATATTGGTACCTTCATCGATCGTGATCGGGCGTTCCGTGTTCTCGCGCAGGGTGATGCAGGGCACCCCGAGGGCCGTGGTTTCCTCCTGCATGCCGCCGGAGTCGGTCAGCACGACGCGGGCGTCTTTCATCAGTCCCAGCATCTCCAGGTAGCCGGCCGGTGGCAGCACGGCGATCGGCGCCTCGCGCAGGGCAGACTCCAGCCCGAACCCCTGCAGACGGGCCCGGGTGCGGGGGTGCAGCGGGAATACCAGGGGAAGTTCCCGGGCGATGGCCACCAGGCTGTCGACCAGGCGCTTCATCACCGGCGCATGGTCGACATTGGAGGGGCGATGCAAGGTCAGCACCCCATAGTCCCGGTTGTCGGAGAACGCATCGGTATCCACCTCGGCCGACCGCAACGTCTCCTGCCACGGCACGGCACGCTCCAGGTTGTAGAGCTGGGTATCGATCATCACGTTGCCGACAAAGTGCACCCGATCGGGGGCGATACCCTCGCGCACAAGGTTGTCGCGGGCATGGCGCTCGGTGATGAACAGCAGGTCGGAGATCTGGTCGGTCAGCACCCGGTTCACCTCCTCCGGCATGCTGCGATCGAAGCTGCGCAACCCCGCTTCCACATGGATCACCCCGACCCCCTTCTTGGCCGCCACCAGGGCACAGGCGATCGTGGAGTTCACATCACCCACCACGAGAATGGCTCGAGGCTGCACGCGGTCCAGCACGCCCTCGAAACGCATCATCACTTCGGCCGTTTGCACGGCATGCGAGCTGGAGCCCACCTCGAGATTGATATCCGGCCGGGGGATCTGCAGATCGGCAAAGAAGCGCTCGTTCATCGCCGGGTCGTAGTGCTGCCCCGTGTGCACAAGCTGCGCCGGTATCCGGGCTTGCTGCAGGGCCCGCATCACCGGGCCGATCTTCATGAAGTTGGGGCGCGCGCCGACGACGCACAGGATGTCGCACTGCGAATCTGTAGACATATAGTGATCCCGTCGAAACCCCGACACGCCGGTTTGGCTGGGGCATTAGCGCCCAATGTAGTTCGAATTCAGGGAAATGGGCATAGGACGAAAGGACGAAATTTGTCCAGATTTTTCATCATTGTCCCGCCATCCATGTTGTGCCTAAGCTCGCACTACGCTGCCTGCCCGGGTGTAAAGGAAACCGACCCGGAAAGACGCCCGTCACTCAACCCGCTGCACGGAAGAGCCCTCACTCATGCATGCACTCCCCTCATTGGAAGAGATTCGCCTCGGGGTTATCGGACTGGGCTATGTCGGCCTGCCCCTGGCGGTCGAGTTCGGCCGGGTCTGGCCGACCCTGGGATTCGATATCCAGCCCGGACGCATCCAGGACCTGAAAAACGGTATCGACCGCACCCGCGAGGTCGAGCCGGAGGATCTCGCTGCGGCGACGCACCTGGACTACACCACGGAGCTCGAGGCACTCCGCCCGTGCAATGTGTTCGTGGTGACCGTGCCGACGCCGATCGATGCCCACCGCCGCCCGGACCTGCGCCCCCTGCTCGGGGCCACCCATACCGTGGGGCAGGTGCTCAAGCGCGGCGACGTGGTGATCTACGAGTCGACGGTCTATCCGGGGGCGACGGAGGAAGACTGCGTCCCGATCCTGGAACGGGAATCCGGGCTGATCCACAACGAGGACTTCTTCACCGGCTACAGTCCCGAGCGGATCAATCCCGGGGACAAGGCGCACCGAGTCACCTCCATCAAGAAGGTCACCTCGGGCTCGCTGCCGGAGGTGGCGGACTTCGTCGACGCCCTGTATGCGCGCGTCATCACCGCCGGCACGCACAAGGCCGAGAGTATCCGCGTGGCCGAGGCGGCCAAGGTGATCGAGAACACCCAGCGTGACGTCAACATCGCCCTGATCAACGAGCTGGCACTGCTGTTCGAGCGCCTGGGCCTCGATACCGAGGCGGTCCTGCAGGCCGCCGGGACCAAGTGGAATTTCCTGCCGTTCCGGCCCGGGCTGGTCGGCGGGCACTGCATCGGGGTGGACCCGTACTACCTGACGCACAAGGCCCAGGCCGTCGGACACCACCCGGAGATGATCCTGGCAGGGCGCCGCGTGAACGACGCGATGGGGGCCCACATCGCGGACGCGACCATCCGTGCGCTGGTGCGCAAGGGAATCAATCCGGTGGGGACACGCATCCTGCTGATGGGCCTGACCTTCAAGGAGAACTGCCCGGACCTGCGCAATACGCGCGTGATGGACATCTACCATACGCTGCGCGGATACAACACGGAGGTCGTGGTGTTCGACCCCTGGGTCGATCCGGAGGAGGCCGAACACGAATACGGCATCACCCCGATCACCTCGGCCCCCGAGGCGGATTCGTTCGACGCCATCATCGTGGCGGTGCCCCACCAGGCGTTCCTGGACATGGGAGTGGAAGCGATCCGTGCGCTCGCGCACCCGCAGGCGGTCCTGTTCGATGTGAAATCGGTCTTCCCGCGCGAGGCCAGCGACCTGCGCCTGTGACCGCGCGCGGGCCGCTACCGGCCTGCAGGTCCGACGCCTGCGCGCCGCCCCGGATTGGCCTGGTGGCCGCCCGCGTAGGCCCCGAATCGGGGCTGACTGCGCCCGCGTTCGTTGTAGTCGCGTTCCAGACCGGGAGGTGGAGGACTTTGGAACTCGGGCAGACCCTCATACTCCAGCATCCCTTCCCGCGGGAACAGATCGAGTTCCGCCAGCGGCCCGCGCGGGCGCACCAGGTAGGCTGGAGCCCGGCCAAACGCCGCCTCGTGGTTGGGTTCGGCATGGACCGTGCGCGCGGCATCGATCGCGGGGTCGGCGAAGACCGCATTCCCGGCGATGACCTGTTCATAGCGCCGATCGCCGGGAACCAGTCGTATCCCGAACCCTCGTGCGACCACGGTGTTATGGACGATCAGGACATCCTTCGGGATGTGGTTGTGCGGCTGCACGATCAGGGCACTGCCGGCATCGTTGAAGAACAGGTTGTTGTACAGAGCCAGGCGGCCCTCGCCCTGAAAGAGGCGCTGGTGGGGGTTCTGGTAGAAGAGGTTGCCGTAGATCCAGTACCAGTCGTGCTGTCCGGGCCCCTCGGGCGGGAAGTGCCCCACCAGCAGATTGGGCCGTGCGCGATGCCCGCTGCTCGCGCGCTCCGCCTTGCTGAACACGTTGTGGCGGATGATGGTGGCATGGGGTTCGGTCGGCATCCCCGCGCGCGGGGTTCGCGGACGCTGGTGCTTGATCTGCATGCTGTAGCCCAGGGTACGACCAATGAAGTTGTGCTCGATCAGGCCCGCGACAAACGGTCCCGTCCCGTCCGGACGGCCGAGGTACATGCCGGTGCCGACATCGCGAATGTCGTTGTGGCGGATGGTCCAGTTCCAGGCGGCGGCTCGGGTGGTGATACCGCTGTTGCCCTGCGAACGGTCATAGCCGCGGATGGTCAGGTGCTCCAGCGTGATGTCGTGGGCGTACTCACTGTCGTGCTCGACTACGACCCCGGCGATATTGTGCCCACCCCCCTCCAGGGTCAGGTGCCGGATCACCAGGTGCGCGGCATTGATCAGGCGAATGGTATTACTGCCCGAACGTCCGCGGAGGATGGCCGGGTCTCCCGAATCCGGGCCGGTGATCACGATCGGCTGCTCGGCGGTCCCGCTAATGCCCCGCAACACCAGCGGGTCGGGGTATTCGCCCGGGGCGAGCTGAAGATGATCGCCCGGGCGCAGCTGGCGCACGGCGCGGCGCAATCCCTCCGGGTCGGTTTGCAGCACGCGGGTCGCGGCTGCGGGGGCCTCGGACGCCCCGCCCGGTCGTGGCGTGTCGGCACTCGCCGTCATCACGGCCAGCAGCAGCACGCCCGCCAGCACCCATGCCCGGGACACAAGCGAGTGGAACATTGACCGCCCTGCCGTCATCACCGCACTCCCCGCCCGAGGCCTGCGAAGCCAGCCCGCGCTGTGGCGATTGGAGGGGTCATACTCCGGTGTATGCCCCCTTGTCAGGTTAGACCATGTGCGAGCGCGGCCACCCATGACACGCAGACGCGAACCACTGGCCCTGTGGACCTGTGTCATCGGGGCGTGGCTGTCCCTGGGGTTTGCCCTCTACCTGACGCTGCTGCCGTTCGAGTTCGGCGAGATGGGTCTGGAGGAGGCGTGGTCACTCTACCGCGACATGAGTCTGCAGGGACCCGGCACCAGCGGGCGCGCCCAGTTCATGGCCAATGTCATGATGTTCATGCCACTGGGCTTTTTCTGGATGGCCTGGCTCACCCATGGCCGCGATCGCCTTGTATGGCACCTGGGTGCCCTCGCCCTGGTCGCCCTTCTGGGGCTGGCGACCACGGCAACGGCGGAGTTCCTGCAGATCTGGCTGCCCTATCGCTATCCGGCCGGGGCGGACATCGCGGGCAATTTTCTCGGTGCGGTGGCCGGGGCCCTGATGTGGTGGGGACTGCGCCGACCGCTGCTGCACTGGCGAGGCCAGCTCGCAGGCCCAAACCGTGTCATCGTGCCTGCCGTCCTGATCGCCTATGCGCTCCTGTACGTCGCGATCGGTCTGGCGCCGTTCGACCTGGTCCTGTCCAGCGCCGAGTGGAGCCAGCGTCTCGGCCCCAGTGCCTGGGGCCTGTGGGTCGCCACCGGGGCCTGTACGTCCGGTCTTCGCTGTATCTCCGAGCTGGGACTGACGCTGGTGGCCAGCGTGCCCGTCGGGATCCTGCTCGCGTACGGAGGACTCCGGCGGCGCCCGCCCGCGAACGGGGCCGTGCTGGTGATCCTGGCCGCGCTCCTGGCCATCCTGCTGGAGGCGCTGAATCTTGCCACGCTCTCAGGGATCGCAGAGGGCCGTTCGGCCGTGCTGCGGGGCGCCGGGTTTGTCACAGGGATACTTCTGCACGCATACCTCTCGCCGCTGCAGGTGATGCAGGCCCTGCAGCGTGCCGCGATCCCGCTCCTGGTCGTTGCCGCGCCACTGTACGGGGCGGCACTGCTGGTCCTGAACCATGACCTGGGCCCCTACCACTGGAACCCGGCGGCCATCTCGGCGCAATGGGCCCAGCTCAATCTCTGGCCGTTCTATTACCACTACTTCGTCGGCGAAACCGTGGCCCTGCGCAGTGCGGCGCTGCATGTGGCCATGTATCTGCCGCTGGGCGCACTGATATGGCTGGCGCAGATCCGGCGCCCGCTGCATCCGCGCCAGTTGCAGTGGCTGGCCGCCCTCGGCGGGCTGCTCGTGGCGCTACTGATGGAAGGCGGCAAGCTGCTGGTCGTGGGGCTGCGGCCCGACCCGGCCAGCCTGATCCTGGCCACCGCGGCCGCCTGGGGCATGGCGACCGCGCTGCACTTCCTGACGCGCCTGGCCACCGAAGCCAGTACCACGAGCTGCACCCGGACCCGGCCGCCCGGTTCGGCGCCAGTCACGGCCGGGCGGTCTACAGTCATCAACGAGCCAGCCAGGCGGGAACACGAACGTGACGAACTCCAGTTTTGAGCAGCGCTGGCGCCAGCGCTTTACCCAGCGCGGCAGCCAGTGCGACGACGACGCGGCCATCGCGGGCTGGACGCCCACCGGGTTGGCCAGCCGGGTACGCCAGTTCCAGTCACTCTGGCAACAAGCCCGTCCCGAAGGGGCGCGATGGCTCGATATCGGCTGCGGGGCCGGCACCTATACCCGTCTGCTTCAGGCCGAAGGGCGCAGCCCGATCGGGCTGGACTACTCCGCCCCGTCGCTGCACAAGGCGCGACAGCGCAGCCCCGCGTCGATCGACTGGCTGGCGGCGGATGTCCACCGCCTGCCGTTCGCCGATGGCGAGTTCGATGGCGTGCTCTGTTTCGGGGTGATGCAGGCGCTGGCCGACTCGCGCCCGGCCCTCGCGGAGATGCAGCGCGTGCTGCGCCCCGGCGGCGAGATCTGGGTGGATGCGCTGAACGCCAGGACCTGGCCCACCGTGTTGCAGGAACGCCGACGGGTCCGGGCCGGAAAGGCACCCCATCTGCGCTACGAGGCGCCCGACTCGCTGCAGGCGGCCGCGAGGGCGGCCGGCCTGCGGTCGCTGGCGTGTTACTGGCTGCCCCTGGTCCCGGGCCGACTGCATGGGCTCCAGGGCCCGGCCGAAAGCCGCTGGGCGAGGGCCCTTTGGCAGGCATCGCCGTGGATCGCGGAGCGGTTGTGTCACTCGTTCATCCTGCGTGCACGCAAAGACTGAATGTAAAAGGGGGTGACACTTCTGCGTGTCCGCGGGTGCGCCGGTATTGGCGAACGACGACAACTGTCAGCGCCTTTTACAAATCACTTCTCAGAAAAGCCCACGGCAGGCCCTTGGTATGAGAAAAAGCCTTCCAAACAGCCGATTACATCGTTGTTGATTTGGGGTATAGATATTGCTCTGTGTTTTGGTTGTCGCAGCGAATGCGGGTGGCAACACAAATATCGCGACGGAATGCGAAGACCCGGGTAACCCGGACTAGTATCAAACCAGGAATCTGGATTGTCCGCGTCTCCCTGGACGCGATACCGCTCCAACCAAGGCCCGGTCCCGAAAATTCTGGAGGGACACGATGGAACAAAACGACAACCAGGACTCAAGCCGGCGCCAGGAGGGGCTGGATGCACACGGCCACAATCGGCGGCGTCTGAGCCGGGCGATGCTCGGGGCCACCCCTCTGCTGATGACCCTGCATGCCTCGCCATTGAAGGCGGCCGGTGCGAACTGCATGCCCTCGGGCTGGGCGTCCGGCAATGTGTCGCGCCACGACGGGCCCCAGGACTGCGGCGGCCACTCCCCCGACTACTGGAGTGGCGGCTATGACCCGTCGCACGCCAGTCTTTCGCGCAATGTCAGTGCCCAGGGCCGTGGTGGTGGCCAGCTGTTCAACAGCGCCTCCTTCCACAGCCATCCGGAATGGCGGCTGGCGGTGGAGTCCGGCGTGCTGTTCGACTCGAACTACGGCTTCCCGGGCGTGAGCCGGGGCTTCCAGGAAGAGGAAGGGGATCTCACCATGATCGGGGCCGTCTCTGCCTCGGTGTTCGTGCTGGATGTGCAGGGGGCAGCCGAACGCGAAGTGATCCGCTACGGCACCGCCGCACTGCTGAATGCCAGGTACACCAACGGGTACCCGCTCTCCGAACGCCTGGTGCGGGACATCGTCACCGACACCCTGGAGCATGGCCACTACGAGACCGATGGCGGCGACCGCCTGTACCCCGAACAGGTGTATCGGTTCCTGGAGAACACGATGGGCCTCCCGAGCTGGGGGTCCGCCTGAGCCATTCATTCCGTAATGGCCAGACCCCAGGGGGAACGATATGTCGCGCCGCAGGTGGCAACGGACTGACGGGCTGCAACAGCGCACCCTGGGTCAGGAGTGCGTGGTGTTTCACCCCGGGGCCGGCACCACCCACCTGCTGACACCCGCGGCCGCCGCGCTGATGGACGGCCTGGCCGAGGGCGTGGCAATGGACGAGGCCGCACTGGCCCGACACCTGGGCCTGTCGGAGAAGGACGCGGAGGCCGAACTGGGGCGCTGGCTGTCCAGCCTGCAAACGGCCGATCTGATCCGGGAACACCCCTGATGCGGATCGCGGACCTGGGACAGGCCCGGCTCCAGCGCAGCCTGACGGGCCGCGGCCTGTATCTGCGCACAGGCCCCTTCACCAGCCGCATCCAAAGCCCCATCGCCAGCGTGGCCCGGGGCATCGAGTCGCTGTACCGGGACTTCGAGGTGGCCGACCACTCGAGTTTCTGCGACTTCCACTGCGAGCTGCGCGCACCGCGTTCCCACCGCCGCTTCTATCGGCCCCAGGTCCTGTTTCTCGCCGACCGTCGCAGCGTCTTCAAGCCCCTGGCCTACGACCAGGCCTATCCGATGCTCGAATGGGGACTGAACTGGTGCATCGCCAACCAGGTGCCGCATCGACTGGTACTGCACGCCGCCGCCCTGGAACGCGACGGGAAGGCCCTGATCCTGCCGGCCCCGCCAGGCTCCGGGAAAAGCACCCTTTGCGCAGCCCTGGCCCATCACGGATGGCGCCTGCTGACGGACGAGTCCGTACTGGTAGACCTGGCCTCCAGCGAGGTTTCCGGACCCGCGCGGCCGGTCAGCCTGAAAAACGACTCAATCCGCGTGATCCGCGACACCTGCCCCTCGGCAGTCCTCAGCACGCCCATCGCGGACACGCTGAAGGGCGCCGTAGCGCACATGCGCCCGCCGACGGATGCCGTGCGCCGCAGTCACGAGACCGCACGGCCCGGGTGGATCGTGTTCCCGCGCTACCAGCCAGGAGCCCCCACCCGGCTGAAACCGCGCACGCCGGGTTCCGGGTTCATGCAGCTGATCGCCAATGCCTTCAATTACGCCGCCCTCGGTGCACGGGGTTTTCACAGCGCCGGACGACTGGTCGAACAGTCCGCATGCTTCGACTTTTCCTACAGCCGTCTGGACGAGGCCATAGAGCAGTTCAACGGGCTGGCCGATGGACGCTGACACCGCACTGCGCCTGGCCCTGGCACGGCCGGAGAGCATGGCCGAGCGCACGGCGGCCGAATGGGCCCCGCTGCTGGCGGCCGCGCGCGAGAGCGCACTGCCGGGTACGCTCTGGCACCTCGCGGACGACGCGGGCCTGGCGGACGGCCTGCCGGAACCGGTGGCCAGCCAACTCTGGGGCGCCGCCCTGATCGCCGAGCATCGCTCGCAGGCCCTGGTCTGGGAACTGCACCGCCTGGAAAACGGGCTGCTCTCGCGGATGAGTCCGGGTGTCGCGCTGAAAGGGGCGGCCTACCTGGCCGCCGGGCTGCCGAATGCGCGTGGGCGGCTGGCCAACGACATCGACCTGCTCTTTCCCCGCAACGAGGTGGAACGCGCCGAGAAGCTCCTGTTCTTCGAAGGCTGGTCGGGCACGCACCACAATATCTACGACCAGCGCTACTACCGCGAGTGGATGCACGAACTGCCGCCACTGGTGCACCAGAACCGCGGCACCACGCTGGACCTGCACCACAACATCCTTCCGGAGACCTTTCGCGGCCATCCCGATCCCGCCCGCCTGCGGCAGCAAAGCCAGGCGCTCCCGGAACCCTTCCGCTTCCGGATCCTGTGCCCGGCGCACCTGGTACTCCACGCAATCGTGCACCTGTTTTCGGAGACGGAATGGGACCGCGGCCTGCGCGACCTCTACGACATCCATGTGCTGCTCGGCCACTTCGGTGCCCGTGACGGCGATGCCTTCTGGGAGCACTTTGTCGCCGAGGCTGAGTCCCTGAACATCGCCTGGATGGCGGAGCGCGCGTTGTGGACCGCGAACCGGCTACTGCTGACCGAGGTCCCGCCCGAACCCGTCAAACGGCTGGCCCGGGCACGCGCGGGCATTGCCCTGCGGGGCCCCGGCCGCTGGGCGTTCGTGCACGGGCTGCATACGCGTGCCGGCTCGATCACCCCCCGCCGCGATGCGCTCGCACGGGGCATGCTGTTTCTGCGCGGGCACTGGCTCAAGATGCCGGCCGGCCTGCTGGCGCGACACCTGTTCCACAAGGCCTTCCTCGCCGAGAAACCGGAGACGGCCACAGCCCAGCCGCAGCCGGAACAGCACGGTTAGGGAGACGCTGATTTAATCGCCTGCTCGCGAGCGGTACTGTTCCAGCAGGGGACGAATCCGGTCCGAGGGGATTGCGTAGGTGATCCCGCTCGGGTTGCGCACGGCCGCTTCCCGCCCGCCCTGGACGTAGACCTGGTTGATTACCCCGATCACCTCGCCGGTGTCCTTGCGGTACAGGGGGCTGCCGCTGTTGCCCGGATAGGCCGTGGCATCCAGCTGGAAGACCATCGGCGGGGCATTGCGCAGGGCGCGTATGCGGCTGTCATCCAGCTCCGCGGCACGGCGCGCCGGGATCGCCATCGGGGTCATCGCCGAGATGCCCGCGCGATGCGTGGCCGGGTACAGCCCCAGGATCATGCCGATGGGGTAACCGGTGAACGCGACCTCCTCTCCGACCCGTACGCGGCTGGAGTTGCCGAGCTGCAGCGCGGGAAGGGAGGGTGCGGCGATGCGCAGCAGGACGAGGTCATCGCTCGCGGAGCGGGCCACGACCTCGGCATGATGGATCGTGTTGTCCCGACCCTGGCCACTGACCACCACCAGTCGTTCCCGGTTGTCCTGGTCCAGATTCCCGGGCAGGACATGATCGTTGGTGACCACGAGACGGCCATCGTCGATCACAAAGCCGGTCCCAAGGTACTGGGCGCGCGGGCTGCGGGTCGGCTGATAGGTCGCAATACTCACCACCGAGGCCTTTACCCGCTCGGCCGTATCGGGCAGCGGATCGGCGAGCGCCTGGCCCGGCGCAACCACCAGGACGAGCAGCGCAAGCGGTATCGCCATCCAGAACGGGACCCGCGGGCGCCGGTAACAAACGGGCCGCCGAAGGTCCCCAAGACGGTCTCCCCAGCCCCACATGCCGCGCCCTCCAGCCCCGTTGCTGACCCCTAGAGAATAGCGCGCAGCGCGCGGCCCGACGCCACTTTCCGGGCATGCAATAACTCAGCCCGGAGGCGCCAAGAAGAAGGGCCAGACTCAGCCCCGGCAAGGCGATCAGTCGAAGACGATGGTTTTGTTGCCGTGGGTGAGGACGCGGCCCTCGAGGTGGTAGCGCAGGCCGCGGGCGAGGACCCAGCGTTCGACGTCGCGGCCCTTGCGGATCAGGTCCTGCACGCCGTCGTCATGGCGGATGCGGGTGACGTCCTGCTCGATGATGGGGCCGGCGTCCAGCTCGTCGGTCACGTAGTGGCAGGTCGCGCCGATCAGCTTGACCCCGCGGGCAAAGGCCTGGTGATAGGGGCGGGCACCGACGAACGAGGGCAGGAAGCTGTGGTGGATGTTGAGGATGCGCTCGGGATACTCCGCGCACAGGCCCGGCGGGAGGATCTGCATGTAGCGGGCGAGCACGATGGTCTCCGGTTCCAGGTGGGCCAGGCGCTCCTGGAGCGTGGCGAAGGCGGACTCGCGACCGTCCTTCGGCACCGGGATGTGCTCGAACGGAATCCCGTGGCAGGCGGCCAGCGGCTCCAGGTCTCGATGATTGGAGAGGATCGCGGGAATCTCCATCGCCAGTTCGCCCGCACTCCAGCGAGCCAGCAGGTCGCTGAGGCAATGCGGCTCTCGCGAGGCCAGGAGCACGACGCGTGGACGGGTATCGGCATTGTTCAGCCACCAGTCCATGCGCAGCTCGGGTGCCAGGGAGGCCAGCCGCTGTTCGAGCAGGGGCTCGCCATCGGCCGGCAGCGAGAACACCCAGCGCATGAAGAACCAGCCCGCCTCTTCGTCGGTGTGCTGGGCGGCCTCGGTGATCCAGCCCTCGGTATCGGCAATGGCCGCCGCGATACGCGAGACGATTCCGTGCTGGTCAGGACAGCGAATGCTGAGGCGAAAGCGGGGGCGTTCGATCATCTGTGTCTCGGGATCACGAAGTGGGGCGGCGTGCAGCGCCGAGCATAGCCGATCCGGCACTGGGACCCCATGCGGAAATCGCCACGGCGCGCCGCGCGGACGGCCCGGGTCAGGCGGATTCGCGGCGCAGGGTGGAGGGGATGGAGAAGGTGATGGTCTCCTCGCGCCCGGAGAGCTCGGAGACCGCCTCGACGCCCTGCGCGCGCAGGAAGTCCAGCACCTCGTTGACCAGGACCTCGGGGGCAGAGGCGCCGGCGGTCACGCCGATACGCTGCTTGCCATCAAGCCAGTCGCTGTCGATGTCCGACGCACCGTCGACCAGATGGGACTCGATGCCGAGGCGGGCACCGATCTCGGCCAGGCGATTGGAATTGGAGCTGTTCTTCGAGCCGACGACCAGCAGCAGATCGCACTGTTTCGCCAGGTCCTTCACGGCGTCCTGGCGATTCTGGGTCGCGTAGCAGATGTCCATCTTGCGCGGTCCCTCGATCTTCGGGAAGCGCGCGGTCAGGGCGTCGATGATCTCGGCGGTGTCGTCCATCGACAGCGTGGTCTGGCTGACAAAGGCCAGGCGGTCGGGGTTGGCGACCTCGAGCCCGGCGACATCCTTGACGGTCTCGACCAGCATCATGCGCCCGCCCTGGGTGTCATCGAACTGGCCCAGCGTCCCCTCGACCTCGGGGTGGCCGGCGTGGCCGATCAGCACCACCTCGCGGCCCTCGCGGGCATAGCGCGCGACCTCGAGGTGGACCTTGGTCACCAGCGGACAGGTCGCATCGAACACGGTCAGGCCGCGGTTCTCCGCCTCCTGCTGGACGCGTTTGGGCACGCCATGGGCGGAGAAGATCACCACCTGGCCATCGGGGACTTCGTCCAGCTCCTCGACGAACTTTACGCCGGCCGCCTCCAGGCGTCCGACCACGTGGCGGTTGTGCACGACCTCGTGGCGGACATAGAGCGGGGCGCCGTAGATCTCCAGCGCGCGTTCGACGATCTCGATGGCGCGCTCGACCCCGGCGCAGAAACCGCGCGGATTGGCGAGCTGGACCTGCATACTCATGATGGGCTCCGTGCTACTGCGGTTCGTGCACCGCGATCACATCCACCTCGAAGGTGAACGACTGCCCGGCCAGGGGGTGGTTGAAGTCCACGGTGACGGACTCGTCGCCAACCTCTTCAATGCGGCCCGGGACCGCATCACCCGACGGGCTGGTGAATTCGTAAATGTAGTCTTTCTGCAGCGGCATGTCCGCCGGAAACTGTGAACGGGGCATCGTCTGCACCGCCGCATTGTCCCGCAACGGGAACATGGCCCCGGCCTCGATCGCAAATTCCCGGTGATCCCCGGGTTCCAGCCCCACCAGCAGGTCCTCCAGCCCGGGCAGGATCTCGCCCGCCCCGACCTCGAGGCGGATGGTCTCCTCGTCGGTGCCATCCACGACAAAGCCGTTGTCCAGGATCAGGCGGTAGTGCATCTCCACCGTCGCGCCCTTGGTTACCGTTGTCATGCTTACTCCCGCGAATCCGTCGGCGAGCCGCTGTGGTCGCCTTCAATAAAAGTTGCCACGATCAGGGTGATCGCGCCGACGACGATGGCCATATCGGCCACATTGAACGCCGGCCAGTGATAGCCGGCCCAGTGGAAATCGAGAAAATCGATCACCCGGCCATGGGCGATGCGGTCGATCAGGTTACCGATCGCCCCACCCAGCACCAGTCCCAGGGCGGCGACCGACCAGCGCGCCTGGCGCGGCAGCCGCGCCAGCCACCACAGGATCAGCAGCCCGATCACCACGGCCACACCCGACAGGAACCAGCGCCCCCAGTCCCCGGCGCCGGCCAGGAAACTGAACGCCGCGCCCGGGTTGTAGACCAGGGAGAGATTGAAGAACGAGGTCACCTCCACTGGCGCGTACAGGGTCAGGGCATTCTCCGCCCACCGCTTGGTGACCTGATCCAGCAGCGCAACCGCGACCGCAATCAGCAGCCCCGGTCGCAGACCCGATTGCGCCAGCCCCATCAGGCGAAGCGCCGGGTCTCGCCCGGGCCCTCCACGTTCGTCACGCAGCGCCCGCACAGCTCGGGGTGGGCATCATGCTGGCCGACATCCGGCCGGCGGTGCCAGCAACGCACACACTTGGCGTGTTCGCTCTTGTGGACCACCACGCCAATCGCAGTGCCGTCCTCCAGCTCGGCCGTATGCGCCCCGTCGGGGACGGCCCCATCCACCAGCCGCGCCTCGGAGGTGATCAGCACAAAGCGCAGTTCGTCTTCCAGCCGCGCAAGGCGCCCATGGGCGGCGGAACCCGCCGGCAGGTAGACCTCGATCTCGGCATTCAGCGAGGCCCCGATGCCGTGCTCGTTGCGCGCAATCTCCAGCGCACGGGCCACATGCGTGCGCACCTCGAGGATGCCGTCCCAGTCTGCGCTGGAGAACGCGGCACCCTCCGGCAACGGGGCGAGGCCCTCGTACCAGGTGGCGAACAGCACACTGTGCGGGCGGTCCCCCGGCAGCAGCTGCCAGATCTCCTCGGCGGTGAAGGTGAGGATCGGGGCGACCCAGCGGGTCAGGGCCTCGGCCACGTGATACAGCGCGGTCTGCGCGGAGCGCCGGGCGCGCGAATCCGCCTGCGTGGTGTACTGGCGGTCCTTGATCACGTCGAGGTAAAACGATCCCAGCTCCACCGAGCAGAAGTTGTGCACTCGCTGGTAGATCTGGTGGAACAGGTAGTCGTCATAGGCCTTCGTCACCTGCTCCTGTACCTGCAGGGCCCGCGCCACAATCCAGCGATCCAGCGGCAGCAGCTCGTCCAGTTCCAGCGCATGCTCGGCCGGGTCGAAGCCGTTCAGGTTGCCCAGCAGGAAGCGCGTGGTGTTGCGGATACGGCGGTAGGCGTCGGCCGTCCGGTCGAGGATGTCCTTGGAGATCGCCATCTCCCCGGAGAAATCGGTCGCGGCGACCCACAAGCGCAGGATGTCCGCGCCCAGGGTGGAGACGACCTCCTGCGGCGCAACCACGTTGCCGCGCGACTTGGACATCTTCTCGCCCTTCTCGTCCACGGTGAAGCCGTGGGTGAGCACGGCCCGGTACGGGGCCTCGCCGCGCATCGCGACACTGGTCAGCAGGCTCGACTGGAACCAGCCGCGGTGCTGATCCGATCCTTCCAGGAACAGGTCCACCGGCAGTCCACCCAGTTCCGGACGCTTCTCCACCACGGTGCTGTGCAGCACACCGGAGTCGAACCAGACATCCAGGGTGTCGTTCAGCTTGATGTAGTCCTCGGCCTTGTCGCCCAGCAACTCCTTCGGATCGAGCTGGAACCAGGCCTCGATGCCGGCCTGCTCGATGCGCTGCGCCACCGACTCGATCAGCTCAGGTGTATGCGGGTGCAGCCGTCCGGTCTCGCGGTGGACGAAAAACGGGATCGGGACGCCCCAGTTGCGCTGGCGCGAGATGCACCAGTCCGGGCGGTTGACCACCATGCCGTGGATACGCGCCTCGCCCCAGTTCGGCATCCACCGGGTCTCGGCGATCGCCTTCAGTGCGTCCGCGCGCAGTTCGGCGCGATCCATACTGATGAACCACTGCGGGGTGGCACGAAAGATGATCGGCGTCTTGTGCCGCCAGCAGTGCGGATAGCTGTGCTCGAACTTCACCGCCACGACCAGTGCGCCGCGCTCCTTCAGCACGTCGATCACATGGCCGTTCGCCTGGTGCACGTTCTCGCCGGCAAACAGCGGCGTGTCCGGCAGGAAGCGGCCATCCGGGCCGACCGGGTTGTGCACGGGCAGGCTGTACTTCAGGCCGACCGCGTAGTCCTCCTGGCCATGCCCGGGGGCCGTATGCACCGCGCCGGTACCGGTCTCGGTGGTCACATGGTCACCCAGGATCAGCGGCACCTCGCGATCGAGGAACGGGTGCTGCAGCGTCAGGCCTTCCAGCGCCTGGCCCCTGACCCGCGCAACCACCATGCCCTCGCCCAGCGAATAGCGCTTCAGGCAGTCCTCGACCAGGGCCTCGGCCAGCAGCAGGCGCTCGTTGTCCAGCTGCACCAGGGCGTAGTCCAGCTCCGGGTGCAGGGCCACGGCCTGGTTGGCCGGCAGCGTCCAGGGCGTGGTGGTCCAGATGACCACGCTGATCGGGCCGCGCGAGTCCTTGGCCCCCTCGAAGCGACGCAGGAAGTCGATGTCGTCGATCACGCGGAAGCGCACGTCGATCGCCTGCGAGATCTTGTCCTCGTACTCCACCTCGGCCTCGGCCAGGGCCGAACCGCAGTCCACGCACCAGTGCACCGGCTTCTCGCCCATCTGCACGTGGCCGCGCTTGAAGATGCGACCCAGCGCGCGGACGGTGTCCGCCTCGACCTGGTAGTTCATCGTCAGGTAGGGATGGTCCCAGTCGCCCAGCACCCCGAGGCGCTGGAAATCCGCGCTCTGGCCGTCGACCTGCTCCTGCGCGTACTCGCGGCAGGCCTTGCGGAAGGTCGCGGCATCCACGTCGCGGCCGGCCTTGCCCAGGTTCTGCTCGACCTTCAGCTCGATCGGCAGGCCGTGGCAATCCCAGCCCGGCACGTAGGGGGCGTCGAAACCCGACAGGGTGCGGCTTTTGACGATGATGTCCTTGAGGACCTTGTTGACCGCGTGACCGACATGGATCGAACCGTTCGCGTAGGGCGGACCATCGGCCAGCACGAAGCGGGGACGCCCGGCGCAATGCTCGCGCAGGCGGTGGTAGCGATCCTCCGCCTTCCACGCCTCCAGCCACTCCGGCTCGCGCTGGGCGAGGCCGGCGCGCATCGGAAAGGCCGTCTCCGGCAGGTTCAGGGTGTCCTTGTAGGGGTTCGGCGGTGCCGGTTTGCGTGCCATGTCTTTTCCGGATCGGCCCTCGGGGCCGCGTTTCAGCTGAATTCTTTAAAGCAACACGGATGAGCGCACACACTCACCCGGGTTGCCTGATCTGTTCGCGGGCGGTTTCGACATCGCGGGCGATCTGCGCGCACAGGGCGTCCAGCCCCTCGAAGCGCTGCTCGCCGCGCACCCGCGCAATCGGCTCGAAGCACACGGCCTCGCCGTAGAGATCGGGGCTGCCTTCGAGCACATGCGCCTCCAGGCGCTGTTCGGTACCCGCCACCGTCGGCCGCCAGCCGATATTGGCAACCGCCGGCAGCGCCTCACCCGAGGCGCGGCGCAACCAGCCAGAGTAGACCCCGCGCAACGCCAGTGGCCAGGGCCCCATGCGCAGATTCGCGGTGGGGAAGCCGATGGTGCGGCCGCGCTTGTCACCGTGCGCGACCCGCCCGTGCAGCCGGTAGGGCCGCCCCAGCAGTTCGGCCATGCGCGTAAAATCGCCGGCCAGCGCCGCCGCGCGTACCCGCGTGCTGCTGATCCGGCCCTCGGCATCCGCGACCGTCGGGGTGCCCTCGACACTGAAGCCGAGGCGCTCGCCCTCGCGGCGCATCAGGGCCTGGTCCCCCTCGCGGCCACGGCCGAAGCGAAAGTCGTCCCCGACCAGCACATGCTGCGCACCGAGGCGCTGGTGCAGCACCTCCTCGATGAAGGCGGTCGCCGACAGCCCGGCCAGTTGCGCGTCGAAACGCAGGATCCAGACGGCCTCCAGGCCGGTATCACCGAGCGTGATCAGGCGGTCGCGCAGGCGCTGCAGGCGGCCGGGCGGGTCCGGGGCCTCGGGCCGGCTGCCGAAGTACTCGCGCGGCAGCGGCTCGAAGGTCATCAGGACTGACGGCGCCTGGCGATCCTGCGCCGCCTCGAGCAGGCGCCCCAGAACAGCCTGATGGCCACGATGCAGACCATCAAAGTTGCCAATGGTCACCACCGCGCCATGCACGGCCGCTGCCGTGGAAGCCCTGCTGTCGGACGGCCCCAGGCCGCGAATCAGCCGCATCGCCCCGATCCCGCGCAAAACGGCAAGTATAACCCGTCAGGGAAACAATGATTAAGCAAGGCCCCGGCATCATTCGCTGGCCTCACGCAAGAGGAAGTGCCTTGGGCGCAGCCCCGCGGCCAGGAGCGTCAGGATCAGCGCGCCGGTCCCGGCCGCGATCAGGCCTGTCAGCGCGAACAGGCGCGTGCTCACGGTCCAGTCTGTCCACTGCCCGAACGGCGGCGACAGCACGGCCAGCACCAGGACCATCACCCCGAGCGCAATCGGCAACCCGACGCGCAGGTGCTTTAGCGCGGGGCCAGGCTGATAGATCCCATCGCGGATCAGACCGCGATAGAGCAGGCCCGCGTTGATGTAGGCGGAGGCCGAGGTGGCCAGCGCCAGACCCGCATGCGCCCCCGGGGTGCCGGACAGGTACCAGGGCAGCACGAACGCGGCGTTCAGCACGATATTGGCGAGCATCGCGATGATCGCGATCTTCACCGGGGTCCTGGTGTCCTGGCGGGCGAAGAACCCCGGGGCGAGCACCTTGATCAGGATGAATCCCGGCAGACCCAGTGCATACGCGGCCAGCGCCATCGCGGCCATGTAGGTGTCCCACTGGGTAAAGGCCTGGTACTGGATCAATGTAGCGAGGATGGGGACCGCGAGCACGATCAGGCCGACCATCGACGGCAGCGCCACCAGCATCGCCAGACGCAGCGCCCAGTCGAGCGTGCGCCCGTATGCGGCCGGGTCCGCCTGGTTGTACTGCCGCGCCAGACGCGGAAGGATCACGGTGCCGATCGCGATGCCGAACAGCGCCAGCGGCAACTCCACGAAACGGTCGCCGAAGTACAGCCAGGAGATCGACCCGGCCACCAGGAACGAGGCGACCAGAGTGTCCACCAGCAGGTTGATCTGCACGACCGAGGTCCCGAGGATGGCCGGCAGCATCAGCTTGACGATGCGCCGCACCCCCTCGTGTGCACGACGGAAACGAGGCCGCGGCAGCAGCCCCGCGCGCATCAGGAAGGGGATCTGGAAGGCGAGCTGCAAGGCACCGGCGGCGAACACGCCCCAGGCCAGCGCGACAATCGGCTCCGCGAACATCGGCGCCAGCCACAGTGCCGCGACGATCAGTGCGAGGTTCAGGAAAACGGGGGTAAAGGCGGGAACCGCGAAGCGCCCGATGCTGTTCAGGATCCCCGCGGCCATCGCGGTCAGCGAGATGAACAGCAGGTACGGGAATGTGATGCGCAGCATCTGCCCCGCGAGATCCTGGCGTCCCTCTTCCTGCGTAGCGAGCCCCGGGGCGAACACCCAGATCAGCAGCGGTGCGGCCAGGATGCCGATCAGCGTGACCACCGAGACCACGGCCATCAGCGTACCCGCCGTGTGGTCCAGCAGGTCGCGCAGGGACTCGCGCCCGCGTTTCTCGCGAAACTCCGCGAACACCGGCACGAAGGCCTGGTTGAACGCGCCCTCCGCGAACAGCCGGCGCAGAAAATTGGGGATGCGGAAGGCGACGAAGAAGGCGTCGGTGGCGGCCCCGGCGCCGAAGGTAACCGCCAGCACCATGTCGCGCAGATAGCCCATGATCCGCGAGATCATGGTCATGCCACTGACAACGGCGGTGGAGCGGAACAGGCGGTTCATCGCGGGCGGCGCGGGTCCATGCACAAAGGCCCGCAGTGTACTGCAATCGAATACGCCCGGCCGTGCGCAGCGTTCAAAAGGGGCGCGCCGGCCCTGTTTGTCCGTTATTCGGCAAGCCGCAATAACGGAACCGCAGACACAAAAAAGGCCGCCCGAAGGCGGCCTTTCTCGGACGACCCTCAAGGGTCGCCAGCCTTGGGAAGTGCGCCTTAGAGGGCGGTCACTTCACCGGCGGCCAGGCCCTTGGCGGTTTCCTGGATTTCGAAGGAGACCTTCTGGCCTTCGGCCAGGGTCTTGAAACCCGAACCGCTGATCGCGGAGAAGTGCACAAACACGTCCTTGCCGCCATCATCGGGGGTGATGAAACCAAAACCCTTGCTCTCGTTGAACCACTTAACAACACCAGTATTCACAACTTGTAACCTCTTCAATGTAACTAACAAATGTGGTCGCGGGATGCTGCCAACAGATCAACGGGAGCACTGGTTCAGAAACTAGAAACTTCCTAGTGTTGCCGTTCATCCGCAGACCACGATCCCGACTATACGCCTGCATTCCGGCAAAAGCCAACCGGCCCGCAAGAAAGTTTCGTGACATTCAGAGGCTTCGGCCGCTCGAGACCTGGATCGGCCCCACCCGGATCAGTCCAGCTGGCGGATGTCGACGAAGCTGCCCCGCGTGGTCTGGCGCAGCCGGGGCAGTACCGCGAGCACGGCCTCGGCCGCCTTCTCCGGCGTCGGCATGGTCTCGGTGCCACGCGCGGCCTTCAGCCGCTGCAGCACCGGGAAGGCCTCGCGGTCGGCCTCCTCACACAGGTAGTCCTGCATGGAGGTATCGATCAGGCCGGGCGCCAGGGCATTGATCGCGGTATCCTCGGGAAACTCGTGGGCATAGAGCTGCATCATCATGTTCAGCGCCGCCTTGGAGAGCGAGTAGCCGCTCCAGCCAGCATGACCGGACACCGAGGCCCCGGACGAGATCGCGACGACTTGTCCCACACGGATATGGCGACGCAGCAAGGCATCCAGGATGACCTTGTTGGCAAAAGTGTTGACATCCATCAGCAGGCGCAGCTCGTCCATCGACGCGTCCTGCATACGCTGCATGTGACCGAGCAGGCCGGCGTTCAGGATCACGAGATCCAGCGCATCGACACCGTCGAGCAGACGCTCCATCGCGGTGCCGGTGGCCTCGAAGTCGGCCAGGTCCACGCGCTCGTCCCCGGCCACGCCGGGCTCCGGGCAGCCCCGGCGGCTCATCCCGTAGACACGCGCACCCTGCCCCTGCAGCACCCGCGTCAGGCCAAGACCAAAACCACTGGAATTGCCCGTCACCAGTGCTGCGCCAATGACGCCATTGCTCATGCAAGCTCTCCTGCCGGGATGGACCAACGTGCAGGCTAACCGGAACCCCTTTCGTTCGCCATACTGACTCCCCTGCGAGCATCGTGCCCAGACGGAACGGGCGCCCGCACAGCGTTGCGGCTCCTTTGTGCAGAATGACTGCACGGCAGTCGCCATGCCCGGTTGGCACGCAAAAGCGACGAAGTCGCGAGCGTGTCCATTAATCCGTGTTTCCTTAAAGGTGCTCTACCCTCAACAGCCGTGCGCAGATTCATCTCTGGCGCCATGCCGATATGCGACAAGGATCCCAATGAGACAGGCAGAGGACAGACCCACCCTTGGCTGGCGGCGGCTTCTGGCCCACCCGATGTCGCAGGCGGCGCGCGAGCGTGCCGCCACCTGGCTCGGGCGGATGCCCAGCGGGAAAAGCTCGCTCTGGGTCGGCCGCGAGGCACCAGCGGACGTGGCGCGGGTAAACCCCGCGCAGGCTGGTCACTGGCTGGGACGCGAGGCCGACGCGATCGTGTTCGAGGCCTCCTGGCCCCTCCCGGCAGACGCCCTCGCCATCGCCGGGGGACTGCTGCGCGGGGGCGGCGTGCTCCTGCTGCTGGTCGATCCACCTGGCGACGGGGCGTTTGGCCGGCGTTGGGCGAACGCCCTGCGGCACGCGCCCGTTCACTGGGTGAATGACGATGTCGAGCAATGGCCAATCCCCGACGCGGGCGTACAGCCTCCCTGGGCCTGGACGGAAGATCAGCGGCGCGGGCTCGTGACCCTGGATGAACTTGGCCCCGGGGAATGTGGCGCACTGGTTGCTGATCGTGGACGTGGCAAGTCGACCTTGCTGGGGGAGTGGATCGCCTGCCAGCGCAGCGCCGGCACACCGGTCGTCGTCACGGCACCCGGCGCCGGCGCCGTTCGGGCGCTCTTCCGTCAGCTGGAACGCCACCCGGGGCCGTCGGTACCTTTCTGCTCCCCCGACCAGATCGAAGCCCTCGCCACCGCACCCGACACCCTGGTGATCGACGAGGCGGCGGCGCTGCCGGTCGACCGCCTGGTGCGGCTGGCGGGACGTGCCCGGCGACTGGTGCTGTCGACGACTACCGGCGGCTTCGAGGGCAGCGGACAGGGCTTTCGCCTGCGCGCGCTTCCCGCCCTGCAGCGCATGGGCTTCCGAATTCGGCAGATTGGGCTTGAGCAGCCCGTGCGCTGGGAGAGTGGCGACCCGCTGGAGGCCTGGCTGGATGACCTGTTCCTGATGCGGGCCAGGAGTCGCGCACCCGCCCGTCAGGCCGTGATATTTCACTGGCTGTGTGGCAAGGGCCTCGTCTGTGACACGCGTCGGCTCGAGGACGTGGCCGGCCTGCTCGCCGACGCCCACTATCGCACACGCCCGTCGGATCTGGCCCGCTGGCTGGACGATCCTGACGCGTACCTGATGCTGCTCCTCGGTGCGCAGGACCGGGCGCTGTTCGGGGTTGCCCTGGTCCAGAAAGAGAGTGGCCTGGCGCCCGAACTCGCGGAAGCGGTCTGGGCCGGGGAGCGGCGCCCCCAGGGACACTTCCTGCCCTGCACACTGGCTGCTCGCGGGGAGTTCGCTCTGGCCACCCGGGCCTGGTGGCGAATCCAAAGGCTCGCCGTACACCCCGCCTGGCAAGGGAGAGGGCTTGGGGGCCGCCTGCTGCGCGCAGTCGAGGAATGCGCGGCACACCACGACATCGCACTGCTTGGCACGAGCTTCGGACTGCAACCGGCACTGGTACGGTTCTGGGGACAGGCAGGCTGGCAGCCGGTGCGGGTCGGGGAACGACCAGATCCCGCCAGCGGCGAGGTGTCGATCGTGCTGACCCGGGCGTTGACACAAGACACCGCTGCCCTCGTCGATGCGGCCGCAGCGTCTTTCGCGCGCGACTGGCGCGAGGGCGGCGCCGCGCTACTGCGCGATCAGACGGGCCGGCGACGCCGGGTCCTTGAAGCCATCCAGCCGTCCGCCGTCACGGCACCCGACCGGGATCACGCCCGGGACATCGAAGAGATTCGAGCCTTTGCACGGCGGCAACGACCGCTCCAATGGATACGGGCCGCCCTGCGACGCTCCCTTGTTGCACACCCGCCGCAAGGACCGGAAGGAAGGCTGCTGCAATCCGCCATCGAGTCCCTGGATGACGAGGCGCTGGCCCGTGAACTGGGGTTTTCCGGACGGCGGGAGGCCGTTCGACGCCTGCGCCAGGCCGCGCAGACCTGGCTGGCGCACCCCGAGGCGTGACCCCAGGGCGCGCGAGCGACACTACAAGCGGAACTGGGCCAGTGCCTGCTGGATCTCGCGTTCCACCTGCTTGAGCTCGTCGGAGGCCGCACTGACCCGATCCGCCGTATTGGCCGACTGATCGGCCCCGTCGGAGATCTGCACGATATTGCGGTTGATGTCCTCGACCACGGTGCTCTGCTGACGCGCGGCAACCGCGATCTGGTCAGTCATCTCGACGATCGTGGTCACCGACTGCCGAATCTGCTGCAGGGCCCCGTTCACTTCGGCGGTGTGCTCCATGGTGGTCTCGGCCTCTTCCTGGCCGTGCTCCATCGCCTTCACCGCAGAGCCAGTGGCGGTCTGCAGACGCGAGATCATGCTCTCGATCTCGTCGGTGGACTCCTGCGTGCGGGTCGCCAGCTTGCGCACCTCGTCGGCCACCACGGCAAACCCGCGGCCATGCTCGCCGGCACGGGCGGCCTCGATCGCCGCGTTCAGCGCCAGCAGGTTGGTCTGCTCGGCGACACCCCGGATGACCTCGAGGATGGTGCCGATCTGCTTGGAATCCTCGCCCAGTTTGGCCACCGTACCGGCGGCCTGCTCGACCGTACCCAGCAGGGAGGACATGGACTCGATGTTCTTCTCCATCACCTCGGCGCCGTTGTTCACCGCGCCGCTCGCCTCCTGTCCGGCCTGGGAAGTGGCGTCGGTGTTGCGCGCGATCTCCTCGGCGCTGCTTTGCAGTTCGTTGATTGCGGTGGCGAGGCGACGCGTTCGGTCTCGTCGCGCTGACGCGAGACCACCTCGCGGGCCTGGTAGGCCTCCTGATTCAGGTTCTCGGTGGCCCGGTTCAGCGTCTCGGTCCCGCTGCGGGCATTGCCGATCGCCTGCGCAATCTTGTCGGTGAAGCGGTTGAACGCACGCCCCAGCTGGGCCGTCTCCAGCAGCCCGTTTTCGTCCAGGCGGCGGCTGAGGTCGCCATCGCCGTCGGCGATCTCTTCCAGCGCCTCGGTCGAGTGGGCCAGCGCACGGCGTACCACCAGGATGATGAACACCGCGCCGGCCACACCCAGGATCACACCAATCAGCGCCAGCACGCCCTGCGTCACCTGGGTATTGCGCATGGTCGCGGTCAGCTCGGCGGCGGACACTTCGGCACGGCCGGTGATGCGCTCGGACAACTGCTGCAGTTCATTACGTGCCTCGAAGATCACGGGGCCGACCTCGGTACGGATCAGGAATGCGTCCTGCAGGGCCTCCTCGCTGCCGTGGATACGAACGATGTCCTGGATCGCGCTATCCAGATCGTTCAGGAGCCCTTCGAAGTCCTCGACCGCGATCTGTTGCTCGAAATCGAGCTCGTCGTACTGCTCCAGGAGCCGTGCCAGCACATCATGGGTCTGCCCGAGATACAGACGCAGATTCTGCTCGAAGGAGTCATCTCGAAACGCGATGAAACCGCGCAGGTTCGAGGTGATCTGCAAAAGATTGGTGCGCAGGCTGTAGAAATCGCCGAGACGCTCGAACGAGCGCTGGAAGCGTGCCCGCGCCATCTCCTCGTCGATCATGGTGCTGGTCAGCTGGGTCATCTGCATGGTTGCCGGATTGGCACGCGAGTTGGCGACACCCTGGGCCGGCATGTTCTGGGCCACGTCCTCGGCCACTTCAATCAGACGGTCACGGTGCGCGGCAAAGCCATCGATGTTCGCGCGCACCTGTTCCGCAGAGGCACTCAGCTCATCCGAGCCCCGCACGACCGGATCGTTGACCAGGGCATCCATGGCGACGTCCAGCTCGTCCATCGCGTTCAGCCAGGCGTCGCGGTGCTCCTCTTCCTCGCTCATCAGGTAGAAGCCCAGAAAGGCGGCACTCTCCTGCAACAGCTGCTCCACCTCATTGACGCGCGCCACGGCCGGATAGTCGGACTGGGTCAATTCGGCCACGCCCTGTCCGCCCACATTCAGGGCACGCAGCGCCAGCAACGAATTGATGATCAGGATCGCGACGACCAGCCCGAAGCCGGCGATCAGCAGCCCCCGAATGGAGAGTTTGTCCAGCATGGTGTTGACTCCTTCCTTCGCGCCTTCTGCCGGGCGCATGCCATCACGTGCAAGCGGGTCATTCCGCTGCCTGTAGAGACGATTCATCCCCTGTTACGGCCGCATTCCCCTGAAGTTGAGCCCGGCCGTTTTGAGAATCCCATCACACCGGATGACGCGGAAAGGATCAGGGTGATTCCAGCGCCTCCCAGCGCTCGTAAGCCGCCGCCAGGTCACGTTCGACCTGTTCCAGCCGGGCCTGCATCTCGCGCACCCGCTCGCCATCGCGCAGCACCTCCGGGTCCGACAGGGCCTCGGCCAGTGACTGGTGTTCGTTTTCCAGTGCCTCGATCCGGCCCGGCAGGGCCTCCAGTTCGCGTCCCTCCTTGTAAGAGAGTTTGCGGGCGCGGGGTGGTGGTTCCGGGGTCGCGGGCGTCGACTCGGACCGGGCCTCGGGTGCGGCAGGTGTCTCCCGGGTCCCGGTATCCGCTTCACGCGTGAGCAGGCGATGTGTCACGCGAGGGGGCAGGTCCGACCAGCCGCCGACGAACTCCTCGACCGTGCCATCCCCGGGCAGCACCAGCGTGCTGGTGGCGACATTGTCGAGGAAGGCGCGATCGTGGCTGACCACGATCACCGTGCCGGTGTACTCGATCAGCAGTTGCTCCAGCAGCTCGAGGGTCTCGACGTCCAGGTCGTTGGTGGGCTCGTCGAGGACCAGCAGATTGGCCGGGCGCAGGAACAGCTTGGCCAGCAACAACCGGTTGCGCTCGCCACCGGACAGGGCCGATACGGGCTGGCGCGCGCGTTCCGGCGGAAACAGGAAGTCCCCGAGATAGCTCAGCACATGCCGGGTCTCGCCATTCACGGTGACGCGGTCGCGGCCCTCGCCGACCGCATCCTGCACGGTGGTCGTCTCGTCGAGACGCGCGCGGGCCTGGTCGAAATAGGCGATCTCGAGCTGGGTACCCAACTTCACCGTTCCGGCAAGCGGCTCCACCTGACCCAGCAGCCCGCGCAGCAGCGTGGTCTTGCCGGCGCCATTGGGTCCGACGATGCCGAGGGCGTCGCCACGCTGTAGCAGCAGATTGACGTCACGCGCCACCGGCATGTCGTCATAGCCGAAGTCCGCGTGCTCCGCCTCGATCACCAGACGCCCGGAACGCTGCTCGGGCGACAGTTGCATTCGCACCTGCCCCCCGCGCTCGCGTCGCTCGGCGCGCTTCTTGCGCAGGGCCTGCAGGGCGCGCACCCGGCCCTCGTTGCGCGTACGCCGCGCCTTGATGCCCTGGCGGATCCAGGTCTCCTCCTGCGCCAGCTTGCGATCGAACTCGGCGCGCTGACGCGCCTCGACCTCCAGACGCTCGGCCTGGCGCGTGCGGAAGGCCTCGATCGAGGGCGGATGCTCGTACACCTGGCCGCGGTCCAGCTCCAGGATGCGGGTGGCCACCTGTTCCATGAACTGGCGGTCATGGCTGATGAACACCACCGTGAGCCCGCTCCCGCGCAGGAACTCCTCCAGCCAGCGGATCGCGGCGACATCCAGGTGGTTGGTCGGCTCGTCCAGCAGCAACAGCTGCGGTTCGCACACCAGCTCGCGCGCCAGCCAGACGCGGCGCTTGAGCCCGCCGGAGAGCGCGGCGAAACCGGCCTCGGGGTCAAGTTCCAGGCGCGAAAGCGTCGTTTCGACCCGGTTCTGCAGGCTCCAGCCGTCGATCGCCTCCAGCCGGGCCTGGACCGGGCCCATCTTCTCCAGGGCCTCGGCATCACCACCCGCGGCGGCCTGGCTCAAGTGATGAAAACGCTCCAGCAACTGCCCGGCCTCACCCAGCCCCTCGGCGACCACATCGAACACCGTGCCGTCGACCCCGGGTGGCAGCTCCTGGGTCAAGTATGCGGTCGTCAGGCCGTCCTGGCGGACCACCTCGCCCGAGTCCGGCTGGATCGCACCCGCGATCACCTTGAGCAGGGTGGACTTGCCCTCGCCGTTACGCCCGGCGACGGCCACGCGTTCGCCAGGCTCCAGACTCAGATTGAGGCCGTCCAGCAGGGGGGCCATGCCGTAGGCCAGGTGGATATCGCGCAGGGTCAGCAGAGCCATCGAGATCTAGGGAAACACTGATTCATGTACACGCTCGCGCTCGAGTCGCTTTTGCGTGCGAACAAGGCGCGGTGACCGCCGTGCAGTCATTCTGCACAAGGGAGCCGCAACGCAGTGCGCACGCCCGTTTCTGATAACAACGGGCGGCCGAGCCCCTTCGTCCATTAAGTTGTGGGGTTGGCACCCCAGGTTCCCCGATCCGGCGTTGCGCCCCGAACCAGTCAAGAACGGGCGGGTAGAACCACTACCCGCTGCACGACGCGCCTTGTCTCGGACAACCTGGGGTACCAACGCGAGTGTGTACATGAATCAGTGTTTCCCTAGAGAAATCCAGTTGAAGAGCCCGGCAAACGCCGGGCGGAAGGGTTCAGGGGGAATCGTGAACCAGGGGGTGCGACCAGGGAAACAAATGCTTCCCTAGTCGTTGAGCTCCTTGACCACCAGCACCGGGCAGTCGGCGCCCCCAATCACGCGCTCGGATACCGAACCCATCAGCAGACGCTTGAGGCCGGTGCGCCCGTGGCTGCCCACGACGATCAGGTCACGGTTGTCACGCCGCGCCACGTCAATCAGGGCGACCTCGGCGCGACCTTCCTCGAAGGTCGCGTCCGCCTGAAGGCCCTGCTCCCGGGCCTCGCCCTGCAGGCGCTGGATCGCATCGACACCCTCCTGGCGACGCTCCTCGCTCTGGCCGGGCACGGCGACCGAGGCGATAGTAATCGGCAACTGGCAATAGCCGGCGAGCTCGATCGCCGCACGCGCCGCCTGATCGCCCAGTTCGGAGCCGTCGGTCCCGACCAGCAACCCCCGGTGCGGCGCCTGCGCGCCCCGCGGAACGACCATGACGTTACACGGCGCCGTGCCCACCACCTTGCGCGTCGCGTCGCCGACCATCAGACGTGCAAGATCGTTGCGGTCGCGGCGCCCGATCACGATCAGACCAGCCTTGTATTCCTCGGCGATCTTGACGATCTCCTGGTGCCGGTCCACCCCGTGACGCAGGATGGGCAGGGCATCAAGGCCCTGTTCGCGCGCCTTTTTCTCGAGCACGTCCAGGTCGCCCTGCGCGGTCACGCTCGCATCGTGGCTGCGCCGGGGCGACAGCGCGTCGTGTTGCGTATCGGTCGGAATGATACGGGCGAGGATGAGCCGGGCCCCGCAACGCTGAGCCAGATCCAGGCCAACGGCCTCGGCCGACTCGCTGAACTCGGACCCGTCGGTCGCCAGCACGATGGTCTCGAAACGGCAAAGCGGGGCATCGGACATGGGGCGTCTCCCTGACGGTTTTCGTTCAGCATAACCGACCGGCCGGCGTACGACAGCCAGCGTCTCGCGAAAGGTCCAAACGGCCCGGTTTTTGCGTCCAACCGCCCGGGATGAAATAATCGCGCGCTTCCAAGGGGGAGCACCGGCGACGCCTCCCACGCCACTGGCTACCGGCCAGGGCCGCTCGCCAGCCCCCTCAGCCCCGGCCCTGCACCGTCCGGTGCGGGTCTTCAGGACACGAAATCGATACATGGAAAACCTTACGCTGACCACCGAGATGATCGTGGTGCTCGCGCTGCTGGCGTTCACCATCTTCCTGTTTGTGACGGAGGTCATCCGTGTGGACCTGGCTGCCATCTCGGTGATGGTGCTGCTCGGCCTGCTGACGCTGGTGCCCGGGCTCGGGCTGCTGGTCGCGCAGGACGAACTGTTCAGCGGTTTTGCCTCCAATGCGGTGATCGCGATCATCGCGGTGATGATCATCGGCGCCGGGCTCGACAAGACCGGCGTAATGCACAAGGTGGCCGCGTTCATCATGCGCGTGGGCGGTACCACCGAGAAGAGCATCATTCCGACGGTCTCCGGTACCGTCGGCGTGATCTCGAGCTTCATGCAGAACATCGGCGCGGCCGCGCTGTTCATGCCGGTGATGAGCCGGATCTCCAGCCGCCTCGGGATACCACTGTCGCGCCTGCTGATGCCCATGGGTTTCGCCGCGATCGTCGGCGGCACCATCACCCTGGTCGGTTCCAGCCCGCTGATCCTGCTGAACGACCTGCTGCCATCGAACATGGAGCCCTTCCAGCTGTTCGACGTGACCCCGATTGGCCTCGCGCTGCTCGCCACCACCATCGTCTACTTCGTGGTGCTGGGCCGTTTCGTACTGCCATCGGTCAAGTCCAAGTCCGCGCAGCGCGAGAGCGCCCAGGAGTACTTCCAGCGGGTCTACGGCCTGTCCTACGAGATCCACGAGGTCTTCGTGCCTGAGAAGGACCCGCTGGTGGGCCGCACCGTGGCCGAGATCGAGCGCGAGACCGGGATCGCGATCGTCGGCACCTACGTGCGCGACGAGCTGCGCATGGCCCCCTGGACCGGCTACGAGATCCAGGCCAACTCGCACCTGGCCGTGCTCGCCAGCCCCGAGCGCATGGAAAAGCTGTGCGAGGGCACGCGCAAGCGGCCGACCACCCGCCTCGACGTATTCGCGAATGCGCTGGACACCAGCCGCTCCGGGGTGGCCGAGGTCGCCATCGCGCCAGGGTCCAATCTCGCCGGCAAGACCGTCACCGAACTGGCCATGCGCCAGACCTATGGCCTGTCAGTGATGCGAATCCAGCGCGGCAGCGAGACCTTCGGCGAGGGCCTGCGTGACATCCCACTGGAGATCGGCGACATCCTGGTCGTGCACTGCACCTGGGAGTCACTGGCGCGCCTGGACAAGGATCGCGATTTTGTCGTGATCACTTCCGACTACCCGCGCGAGGAACTGCGTCCTTCCAAGGTCCCGCATGCGCTGTTCTTCCTGGCGCTCACGGTGGGCCTGATCCTGTTCACCGACCTGATGCTGTCGGTCGCGCTGCTGACCGGCGCACTGGGCATGATCCTGACCGGCGTGATCAGCCTCGACGACGCCTACCGCTCGGTCAGCTGGAAGACCGTGTTCCTGCTGGCCTCGCTGATACCGCTGGGGATGGCGGTGGAGAACACCGGCACCGCCGCCTGGATTGCGCAGAACACGCTGGAGCTGCTGGGGACCGTCCCGCCCTGGGTGCTGCAGGCGACGATCTTCGCGCTGGCCACGTTCTTTACGCTGGTGATGTCCAATGTCGGCGCGACCGTGCTGCTGGTCCCGCTGGCGATCAACTTCGCGGTCGCCGCCCAGGCGGCGGGTATGGAGGCCGACCCGCGCGTTTTCGCGCTGACCGTGGCGATCGCCACCTCGAATTCCTTCCTGATCCCGACCCACCAGGTGAACGCCCTGATCATGGGCCCCGGTGGTTACCGGGTGAAGGACTATATGAAGGCGGGTGGCATCATGACAATCCTGTTTGCCGTGGTCGCCATGTTCATGCTCAACCTGATTTTCTAGACTCCCTTTTCACCACCTTTGCGCAACCCGTTTGCAAGGAGAAATCCCATGTCCCAGAAGCATCCCGTAATTGCGGTGACCGGTTCCTCGGGGGCCGGCACCTCCACCGTCAAGCGCTCGTTCGAGTCGATCTTCCGTCGCGAACAGATCAACCCGGTCGTCATCGAGGGCGACAGCTTCCATCGCTATGACCGCAAGGCGATGAAGGAGGCCATGAAGAAGGCCGCCGACGAAGGCAATCAGCATTTCTCGCATTTCGGTCCCGAGGCCAACCTGTTCGATCGCATCGAGGATCTGTTCAAGACCTATGGCGAGACCGGCCAGGGCCAGAAGCGCTACTACCTGCACTCCGACGAGGAAGCCGCCGCCCACAACGAGCGTCTCGGCACCAACCTCGGCCCGGGCGAGTTCACCCCCTGGGAAGAGATCCAGCCGGGTACCGACCTGATGTTCTACGAAGGCCTGCACGGCCTGGTCGTGAACGGTGAAGTAAATGCCGCGCAGCACGTGGATCTGGGCATCGGCGTGGTGCCGATTGTGAACCTCGAGTGGATCCAGAAGATCTTCCGCGACAACGCCGAGCGCGGCTATTCCGCCGAGGCCATTGTGGACACGATCCTGCGCCGCATGCCGGACTACGTGAACTACATCACCCCGCAGTTCGGCCACACCGACATCAACTTCCAGCGCGTGCCGACGGTGGACACCTCCAACCCGTTCATCGCCCGCGACATCCCCACCCCGGACGAAAGCATGGTGGTGATCCGCTTCAGGGAGCCGAAGAAGTTCGGGGTGGACTTCCCCTACCTGCTGAACATGCTGCCCGACTCCTTCATGTCCCGGCCGAACACCATCGTCGTGCCCGGCGGCAAGATGAGCTTCGCGATGGAGGTCATCCTCGCGCCGATCATCCACGACATGCTGGCGCGTCGCGGCTGAGCACAAGCGCTCCGGAAGTTCCCCTAGCCCCGCTCCGGCGGGGCTTTTTTGTGGCTGCAGGCGTTTGGGCTAGCATTCCGGCGATCCTGCAAAGACCGATGGAGTTGCCGTGTTCGGAGTGTTCGGGCCGCGCCCCGCGCAACAGATGGAACGCTTTCGCAGCCGCTACACCGGCCGCTCGCTGATCGTGCATCAGGGCTTCGAGGGCGACTGGCTGGAGGAGCTGCTGAAGCAGCCCGGCGGCGGCGGGCACTTCCGCATCGACAGCCGCCGCCTGCCGGCGCGGCGTCCCACGCCGATCGAGTGGCTGGTACAGACCCATGTGCTGCCACTGGCGCTGCCCCAGCCGCTGTATCTGGACGTCCGCGAGGACGCGATCCTCGCGCGCCACCTGATGCGGGGCGACCGTGCGGTCCACCCCTCCGAGATCGCCTGGTTCCTGGAGGAGCTGGACACCCGCCACCATGCCCGCCTGGAGTTCGCGGAGAACGACCGGATGACCATCCGGCGCGGCATCCCCGAAACCGACAACGAGGCCCTCAGCATGCTGGAGCAGCTGGGGCTGTGACGGAACCAAGGACCCCGATGGAACGCTTTGTCAGTACCGCCGCCAGCGGCAATGACCCGCGCACCCTCGCCACGGAACTGATCCAGGGGCTGGGCGCGTTGCCGCCCCGGGAGCCGGAGACCGTGCGCGTGGGCTTTATCTACGTCTCCGACGCGCTGAGCCGCAATGCCCGCCTGGTCATGGACACGCTGCGCAAGGAACTCGAGGTAGACCATTTCGTCGGCGGCATGGGCATGGCCGTGATCGGGCCGGACCGGGAATTCTACGAAGACCCGGCGATTACCCTGATGATCGGCGACTTCCCGGCCAGTTCGGCACGCGTGATCCAGCGTCCGATCCACAGCCTGGACGAGCTGAAGCAGGCCCTGGACGGCTTCCTCGACCCTACGACTCCGGGCCGCCTGCTGCTCAATGCCGATCCGCGCACGGAGGGTGTGGAGGCCGTGCTGACCGAGATCGGCGACCAGACTGCCTGGTTCGCCACCGGCGGCATCCACTCCGGCGAGGAGGGGGCGGTGCAGATCGCCGATGGTGTGGTCGCCTCGGGTATCACCGGGCTGGCGCTGCGTGACGACGTCGCGATCGCGGCGCGACACAGCCAGGGCTGCACCCCGCTGCCCGGCCAGCACGAGTTGACCGAGACCTGGCGCAACATCATCGTGCAGCTGGACGGCCAGCGGGCGCTGCCGGCATTCAAGGGCATCATTGGTGACGTCCTGTCGCGCGACCTGGAGCGGGCGCTGGGCTACATCCTGGTCGGCTTTCCGATCCCCGGCTCGGACACCGGCGACTACCGGGTCCGCAACATCATCGGCGTGGATCTCGCCCAGGAAGTTCTTGCGGTCGGCGAACTGCTGGAGCCCGGGCAGAAGATCCTGTTCGTGCGCCGCGACGGCCAGGCCGCACGCGAGGACCTCGAACGCATGCTGGAGCAGATCCGCGCCCAGGCCCCCAATGGCATTCGCGGGGCGATCTATGTCTCCTGCATCGGGCGCGGGCGTCACCAGTTCGGCCAGGAGGGCACGGAACTGGCGATCGTGCAGCAGGGTCTGGGAGATGTGCCCCTGGTCGGCTTTTTCGCCAATGGCGAGATCTTCGCCAACCGCCTGTACGGCTATACCGGGGTCCTCACCCTGTTCACCTGAACCAAGGGACAGACATGCAATACCGCAAACTGGGACGTACCGATATCGAGGTCAGCCTGATCGGCCTGGGCACCATGACCTGGGGCGAGCAGAACACCGAGGCCGAGGCCCACGAACAGCTGGACTACGCGCTCGATCAGGGCGTGAACCTGATCGATGCCGCCGAGATGTACCCGGTCCCGCCGCGCGCGGAGACCCAGGGCCTGACCGAGACCTATATCGGCAACTGGCTGGCGAAACGCGGCAACCGCGACCAGGTGGTGCTGGCCAGCAAGGTCGCCGGCCCCGGCATGATCGACTACCTGCGCGGCGGGCCGCAGCTGAACCGCGAACACATCGAGCAGGCCCTGAACGACAGCCTGAAACGTCTGCAGACCGACTATCTGGATCTCTACCAGGTCCACTGGCCCGCCCGTTCCACCAACTTCTTCGGCCAGCTCGGCTACGTCCACAAGCCGGATGCAAGCGCGACCCCGATCGAGGAGACCGCGGCAGCGCTGAAGGCGGTGGTCGAGAGCGGCCGCGTGCGCACCATCGGCATCTCCAACGAGACCCCGTGGGGCTTCATGGAGTGGATCCGCGCCCATGACCGCGGCCTGTCCGAGCGTATCGTTTCCATCCAGAATCCCTACAACCTGCTCAACCGCAGCTTCGAGGCGGGGCTGGCCGAGATGGCCATCCGCGAGGACGCCGGCCTACTGGCCTATTCGCCGCTGGCCTTCGGCATGCTCTCCGGCAAATATCTGGACGGGGCGAAACCCGAAGGGGCGCGCCTGACGCTGTTCGAGCGCTTCCAGCGCTACAGCAACGAATCGGGCCTGGCCGCCACCGCGGAGTATGCACGCCTCGCGCGCGATCACGGCCTGACCCCGTCGCAGCTGGCGCTGGCCTTCATCAACCAGCAGCCCTTCGTGACCAGTAACCTGGTCGGGGCGACCACGATAGACCAACTGCGCGAGAACATCGCAACCGTCGACATCACCCTGTCCGACGCCGTGCTGGAGGCCATCGAGGCCATCCACGCCCGCTACACCTACCCCTGCCCGTAAATCCGGGACGGGGCCCGGTGCACCTGATCGATACACACGTCCACCTGGACCTGGACGCGTTCGACCCGGATCGCCCGGCGGTGCTGGACCGCGCCCGCGCCGCCGGGGTGCAGGAGCTGGTCCTGCCAGGCGTCACCCGCGCGCGCTGGCCGGACCTCGACGCCCTCCACCGCCAGCACGCGGGTCTGCATATCGCCTACGGCCTGCACCCGATTTTCCTGCAGGATCATGCGGACGCGGACCTCGACGCCCTGGAGGCCTGGCTGGAGATGCACCCGGAGGCCATCGCGGTCGGCGAGATCGGGCTCGATGGCTACCAGGACGGGCTGGACTGGGACCGCCAGTGGCGCTTCTACACGCGGCAGCTGGCGATCGCCCGCGAACGCGACCTGCCGGTGATCATCCACAGCCGCCGGGCGCTGGACGAGGTCCTGAAAGGCCTGCGTCAGCAGGCCGGCGTGACCGGCATCCTGCATGCCTTTATCGGCTCGCCGCAGCAGGCCCGACAGGCGGTGGATCTTGGCTTCTGTCTCGGCATCGGCGGGCCAGTGACCTATGAGCGTGCGAAACGACTGCACCGCGTGGTGCGCGAGGCCCCGCTGGAGGCCCTGGTCGTGGAGACCGACGCCCCGGATCAGCCGCTGGCCGGGCACCAGGGCGAGCGCAACGAACCGATGATGACCGCCGAGGTGAACCGCCATCTGGCCCGCCTGCGGGACATCGACCCGGCCGAGATGGCTATAATCACGTCACAAAATGCGCGCCGGGTCCTCCGGCTCCCGAACGATCCGGATTCATGAGCACGCCCCACAATCCCTACAGCGAACGCACGGACCTCCTGCTGGGTCCCGATGTCACCGCCGGCCTGCGCGACCGGCATGTATTCATCGCCGGCCTCGGCGGCGTCGGGAGCTATGCCGCCGAGGCCATCGCCCGCGCCGGGGTGGGGCGCATGACCCTGGTGGATCACGACGTGGTTGCCGCCTCCAACCTGAACCGCCAGCTGGTGGCCCTGCGTTCCACCCTGGACCAGCCCAAGACCGCGGTGATGGAGGCGCGCATCCGGGACATCGACCCGAAGATCGAGCTGAACATCCAGCGCGAGTTCCTGCGCCCGGACAGCATCGTCGATCTGGTGCCGGACGACGCCGACTTCGTGCTCGACGCGATCGACTCCATCGCCTGCAAGGCCGCGCTGGTCGCCGGGGCCCAGCGCCGCGGCCAGGCGGTGATCTCGAGCATGGGGGCCGGCGGGCGCATCGACCCGACGGCCGTGCGGGTCGGCCCACTGGAGGCCACCCGCGTCTGCCCGCTGGCAAGGCAGATGCGCAAGAACCTGCGCCGCGTGGGTGCGCGGCTCGACTACCCCGTGGTGTTCTCGATCGAGCAGCCGCGCAAGGGCACCGAGCACCGCCCGGTCGAGGGGGGCCGCCCGCGCTCGGTTAACGGCACGATCTCCTACCTGCCCGCAATCTTCGGCCTGACCGCCGCCGGCCACGTGATCCAGACCCTGATCGCCCGCGCCTGACACACACAACCCGGTCATTGCGAAGCGCGAAGCGACGCGGAAATCGACCGACACTGCCCCCGACCGCACGGCACACGCAGGGGTCATCGCAGTACTTCGTTATTCGTCGAAGACCGCCTCGATGCGGGTCTGAATGTGCTGGTCGGCGTCCGGGCCGTACTGCGTGCTGGCGGGGTCGAAGCCATCGCAGAAGGCGTAGGCGAACTTCAGGTCCTTGACGCCCAGGGCGCCGAACAGGCGCGCCTCGAAGGAGTGATCCTCCGCGTTCTGGATCAGCGTAGGCCAGCCATCCGCCCCCGGTGCCAGCGCGGGGCCGAAGAACACGACCCCCGGCAGGTTCTTCAGGCGCAGGGCACAGGTGCCCTCGGTCACCCCGGCCATCGGCAGGAAATCGATGGTGCGCGACAGGCGCTGCTTGCGGTTGAAGGCGATGTCGATCTCGCCGCCGGCGGCGCGGATCGCCGGCGCCTCGGCCTCGAACGCCAGGGTCTCCAGCCCCGCCGCCCGCCAGGCCTCCAGATCCTGCGCCCCATGGCGGCTGGGCAGGAACAGGTAGGCGGGCTTGGTGATCGCCCGAATCGCCTCCAGCAAGGCTTCGGAGTACGCCGGGGCGTTGACCAGCACGCCGCCCAGCTCGTGGTCGTCGATCAGCCAGACGGCCGGGTCCGAATCGCCCACGCGGTAGATGCTGCGATCGCGCAACTCGACCAGCGGCGCACTGATCAGGGGTTTACTGGCCATGCGGTTCCTCCGACGACGGTTTCGCGGGACGCGGCTCGATCCCGGCCATGGTGGTCTCGATCCATTCCTCGGCTTCGCTTAGCACCTCGATCGGCTTGCGCCCGGCGGTCTCGATCGGCGGGCCGACCACCACCTCGATGGTGCCGGGGTAGCGCCGGAGGCCCTTTTTCGGCCAGAAGCTGCCGCTGTTCAGCGCCACCGGCAGCACCGGATAGCCGGTGCGCGCCGCCAGTATCGCGCCACCCTGGCGGTAGCGCCCGTGCTCGCCCGGGGCCACGCGCGTGCCCTCGGGGAAGACGATCACCCAGCGGCCCTGATCCAGGCGCTGCTGGCCCTCCGCGACCAGATTCTCCAGGGCCTGACGCCCGGCCTCGCGGTCGATCGGGACTGGATCGAGCATCGACAGCGTCCAGCCGAACAGGGGGATGCGCATCAGTTCGCGCTTGAGCACCCAGGTCTGCATCGGAAAGATCGCCACAAAGGCGACCGTCTCCCAGGCGGACTGATGCTTGGACAGCACTACATGCGGTCGCGAGGAGTCGATGTGCTCGGTGCCCCGCACCCGGTAGTCAACACCACAGGTGACGCGCAGCCACCAGACATTGAAGCGCCCCCACTGGGTCAGGACGCGATAGCGCGCCGGGCGCGAGAGCGGCCAGATCAGCGGCGGGACCAGCAGTCCGAACACCAGCGTGGAGCCGATGAACCCCAGCTGGAACAGCAGGCCGCGGATCAGGGGGAGCATGGGGCGGCGCTACCCCGTCGCCAGGCGACCGATATCGGCCACGGTCTCGAAGGCGCGGCGCAGTTCGCGCAGCAGCGCCAGGCGGTTGCGCCGCTCGGCGGCATCCTCGGCCATCACCATCACCTGGTCGAAAAAGGTATCGACGCGATCACGGAGGCCCGCCAGCTCGCCCAGGGCGTGCAGGTAGTCGCCATCAGCCACGGCCTGCTCGACACCGGGACGCACCGCCTGCAGGCCCTGGTAGAGCTGGCGCTCCTCGTCCAGCGCCAGGGCCTCGGGATCGAGGTCGGCCTCGGCCTCCTCGCCCGCCTTGCGCAGCAGGTTGTGGATGCGCTTGTTCGCCGCGGCCAGGGCCTCGGCCTCCGGGCGCTCGCGGAACAGGCTGACCGCTCGCACACGGTGGACGAAGTCCAGCGGTGTATCGGGCGCGACCGCAGCCACCGCCTCGATCGTCTCGTGCGCCTGGCCCTGCTCCAGCAGGTAGCCGCGCAGGCGCTCGAGGATGTAGTCACGCACCGGCTCCACCGCCTGATCGGCCTCCGGCACGCGTTCGCGGATGGGTTCGGCGGCGGCCTGCAGCAAAGGGGTCAGGGCCAGCGGCAGTTCGCGCTCGACCAGGATGCGCACCAGCCCCAACGCGGCGCGGCGCAGGGCGAACGGGTCCTTGGTGCCGGTGGGCTGCTTGCCAATCGCAAAGATCCCGACCAGCGTATCCAGCCGGTCCGCCAGCGCCAGTGCCTGGGCCAGCGGGGCATCCGGCAGTTCGGAGCCGGACTGGCGCGGCCAGTAGTGCTGCTCGATCGCGGCAGCGACGGTCTCGTCCTCGCGGTCGTGCAGGGCATAGTAGCGGCCCATGGTGCCCTGCAACTCGGTGAACTCGAACACCATCTGCGTAACCAGGTCGCACTTGGCCAGGCGCGCGGCGCGCGCGGCGAGGTTCGCGTCCAGCTGCATCAAGCCCGCCAGGCGCTGCATCAGCGCCTCCAGCCGCGCGGACTTGTCGCGCAGCGTGCCCAGGCGCTTCTCGAACACCACCGATTCCAGCGCGTCCAGCCGTTCCTCCAGGCGCTTCTTGCGGTCCTGCTGCCAGAAGAACTCGGCATCGGCAAAGCGCGGGCGCAGCACGCGCTCGTTGCCATCGCGCACCGCGTGCGGGTCGCGCGACTCGATGTTGCTGATCACGATGAAATGCGGCTGCATCCGGCCGGCCTCGTCGACCACCGGGAAGTATTTCTGGTTGTCCTGCATGGTGGAGATCAGCGCCTCCTGCGGGACATCCAGAAAACGCGGGTCGAAGCCGCCGGTCAGGGCGACCGGCCACTCCACCAGTGCGGTCACCTCGTCCAGCAGGTCGGCATCCACCAGTGCGCGCCCGCCCAGGGCTTTGGCCTGCTCGTGCACCTGCGCCAGGATGTTCTCGCGCCGCGCCTCGAACGACGGTTCGACAAAGCCGGGGCTGCGCAGCCGCTCGGCGTAGTCGTTCCCGCGCTTCAGCTCCAGCGCGCCGGGCTGGTGGAAGCGGTGGCCGTGCGTGGCCCGCCCGGCGGTCTGCTCCAGCACCGTCATCTCCAGCACCTCGGTCCCGTGCAGGACGACCAGCCAGTGTGCCGGGCGCACGAACTCGGTGCGACTGCTGCCCCAGCGCATGCGCTTGGGCGTGGGCAGGGCCTCCAGCGCGGCCGCCAGCATCTCCGGCAGCAGCTCGCCCAGGGCGCGGCCTGGCTGCATCTGGCGGTAGACCAGGTATTCGCCCTTGTCGGTGGTCTCGCGCTCGAGGCGCTCGACCTCCACGCCGCAGGAGCGGGCAAAGCCCAGCACCGCCTTGGTCGGGTCGCCGGCGTCGTCAAAGGCAGCGGCCACGGCCGGGCCGCGACGCTCCTGGAGTTGGTCCGGCTGCTGCCCCGGGATGTCCGGGAACAGCACGGCCAGCCGGCGTGGCGTAGCGAACGTCTCGGGCTCGCCCGGCTCCAGCCCGGCCTCGCGCAGGCGGGTGGTCAGGCCTTCGGCCAGAGCATCGCGCAGGCGTGCCAGCGCGGTCGGGGGCAGCTCCTCGGTGCCCAGTTCGATCAGGAGTTCGCGGGCTTCAGCCATGTCGGGTCCGTGTCGGGTCCATCGGGGCCGCGCGGATGGGCGCGGTCCGTACAGATAGGTTCAGGCGGCGTCGGGCCGATTCGTGTCGTCGTCGGCGCACAGCGGGAAGCCGAGGGCCTCGCGCGACTCGTAGTACTTCCGGGCGACGTTTCGCGACAGCTCGCGCACGCGCAGAATGTAGCGCTGGCGCTCGGTGACCGAGATCGCGCCACGGGCGTCCAGCAGATTGAAGCTGTGCGAGGCGCGCAGCATCTGCTCGTAGGCCGGCAGCGGCAGGCCCAAGTCGATCATTCGGTCGCTCTCGTTCGCATGCTGGTCGAAGGCAGCGAACAGGGCGTCGCGGTCGGCGTGCTCGAAGTTGTAGGTAGACTGCTCCACCTCGTTCTGGTGGTAGACGTCGCCATAGGTCACCGGGCGACCGTCCGGGCCGACGGTCCAGACCAGGTCGAATACGCTCTCCACCCCCTGCAGGTACATCGCCAGGCGCTCCAGCCCGTAGGTGATCTCGCCGGAGACCGGGTAGCAGTCCAGCCCGCCGACCTGCTGGAAGTACGTGAACTGGGTAACCTCCATGCCGTTCAGCCAGACCTCCCAGCCCAGACCCCAGGCGCCGAGGGTCGGGGACTCCCAGTTGTCCTCGACGAAACGCACGTCGTGGGTCAGGGTGTCGAAGCCCAGCGCCTGAAGCGAGCCCAGGAAGAGGTCCTGGATATCCGGCGGCGATGGTTTCAGCAGCACCTGGAACTGGTAGTAGTGCTGCAGGCGGTTGGGGTTGTCGCCGTAGCGCCCGTCGGTCGGACGACGGCTGGGCTGGACATAGGCCGCACGCCACGGTTCCGGCCCGATCGAGCGCAGGAAGGTCGCCGGATGGAAAGTGCCGGCCCCCATCTCCATGTCGTAGGGCTGCAGCACCACGCAGCCGTGGTCGTTCCAGTAGTCCTGCAGACGGCGGATCAAGTCCTGGAAGGTCGGGCTGCTGCTGGACGGATTGCGTTCTTGCGACATGCGGGGTCCCGGATCAGGGCAAAGCGCACAGTATATCGGCCGGGCTCCGGCTGCGGCCACCGCCAGTGTAGGCACGGGTGTCTTGCATGCCTCCGATGCAGGCCCATACTGAAGGCCTGACCCTGTTTGGGAGAGACGTCCTGAGCGACCCCCGCGCCAACTCCGAATCGACGATCTCGCCCGAGAACGGCCGACGCTACCGCGCCACGCGCCGCGTAACGGTCGTGGGTGCGGTGGTGAATGCCTTTCTTGCCCTGGCGCAGCTATTGAGTGGGTGGCTGCTGAACTCGCAGGCGCTGATCGCCGACGGCGTGCACACGCTGTCGGACCTGATCACCGATGGTGTGGTGCTGTTCGCCGCCGGCAAGGCCGCCGCCTCGCCCGACCATGACCACCCGTACGGGCACGGGCGCATCGAAACCCTGGCCACCGTGGTCGTCGGCGTGTTCCTGGCACTGGCTGGCCTCGGCATCGCCTGGGCCGCCGGGCAGCGGCTCGTGGATACCGCAGCCGCGACCGGGCCGGCCCCGGCCGCGCTCGCGTTTGCGGTGCTGACTCTGGTCGCCAAGGAAGGGCTCTATCAGTACACCCACCGGGTCGCGAAACGGATCGGATCGCGCATGCTGGATGCCAACGCCTGGCACCACCGCACGGATGCGATCTCCTCGCTGTTCGTCCTGATCGGGGTCGGGGCGGCGGTCGCGGGCTTCCCCTGGGCCGACGCCCTCGCAGCCCTGATCGTCGCCCTGTTCATCCTGCATATCGCCGGACGCCTGATCGTACGCAGCGCGTCCGAACTGATCGACACGGCGCTGGATGCGGAGGAGGTCGCGCGCATCCGTCACACGATCATGGAGGTGCCCGGGGTGAAGGATGCGCACATGCTACGTACGCGGCGTCACGGGAGCGACGTGGTCGCCGATGTGCATATCCAGGTCGCCCCGATGATCTCGGTTTCCGAGGGACACCGGATTGCCGATGCCGTGTACTGGGCCGTCACCCAGCGCCATGAGCGGCTGCGAGATTTTACGGTCCATGTGGATCCGGAAAACGACGAAGATCAGGCCCGCAGCTCGAACCTGCCCCTGCGTCCGGAGGTCGCCGAGGCGGTGCGCGAGGCCTGGGCCGGCACCCCGGAACTGGAGCGCCTGGAGCAGCTCTCCATGCACTATCTGAACGGGCGGATCCACCTGGCCCTGACGCTGCGCCTTGACGGGGCATACACGCCCGCGGAGCTGAACGCTCGGGGCGAGGGCCTGTCACAGTCGCTGCAGAGCCATCCACGACTGACGGGCCGGCTGGGTGAGGTGAAGATCCTCTATCGCCCATGCACCACTGGCGTGCAACAAAACCCTTGATGCACTACTGTGGTGCCGATGACGCACGGTTATTGTGCAGCCTGCCGCGTGGCACGGACCTCATGAGTGCTGAACGACCGTCACAGGGCCAATCGAGCGAGCTGGCATGATGCCTGCATAGACTCGATTCGACGCCGGCCGGGCTCGAATCGGCGCGGCGAACCCAAAGACCAAGAGCAAACCTTAAGGAGACTCCCATGTCCGCAGCCGACGTGCTGAAGCAGATCCAGGAAAAGGAAGTCCGCTTTATCGACTTCCGCTTCACCGACTCCAAGGGCAAGGAACAGCACGTGACCGTGCCGGCCCATGACCTCGACGAAGAGGCCTTCGAAGAAGGGAAGATGTTCGACGGCTCCTCGATCTCCGGCTGGAAGGGCATCAACGAGTCCGACATGATCCTGATGCCGGACGCAGAGTCCGCGGTCATCGACCCGTTCTTCGAAGACATGACCATGAACATCCGCTGCGACGTGGTCGAGCCGGCTACCATGCAGGGCTACGACCGCTGCCCGCGCTCCCTGGCGCGCCGCGCCGAGGCCTACCTGCAGAGCACCGGCATCGCCGACACCGCGCTGTTCGGGCCGGAGAACGAATTCTTCGTGTTCGACGACGTGAAATGGGGTGCCGACCTGTCCGGCTCCTACTGCCGCGTGGACTCCTCCGAGGCCTCGTGGAACTCCGAACGCGTCTACGAGGACGGCAACATCGGCCACCGCCCCGGCGTGAAGGGTGGCTACTTCCCGGTCCCGCCGGTCGACAGCCTGCACGACCTGCGTTCGACGATGTGCGAAGTGATGACCGAGATGGGCCTGGTCACCGAGGTGCACCACCACGAGGTGGCCACCGCCGGCCAGTGCGAGATCGGTGTCGGCCCCGCAACGCTGACGCAGAAGGCCGACGAAGTACAGGTCCTGAAATACGTGATCCAGAATGTCGCCCACATGCACGGCAAGACCGCGACCTTCATGCCCAAGCCGATCGTCGGCGACAACGGCTCCGGCATGCACGTGCACCAGTCGCTGTCCAAGGACGGCAAGAACCTGTTCTCCGGTGATCTGTACGGCGGCCTGTCCGAGACCGCGCTGTACTACATCGGCGGCATCATCAAGCACGCCCGCTCGCTGAACGCCTTCACCAACCCGTCCACCAACAGCTACAAACGTCTGGTGCCGGGCTTCGAGGCACCGGTCATGCTGGCCTACTCCGCGCGCAACCGCTCCGCGTCCATCCGCATCCCGTTCGTGATGAGCCCGAAGGCCCGCCGCATCGAGCTGCGCTTCCCGGACTCCACCGCCAACCCGTACCTGGCCTTCGCCGCGATGCTGATGGCCGGCCTGGACGGCATCCAGAACAAGATCCACCCGGGTGACGCGATGGACAAGAACCTCTACGACCTGCCGCCGGAAGAGGAAAAGGGCATCCCGCAGGTCTGCCATTCGCTGGACCAGGCGCTGGAAGCCCTGAACCAGGATCGCGAATACCTGACCCAGGGTGGCGTGTTCACCGACGACATGATCGATGCCTACATCGACCTGAAGATGGAAGAGGTCACCCGCATGCGCATGACCACCCACCCGGTCGAGTTCGACATGTACTACAGCCTGTAAGGCACTCGCCTCTGGCCCCGAGGGGCCAGAGGCACCGGCCGCCGTGCCCTCCGGGTCCGGCGGCTTTTTTGTGCGCGGACGCCCTCAACGATAGGGGTCGGGCTGGCCTTCGGGGGCCGGATAAAAGCGCTTGTAAGCCCAGTTGTACTGCTCCGGGCAGCGCCGCACCAGGGCCTCCACGTGGGCATTGATCGCCGCAGCCGCGCGGCCGAAGTCGCGGTCGGCCACCTCGGGCCCCGCCTCGATCTCGTGATAGCGAAAACCACGGCCCCGCGGCAGGCGTTCGGCGAACAGGAACACGACATGATCCTCGCGCCCACGCAGCAGGCGCGGAAGCAGGGTCATGGTCAGCGCCGAGCGGCCAAAGAACGGGGCATGCGTACCGGAGGCGCCCTTCGGGCTCTGATCCGGCAGGATCCCGATAATCTCGCCACGATCACGCGCCTGCTGCAGCACGCGCAGCCCGGAGCGGTCGGCCGGGGCCAGGGTGGCACCCGTCGAGGCACGCGCCTCGCGCACCCAACGGTCGATCTCGGGGGTCTTGAACGGGCTGTACAGGGTGGCCATCGGCCCGTGGCAGGCGGCCTGCAGCCCGGCGAACTCCCAGGAACCCAGGTGCGGGGCGCACAGAAACAATGCGCGCCCGCCCTCGCGTTCGCGCAGGCGGGCGTATCGGGCCGGCTCCGCCAGTCGCTCCAGGGTTTGGGCAGAGGCCTGCCAGAGCCAGGGGGACTCGGTCAGCGCCCGACCCATGGCCATCAGCGATCCGCGCCCGACCCGACGGCGCCAGGCGGCATCCTTGTCGGGAAAACAAAGCTCGAGGTTGCGGCGGGTGATCCGGGCGGAACGCGTCGGTCCATACCAGGCCAGCGCGCCAATCAGCCCGCCCAGCGCATGGTTCACGCGCAGCGGCAGACGGGCGAGCAGGCGCAGGCCGCCCGCGATCAGCCGGTCACGCAGATGCCGGCGTTCGGCCATGACCGTGGGGTTCGGATGAGTCGGCCGGCTCTGCCCGCGGCGGGATGCCACCCTCGGTCATCAGCGGCTTGAGGGTCGTGCGCAGGTTGCGGAACAGTCTGGGGTGCTGTGCCTCCTCCTGTGCGAGGAGCTGTTTCATGTGCTCGCGCTGGGTGGGCATCGCGAAGCAGGCCGGGCAGTTGTCGAGGATCACCGGCAGCCCGGCGGCCTCGGCGAAATCCATCGTCTGGCGCTCGCGCACGTAGACCAGCGGGCGGATCACCCGCAGGTCGCCGGCGTCGATCGCGTAATGCGCCTTCATCGTGCGCAGCTGGCCACCGTGGAAGGCACTCATCATGAAGCTCTCGGCCAGGTCATCCAGGTGCTGTCCCAGCGCCAGCACGTTGTAACCTTGTTCGCGCGCGGTGCGATACATCAGGCCGCGTTTCATGCGCGAGCAGAAGGAGCAGAACGAGTCGTTGTCCATGTGCTCGCCAGCCAGCTCCGCGATCGGTTCGGAGACGAAGTGATACGGGATGCCGTAACCACCGAGATAGTCCATCAGGCGCTGCGGTTCGAAGCCCTCGATCTCCGGGTTGATCGTGACCGCGCCAACCTCGAAGCGCACCGGTGCCCGCCGCGCCAGGCCATGCAGCAGCCACAGCAGCGTCAGCGAATCCTTGCCGCCGGACAGCCCGACGAGGATGCGATCACCCTCGCGGATCATGTCGAAGTCCGCGATGGCGCGGCCGGCCTGGCGGCGGATGGAGGCGGGGACGGTGGGCGTTTCCATGGCCCGCAACATAGGGCGGCGAGGCCTGCTTCGCAAGCGCCGCCATATCCGCAGCGGTTGCCGGATGGCGCCCATTGTCGGTGCAGGCACACACCGTTATGCACCCGGTAGAAGCAATAAATCCCGGCGCCCGCCAGCGACTGCGGGCCAGCCGCATGGCACCGGGCTTGCATACGGTTTGGACAGGCGCTTCAACGGTGGGGGACCGATATGCACGATCGCAAGAGCTTGAGCCTGGCCGCCGAGCTGCGCCGGAACCTGCGCGCGGAGTTCCCGGCAGTGGCGCGGCTGTCGGTCACCAACCCGGACTTCATGGAGGCCATCCTGGACTACGCCTCACGCTCGCAGTCGAGCACTGCACAGGCCGCGGCGCTTGCGCTGCGCAGCGAGTTGCAGCGTTCGGGACACCTGGCACCGCCGGGCACGGAGCCGGACACCCCGGAGCGCCGCGTGGAGCCGCAACGGCGCCGGGTCTACCGGGGGCAGATCATCGACGAATAGACGGACTGCGGACTTTCCCTGCGCGAGCGTTTTGGCGACACTCGGGGCCCGCAATCTAGGAAACACTGATCAATGGACACCCTGTACCCGGAGATCGAACCGCACAACACAGGAAGGCTCGCGGTCGGTGACGGCCACGAGCTCTATTTTGAAGAATGTGGCACACCCGACGGGATCCCGATCGTGTTCCTGCACGGGGGGCCAGGCTCGGGCTGCGAGCCGTGGCATCGGCGCTTCTACGACCCGCAGCGCTACCGCATTGTGCTGTTCGACCAGCGCGGCTGCGGGCGTTCGACGCCGCACGCGAGCCTGGAGGCCAACACGACCTGGCACGCGGTGGCCGATATCGAACGCCTGCGCGAGCACCTGGGGATCGAGCGCTGGGCGGTGTTCGGCGGCTCTTGGGGTTCTACCCTGGGACTGGCCTACGCCCAGGCCCACCCGGGGCGGGTGCTCGGTCTGATCCTGCGCGGCGTATTCCTGTGCCGGCCGCGGGACATCCAGTGGTTCTACCAGTCGGGGGCCGACCGCCTGTTTCCCGAGGCGTGGGCCCACTACCTGAAGCCCATCCCGCCGGACGAACGCAACGACCTGGTCGGGGCCTACTACCGTCGGCTGACCGATCCGGATCCGGCGATCCGGCACACGGCGGCGCGCGCCTGGTCAGGCTGGGAGGGACACACCTCCTGCCTGATCCCGAACGACGACGTGATCGCCCATTTCGACGATCCGGATGTCGCCGTGAGTTTGGCGCGGCTGGAGTGCCACTACTTCATGCACGACACCTTCCTGGAACCGGACCAGCTGCTGCGCGACGCCCCACGCCTGCGCGACATACCGGGCTGGATCGTGCACGGGCGCTACGACGTGGTGTGCCCGGTGGAGCAGGCGGTGGAACTGCATCGGGCCTGGCCACAGGCACGCATGGCGATCGTCGCCGATGCCGGGCACTCGGCGGCCGAGCCAGGCATCGTGCGCAAGCTGGTCGCGGCGACCGATACCCTGGCCGATGATCTTGAGGGGCAGGTCGCGGGCGGGACCGGGGCTGCCTCGGGGTGATCGCTCTGATCCAGCGGGTAACCGAGGCCGCGGTGGACATCGGCGGCGAGCGCGTTGCGGCGATCGGCCCGGGGCTACTGGCACTGGTCGCGGTGCAACCCCAGGACAGCGAGTCGGCCGCCAGGCGGCTGCTGGAGCGCGTACTCGGCTACCGCGTGTTCGCGGATGCCGAAGGCCGCATGAACCTGAGCCTTCAGGATACCGGCGGCGGGCTCTTGCTGGTGCCGCAATTCACGCTGGCCGCCGATACGCGCAAGGGTATGCGGCCGAGCTTTACCAGCGCCGCGAACCCAGAGCATGGCCAGGCGCTGTTCGAATATCTGGTGCGCCAGGCGCAGGCGTCACACCCGCAGGTCGCCAGCGGGCGCTTTGGTGCGGACATGCAGGTCAGCCTGGTGAACGACGGCCCGGTGACCTTCTGGCTGGAGACGCGCGCCTGAGAAGCCCTGACCGACGCCCCAAAACAAAAGACCCGGCGCAAAGGCCGGGTCTTCGACATCACCAGTCAGGAGACCGGATCAGGCGGCGCGACGCAGGAACGGGCGCTGGCCGGACTGCACAGCACGGCGGATGAAGTCGGCGCGGCCGGACTCGCGGCCATTCAGGTTGTCGGCGCACTGGGACGGCTCGTAGGCGGCCGCGGACAGCATCACCTCAAGCTCGCAGAGGTCGACCTTGGGCTCGGTCAGTTCCTCGGGGGTCACGTTCAGCTTGCGGCCAACGTTCCAGAACATGCGCGGGTTCCAGAGTTTGGTCTGGATACGCGGGGACTGAAACAGGGTGACGCAGCGGTTGTTGAGCTCTTGCTGATCCATGGGATACTCCTGATCGTACGGTTATTCGAGCGCGCCCGAATCTAGCCGACCCGCCCGGCGAATACAAGCGTTTCCTGATAGAAACTCCGCGGGGACCGCGTGCGAGGGGCTATTCCACCGTCACCGATTTCGCCAGATTGCGCGGCTGATCGACGTCCGTGCCCTTGAGCACGGCCGTATGGTAGGCCAGCAACTGCAACGGCACGGTCAGCAGGATCGGCGCCAGCCAGGGGCTCAGGGGCTCGCTCTGCGGCAGGCCGATCCAGATATCCTCCGGGGCCAGGGTGCGCGCCGCACTGGACTCACCAATCACGATCAGCTGGCCACCCCGGGCGCGCACCTCCTGCAGGTTGCTGGAGAGCTTCTCCAGCTGCGCGTCGTCGGGGGCCACCGCAACCACCGGCATCTCGGTGTCCACGAGCGCGAGCGGTCCGTGCTTCAGCTCGCCCGAGGGATACGCCTCGGCATGGATGTAGGAGATCTCCTTCAGCTTCAGCGCGCCCTCCAGGGCGATCGGGAAATGGGCCCCGCGCCCGAGGAACAGGGCGTGCTGCCGCTCCATCAGACCCTCGGCGACGCGCGCAATCGGGTTGTCCAGGGCCAGGATGCGCGCCACCTGATCAGGGAGGCTGCGCAGGGCCGTCACCGCAGCGGCGCGCTCCTCGGCGGTCATACGGGCGGCCGTAGCGGTCTGGCCCAGCAGGAGTACGAGGGTGGCGAGGGCGGCCAGCTGGGTCGTGAATGCCTTGGTCGAGGCGACGCCGATCTCGGGCCCGGCATGGGTCATCAGCACCAGATCGGCGGCACGGGCCATGGTGCTCTCGGGGACATTGCAGATAGCCAGACGAGCCAGGAACGGCTCGTCCTGGGACTGGCGCAGCACGGCGAGGGTATCGGCGGTTTCCCCCGACTGGGAGATCACCACCAGCAACGTGCCCGGGGCGAGCACGTGGCGCCGATAGCGGTACTCACTGGCCACATCGACGCGGGCGGGGAGTCCCAGGTGCTCTTCGATCCAGTGGGCCGCGACCATGCCGGCGTGATAGCTGGTGCCGCAGGCCACGACCTGCACAGCGCGGACATCGACCAGGCGCTCGCTGGTACCGGGCCCGAGGATATTCTCCAGCACGGCGTCCGCGCCCAGACGACCGGACAGGGTCTCCTCCAGCGCGTGCGGCTGCTCGTAGATCTCCTTGAGCATGAAGTGGCGGTATTCGCCACGATCGGCAACGCTTGCCTGACAGCGGCTCTCGCGGATGCCGCGCTCGACCGGCTGGCCGTGCAGGTCCTGGATCTCCACTCCCTTGCGCGTCAGGCGGGCGATATCCCCGTCCTCGAGGTCGACGAACCGCTGGGTCACCGGCAGCAGGGCCTGGATATCCGACGCGGCGAAGAACTCGCCGATCCCCAGGCCCAGGATCAGCGGGCTGCCGGAACGCGCGACGATCAGCTCGTCCGGATAGTCGACAAACACCGCCGCGATCGCATAGGCGCCTTCAAGGTCGGCACAGGCCCGGCGCATGGCCTCGAGGGGCGCGGACCCGTCGACCAGGGCCTGCTCGATACGATGGGCGATGACCTCGCTGTCGGTTGCCGATACGCAAGGCCAGCCAGCGGCGGCCAACTCGTCTCGCAAACGGGCGTGGTTTTCGATAATGCCGTTATGGACGATGGCGACCCGGCCGTCACGGGAACGGTGGGGGTGGGCATTCACCTCGGTGGGCGGCCCGTGGGTGGCCCAGCGCGTATGGGCGATGCCCACCGGCCCTTGCAGGCCGGCCGCGTCGATCTGTTCCTCCAGGGTGGCCACCTTGCCAACCGCACGGACGTCACGTAGCGCGCGGTCCTCGATGACGGCTACACCGGCGGAGTCGTACCCGCGGTATTCCAGTCGATGCAGACCCTCGACGAAGATCGGGACCAGGTTGCGCTCACCAATACCTGCCAGCAGACCGCACATGGAAGCTCCTCAGGGAAACAATGATGAATGTACACGCTCGCGCTCGAGTCGCTTTTGCGTGCGAACAAGGCGCGGCGACTGCTGTGCGGTCATTCTGCACAAGGGAGCCGCAACGCCGTTCCCGCGCCCGTTTTTGATCAACAACGGGCGGCCGAGCCCCGTGGGGTTGGCACCCCAGGTTCCCCGATCCTGCGTTGCGCCGCTTGCGGGTAGAACCACTACCCGCTGCACGACGCGCCTTGTCTCGGAAAACCTGGGGTACCAACGCGAGTGCGTACATTCATCATTGTTTCCCTAGTCAGATTTCTTTTTGGGGCGCGGCCAGTCCTGGATAACGCGCGGGCGGGCACGGGTCAGCGCCAGCGCGCGCGGGTCGACATCGTCCGACAAGGTCGAGCCAGCGCCCACCGTCGCGTCATCGCCGATGCGGATGGGCGCCACCAGAGCCGTGTTGGAGCCGATGAACGCACGGTCGCCAATCTCGGTGCGATGCTTGTTCGCACCATCATAGTTGCAGGTGATCGTTCCTGCGCCCAGATTGGCACCGGCCCCGACGCTGGCGTCCCCGACGTAGGTCAGGTGGTTCGCCTTCGCGCCCGGGCCCAGCGTGGCGTTCTTGATCTCGACGAAGTTGCCGACGCGGGCACCGGGACCGAGCTCCGTCCCCGGACGCAGGCGGGCGAACGGTCCAACGGTCGCGCCCTCGCCGATCCGTACACCTTCCAGGACACTGTGTGCCGCAATCTGCGTGCCGGATCCAATCTCGCAGTCGCGCAGCACGCAGCCGGGGCCAATATAGACATCGTCCGACAGTGTCACCGTGCCCTCGATCACGACGTTCACGTCGATCGAGCAGTCCTGTCCGAATTTCAGGACGCCGCGCACATCCAGACGCGCGGGGTCCGCCACCGCGAGGCCGTCCCGCATCATCCGGGCGCACTGCTCCGCCTGGTGCAGGCGCTCCTGGACCGCCAGCTGCTCGCGATCGTTCACCCCCAGCACGGCCACCGGGTCGGAACTGTGCACGACCTCGATCACCCGCCCTTGACCCCGCGCCACGGCCACGATGTCGGTGAGATACCACTCCCGTGGTCCGGCGGGATCGGGTTCGCAGGCCGCAAGCCAGCGCCGCAAGTCCCCGGCCGGAGCGGCGAGGACGCCGGTGTTTATCAGGTCGACTGCTCGTTCCGCGCGGGTGGCCTCCTTGTGCTCGACGATACGGTCGAGCTGGCCCTCCGCATCAAGGATCAGGCGGCCGTAGCCGCTCGGATCGGGAACCTGAGCGGCCAACACCGTGACGCCGTCGCCGCGGGCGCAGGCCTCCAGGTCCGCGACCGGGATCCGCGGGACGTCGCCATAGGCGATCAGGACGCGGGCATGGTCGGGGATGTGCTGCAGGGCCTCATACACCGCATGCCCGGTCCCGCGGGGCTCACCCTGGTCGATCCAGTCAAGCGCGGGGAGGTGATCGGGAAACGCCGCACGCACTCGTTCCTGTTCGTGGCTCACCACGACGTGGAGAGCGGCGGCATGCAGCGGCGCGACGCGTTCGAGGACATGATCCAGCAGGGGGCGTCCGGCAAGAAGCTGCAGGACCTTGGGGAGACGCGACCGCATGCGCGTCCCCTTGCCGGCGGCGAGGACCGCGATATGAAGGGGTTTCGTGTCAGGCATGGGTGCAATCATAAAGGGCCAACCGAATCGGTTGGCCCTTTGGGTCGGTCATTCGTCGCAGTTTGCCGGATTATTTCCGGCGCAACTTCTGGATCATCTGCAGGCGGGCGGCGGCCTCCACGAGTTCCGCCTGCGCCTTGGCGTAGTCGAAATCGGCCTTGGAGTTTTCCAGGGCCTCCTCCGCACGCTTCTTCGCCTCCAGCGCCTCGGCCTCGTCGAGATCCTTCGCCCGCACCGCCGTATCCGCCAGGACGGTCACATGATACGGCTGGACCTCGAGGATACCGCCCGAGACGAACACCGGCTGCGGATCGGCGCCTTCCTTTTCCAGGATGCGCAGCTCGCCCGGGTGCAGGCGCGCCAGCATCTGGGTGTGGCCCGCATAGACACCGACCTCGCCACCCTCGGCCGGGGCCGCGATCATCAGCGCGGTCCCGGAGTAGATGGACTCCTCGGCACTGACCACATCCACGTGCATCGTCATGGGCATGTTGCTCACTCCTTAGCCGAGCTTCTCGGCCTTCTCGACGGCTTCCTCGATGGTGCCGACCATGTAGAAGGCCTGTTCGGGCAGATGGTCATACTCGCCAGCCACGATGGCCTTGAACGCACGGATGGTGTCCTTCAGGGACACGTACTTGCCGGGCGCCCCGGTGAAGACCTCGGCCACGAAGAACGGCTGCGACAGGTAGCGCTGGATCTTTCGCGCACGGGCCACGACCAGCTTGTCGTCTTCCGACAGCTCGTCCATGCCGAGGATCGCGATGATGTCTTTCAGCTCCTTGTAACGCTGCAGCGTGTTCTGCACCGCACGGGCGGTGTCGTAGTGCTCCTGCCCGATGATCTGCGGGTCCAGCTGGCGCGACGTCGAGTCCAGCGGATCCACCGCCGGGTAAATACCGAGCTCGGCGATCTGGCGCGACAGCACGACGGTCGCATCCAGGTGCGCAAAGGTCGTGGCCGGAGACGGGTCGGTCAAGTCATCCGCCGGCACGTAGACCGCCTGGATCGAGGTGATCGAGCCCTTCTTGGTCGAGGTGATACGCTCCTGCAGCACACCCATCTCTTCCGCCAGGGTCGGCTGGTAGCCCACCGCGGAAGGCATACGACCCAGCAGCGCAGAGACCTCGGTCCCGGCCAGGGTGTAACGGTAGATGTTGTCGATGAACATCAGCACATCGCGGCCTTCGTCACGGAAGAACTCGGCCATGGTCAGGCCGGTCAGCGCGACGCGCAGACGGTTGCCCGGCGGCTCGTTCATCTGGCCATAAACGAGGGCCACCTTGTCGAGGACGTTGGAGTCCTTCATCTCGTGGTAGAAGTCGTTCCCTTCACGGGTACGTTCGCCCACGCCGGCGAACACGGAGTAGCCGGAGTGCTCGATCGCGATGTTGCGGATCAGCTCCATCATGTTCACGGTCTTGCCCACGCCGGCGCCGCCGAACAGGCCGACCTTGCCGCCCTTCGCGAAGGGGCACAGCAGATCGATCACCTTGATGCCGGTTTCCAGCAGCTCGGTGGAGCCCGCCTGCTCGTCGAAGGTCGGGGCGGCGCGGTGGATCGACCAGGTCTCCTGGGCCTCCACGTCGCCGGCGTTGTCCACCGGGCGGCCGAGGACATCCATCACGCGGCCCAGGGTCCCCTTGCCGACCGGCACGGAGATCGGCTTGCCGGTCGCGGTGACCGGGGTCTGGCGCTTCACACCCTCGGTGGTCCCCATGGCGATCGTGCGCACGACGCCGTCACCCAGCTGTTGCTGGACTTCAAGGGTCAGGCCGTTTTCCAGGGTCAGGGCGTCGTAGATCTTGGGCACTTCGCCGTGGGGGAATTCCACGTCCACGACGGCGCCGATGATTTCGACAATTTTTCCGGAACTCATTTGTTCATCCTCGTAAGTCGTAATTCGTGCCGAGCCGATCGATTGGTGCCGGCGGGCGCTAGACCGCAGCCGCGCCGCTGACGATCTCGGAGATCTCCTGGGTGATCGCAGCCTGGCGCGCCTTGTTGTAGACGAGCTGCAGGTCCTTGATCATCGTGCCGGCGTTGTCGGAGGCCGACTTCATCGCAACCATGCGCGCGGCCATTTCGCAGGCCACGTTCTCGACCACCGCCTGATAGATCAGCGACTCGACATAGCGCTCGAGCAGGGTATCCATCACCGGAACCGTATCCGGCTCGTAGATGTAGTCCCAGTGATGCTTCAGGGACTCGTCCTTGCTCGGCGCGGTCGGCAGGAGCTGGGTCGCCTCCGGCTGCTGGGTCATCGTGTTGACGAACTTGTTCTCCAGCAGCACGACGCGGTCGACCTTGCCGTCGCGGAAGTTGTCCAGCACCACCTTGATGGAACCGATCAGGTCCGTGATATGCGGGCGATCGCCCAGATCGCGCGCCTCGGCCACAATGTTGCCACCCAGGCGCTTGAAGAACTGCAGCGCCTTGTTGCCGACAACGCACAGGTCCACCTCTACGCCTTCGTCACGGTAGCGCCGCATCTCGCCGACGGCCTTCTTGAACAGGTTGGTATTCAACCCGCCGCAGAGGCCGCGATCGGTCGAGACGATGATCAGCGCCACACGCTTCACTTCGCGCTCGACCATGAACGGATGCTTGTACTCCGCATTGGCCATCGCGACGTGACCGATCACGTCGTGGATCTTCTGGGCGTAGGGCCGGGACTCTTCCATGCGGTCCTGGGCCTTGCGCATCTTGGACGCGGCGACCATCTCCATGGCCTTCGTGATCTTCTGAGTATTCTGGATACTCTTGATCTGCGTCCGGATCTCCTTAGTGCCCGCCATTGCGTGCTCCCGTTACCAGCTGTGCTTGGCCTTGAACTCTTCCAGGGCCTTCTTCAGCTTTTCCTGGATGGAGTCGTTGTAGTCGCCAGAGCTGTTGATTTCGTCCAGGAGCTCCTTCTGCGAGGAACGCGCGTAGGCGATCAGTTCCTTTTCGAAGCTCACGACCTTGTCCGCCTCGACGTCATCGAGGTAGCCCTCGTTGGCGGCGTACAGCGAGAATGCCATTTCGCCGATGGACATCGGCTGGTACTGGCCCTGCTTCATCAGCTCGGTCACGCGCTTGCCGCGGTCAAGCTGCTTGCGGGTCAGCTCGTCGAGATCGGAGGCGAACTGCGAGAACGCAGCCAGTTCGCGGTACTGCGCCAGCGCCAGACGCACGCCACCACCCAGCTTCTTGATGATCTTGGTTTGCGCGGCACCACCGACTCGGGAGACGGACAGACCGGCGTTGATCGCCGGGCGGATGCCCGAGTTGAACAGGTCGGTCTCGAGAAAGATCTGGCCGTCGGTGATCGAGATCACGTTGGTCGGCACGAACGCCGAGACGTCACCTGCCTGGGTCTCGATGATCGGCAGCGCGGTGAGGGAACCGGTCTGGCCCTTCACTTCGCCGTTGGTCAGTTGCTCGACGTAGTCGGCGTTCACGCGCGAGGCGCGCTCCAGCAGACGCGAGTGCAGGTAGAAGACGTCACCCGGATAGGCTTCACGGCCCGGGGGACGGCGCAGCAGCAGCGAGACCTGACGATAGGCCCAGGCCTGCTTGGTCAGGTCGTCATAGACGATCAGGGCGTCTTCGCCGCGATCGCGGAAGTACTCGCCCATCGCGCAGCCGGCGTACGGGGCGATGAACTGCATCGCGGCCGACTCGGAGGCGTTGGCGGCGACGATGATGGTGTTCTCCATCGCGCCGGCCTCTTCCAGCTTGGCCACCACGGAGGCGACCGACGAGGCCTTCTGACCCACGGCGACGTAGATACACTTAACGCCGGAGTCCTTCTGGTTGATGATCGCGTCGATGGCCACCGCGGTCTTGCCGGTCTGGCGGTCGCCGATGATCAGCTCGCGCTGGCCGCGACCGACCGGGACCATCGCGTCGATCGCCTTGATGCCGGACTGCAGCGGCTGATCAACCGACTGGCGGTCGATAACACCGGGGGCAATCTTCTCGATCGGGCTGGTGACGCCAGTGTCCACCGGGCCCTTGCCGTCGATCGGGCGGCCGAGGGAATCGACCACGCGGCCCAGCAGGCCCTCGCCGACCGGCACTTCCAGGATGCGACCGGTGCACTTCGCGGTATCGCCTTCCTTGATGTGCTTGTAGTCACCCAGGATCACGACGCCGACAGAGTCGCGCTCGAGGTTGAGCGCCATGCCGAAGGTGTCGCCGGGGAACTCGATCATTTCGCCCTGCATGACATCGCCGAGGCCGTGCACGCGAGCAATGCCGTCGGTCAGGCTGACCACGGTGCCCTCGGTGGAGGCCTCGGAGGAGGCATCGAATTTCTCGATGCGCTGTTTGATCAGATCACTGATCTCGGAGGGATTCAGTTGCATGTTAAATATCCTCTTAGCGACTCAAATTGGCAGCCAGGCGGTTCAGCTGGCCTCGCACGGAGCCGTCGATTACCAGGTCGCCGGCGCGGATGATGGCCCCCCCGAGCAGGGAGCTGTCGACCGAACACTCGAGATCGACTTCGCAACCCAGGCCCTTCGCCAGGGCATCGTGGATCTCTTTCTCCTGCGCCTGCGTGAGCTTGCGGAAGGCAACCACGTCGGCGTGCACGCGCTTTTCGGCCTCGGCCTTCATCGCGGAGAACGCGTCATATACGGCGGGCAGCGCGGGCAGGCGCCCGTTTTCGGCCAGCAGCCGAACCAGGTTGCCGGCCTCGGGGCCGACCTTGTCGCCGGCCACGTCCAGCACGAGCTGCGCGCGATCGGCACGCGGGAGCCGCGGGTTGGAGAGGAGACTGTGCATCTGCGAGTCGGTGGCGATCGCCGCCAGCAACTCGAGCTGCTCGGCCCAGCCAGCGAGATCGTTTTTCTCCTGGGCCCGCTCGAATGCTGCGCGGGCGTAGGGTCGGGCGACCGAAATCAGGTCTGACATAACGTCTCCTTAGAGCTTGGCCGCGAGCTTCTTCAGCAGATCGCCGTGGGCCTTGGCATCGATCTCCTTGGCCAGGATCTGCTCGGCACCGGCAACCGCCAGCTGGGAGACCTGCTTGCGCAGCTCTTCCTTCGCACGGTTGATCTCCTGCTCAATCTCGGAGTGCGCCTGTTCCTTGATACGCTCGCCTTCCTCGCGCGCGGTGGTCTTGCTTTCCTCGACCAGCTCCGTCGCACGCTTCTGCGCAGAGGCCATGATCTCGTTGGCCTGCTGCTTGGCCTCCTTGATCACCGCGGTCGCGCGCTCCTGGGCGAGCTCCTGTTCCTTTTCGCCACGCTCGGCGGCGGCCAGGCCGTCCGCAATCTTCTTGCGGCGCTCTTCCAGGGCGGCGGACATGGGCGGCCAAACGTAGCGCATCGTGAACCACACGAACACGCTAAACGCGAGGAGCTGGCCGATGATGGTCAGATTGATATTCATCCTGCTACCTCAGGTTGACGAGTGGAGGGGACCTCGGGACTCGCTCAGCCTTGTTAACCCAGGGCGAACAGAACGTACAGGCCGATACCCACGCCGATCATCGGCACGGCGTCGGTCAGACCCATCACGATAAAGAACTGAGTACGCAGCATCGGGATCAGTTCCGGCTGACGCGCGGCGCCTTCCAGGAAGCGACCACCCAGGGTACCCACGCCGATGGCGGCGCCGACAGCGGCCAGACCCAGAAGCAGAGAGCCAGCCAGGACGATCAGAGCGTTAGCCATTTCCATTTTTGTATCTCCAGTCGAGTGTTGAAACGGTCAGTTTGAAGGTGAATCGAATCAGTGATCTTCGCTGTACGCCATGTCCAGATAGACGACGGTCAGCACCATGAAGATGAAGGCCTGCAGCGGCACCACGAGGATGTGGAAGATCGCCCAGCCGACATGCAGCACGCCACCGGCCAGACCCAGGATCAGGCCCGCGGAGTACATGACGCCGATCAGGATGAAGATCATCTCGGCCGCGTACAGGTTGCCGAACAGTCGCAGGGCGAGCGATGCGGGCTTGGCCAGGAGGTTGATGAACTCCAGGGCAAAGTTGATCACCCAGAAGATCGGCTTCAGGAACACGATGTTGGTCTGGAACGGGATACCCGTCAGTTCCTTGATAAAGCCCACTGGGCCCTTGATCTTCAGCGAGTAGTAGATGATCAGGACGAAAACGCCCAGCGCCAGGCCTGCGGTCACGTTGATGTCCGTGGTCGGCACGATCTTGAAGTAAGGGATGCCCAGCAGATAGGCGATGTGCGGCAGCAGGTCCACCGGCACCAGGTCCATCAGGTTGAGCAGGAAGATCCAGACAAAGATGGTCAGCGCGAGTGGCGCGACCATGTCATTCTTGTGCTTGAACGAGCCACGGACATTGTCGTTGACGAAGTCCATGACCATCTCGACGAAGTTCTGCCAGCCGCCCGGGACACCGGCAGTGACCTTTTTGGCCGCAGCGCGAAACGTGAGGATAAAGAGGAGACCAAGACCAATCGACCACAGCATGGAGTCGACGTGGATCGCCCAGAAGCCCATTTCCGCGGCCTGGGTGCTGGTCGTGGCGAAGCTCAACCCGTTCTCGGGGTGGAGCCCAAAGGTGAGGTTCGTGAGATGGTGAGCAATGTGCTCTTCCATCGTGGGCAGTTCGCTTTCTGAAGCCATGCAGTTATCTCGTCATTGCTTGATCAGAAACCCGGTGCAGCCACCAGAGCGGGGCCAGATGCACCAGGAGGAAGATGCCGAACAAAGCCAGCAAGTTCGGCTCGTCCAGGTAAGCGAACGCCACCCCGAATGCCACCGCGATGATTACGAGTCGTCCCAGCTCGGCGCCCATCATGCGCGCCGTGAGCGAGCCCACCTGATCGGATTGGTAGGCTCGAAACACAACGACCGCGGCCACGGCGTTGCCGAGGGTCGCGGTCAAGCCGCCGACCATGGCCGAGATCGCCACGATCGGGGGGAACAGGGCCAGTAGTAGGCCCGACAGTATCAGCGTCAGGGCGAGCTGCAGACCGATCGATTGCAGGGCGTGTCTGAAGCGTCGCGGTGTCATTCAGCGGATGGGCACACCCACCCCTCTCCCAAAAAGTGCGCGCATTATAAGAGCACCCTTCTATTAGGTCAAACCGTTATGGGGTGTCGAAAGCGTGCTGGCGAGAGGCTTTGGGAGAGGCGGAGGGGTGGTTTACTGGATGTGTTCGAGGATGCCGTCGAGCTCGTCGAGGCTGTTGTATTCGATGACCAGCCGGCCCTTGCCCTGGCGATTGTAACGGACCTGAACGGGGGCGCCGAGGCGGTCGGAAAGGCGGCTTTCGAGTTGCCGGACTTCGGGCGAGGGGCCGGCTTCCTTGCGCGGTTCCGGCTGCGCCGAGAGGACCTTCTTCACCAGTTGCTCGGTGGCACGAACGGTCATGTCGCGCTTGACGACCGTCGCGGCCACCCCGGGCTGATCGTCCAGCGGCAGGGCGAGCAGCGAGCGGGCATGGCCCATCTCCAGCCGGCCCTCGTTCACGTGTTCCTTGACTACGTCGTGCAGCTCCAGCAGACGCAGCAGGTTGGTGACGGAGGTGCGCGAACGGCCGACCGCGTCGGCAGCCGCCTGGTGGGTCATCTCGAACTCGTCGATCAGGCGCCGGATGGCCTGGGCCTCTTCCAGCGGGTTCAGGTCCTCGCGCTGGATGTTCTCGATCAGCGACATCGCGGCCGCGGCCTGGTCCGGGATATCGCGGACCACGGCGGGCACGCTCTCCAGTCCCGCGATCTGGGCGGCGCGCCAGCGGCGCTCGCCGGCAATCAGCTCGAAGCCACCCTCGACCCGCCGGACGACGACCGGCTGGACAATGCCCTGGGCGCGGATCGATTCGGCCAGCTCCGCGAGCGCGGGCTCGGACATATGCACGCGCGGCTGATACTGACCGCGGCGGATCTGGTCGATCGGCAGCTGCGCCAGGGAGTCGCTCTCGTCGCCGCTTTGTGCCCCCGACAGGAGGGCATCGAGCCCGCGGCCCAGTCCACGTTTTGCCATCGTTTCAGTCCTGCTCGTCTAGGGAAACACTGATTAATGCACGCGCTCGCGCTCGAGTCGCTTTTGCGTGCGAACAAGGCGCGGTGACTGCCGTGCAGCATTCTGCACAAGGGAACCGCAACGCCGTGCGCGCGCAAAAGCGGCCGAGCCCCTTCGGGGTTGGCACCCCAGGTTCCCCGATTCTGCGTTGCGCCGCTTGCGGGTAGAACCACTACCCGCTGCACGACGCGCCTTGTCTCGGAAAACCTGGGGTGCCAACGCGAGCGTGTGCATTAATCAGTGTTTCCCTGGGCGCGATCAGCGGCGCAGCATCTCGCCGGCCAGCGCGAGGTAGGCCACCGCCCCGCGTGAGGAGGCATCATACAACAAGGCCGGTTGACCAAAGCTGGGGGCCTCGGCCAGACGGATGTTGCGCGGGATCACAGTCCGGAACACGCGTTCGCCGAAATGCCCGGTGAGCTGGTCGGAGACGTCGCCGGACAGGCGGTTGCGCGGATCGAACATGGTGCGCAGCAGCCCGGCGATGCGCAGCTGCGGGTTCGGGCCCTTCTGGATACTCTCGATTGTGCGCATCAGCGCGGTCAGGCCCTCGAGTGCGTAGTACTCGCACTGCATCGGGATTACCACCCCGTCGGCGGCCACCAGCCCGTTGACCGTCAACAGGTTCAGCGAGGGCGGGCAGTCGATCAGGATGTGATCGTAGTCGCCGGCCACCGGGGCAAGGGCGTCGCGCAGCCGATATTCGCGTCGCTCCTGATCCATCAGGCGCACCTCGGCCACGGTCAGGTCCCCGTTCGCCGGCACCAGATCGAAACCGCCCTCCACGCGGTGGGCGGCCTCCGGTACCGTCGCCTGGCCCAGCAGCACCTCGCAGGAGGTCGGGTCGTCGGCGTGCTTGTCGACGCCCGAACCGGTGGTGGCATTACCCTGCGGGTCGAGGTCCACGACCAGCACGCGCTTGCCCAGCCGGGCGAGCGAGGCGGCGAGATTCACGCAGGTCGTGGTCTTGCCCACCCCGCCCTTCTGATTGGTGATGGCCAGCGTATCGGTCACGTCTCGGCTCTCTCGATAATGGCGATGTGCCGCTCGGCAGTCTCGCCGGGAATGGTAACCGGGTCCACGCTCCGGTACGACCACGGGGCCGGTAGCGGCGCGTCCGCCACCGAGCGCTGCCCGAGCATGGCCAGCACCCGCCCGCCCGTGGCCACCTGCGGTGCGACGCGCGCGACCATGTCCGCCGGGGCCTTGAAGGCCCGCGCCAGCACCGTGGTGTAGGGCGCGGCGGGTCGGAAATCCTCGATCCGCATATGCACGGCCTCGACCCGGCTCAGCCCGGCCAGCCCGATCACGTTGCGCAGGAAGCGGATGCGCTTGGCTGCACTGTCCAGCAGGCAGAAATCGCGCCGGCGCTCGCAGGCGGCCAGCACAAAGCCCGGCAGGCCCGCGCCCGTCCCGACATCCAGGATGCGGTCCCCGTGAAGATACGGGCGCAGGGTCAGGCTGTCGAGGATGTGGCGGGGGATCCACTGCTGGGGGTCACGCACGGCGGTCAGGTTATGCACCCGATTCCAGCGTCCGAGCTGCTCCAGATAGATCGCCAGGGCCTCAATGGCGGCTGCGTCCAGCGCCCACTCGTGGGCCACGGCGGAAAGCGCCGCGCGCCAGTCGTTACTCGCCACTGGCGCGTTGTTTCAGATGCACGGCGAGGGCCGACAGCGCGGCCGGGGTCACGCCCGGGATACGCTGGGCCTGGCCCAGTGTATGCGGACGGAATTCGGCGAGCTTCTGGCGGATCTCGTTGGACAGGCCATGTACCCGCGCGTAGTCGAGGTTATCCGGCAGTGCCGTCTGCTCGGCCTTCGCCTGGCGCGCGACTTCGGTTTGCTGGCGCTCGATGTACCCGGCGTACTTGGCCTGGATCTCGGCCTGCTCGCGCACGTCCGGCGTGCAGCCCACATCCAGTTCCGGGAGGGCCTGCATCAGGGCGTCATAGTCGGCCTCCGGTCGGCGCAGCAGGTCGAGCAGCGTGGCATCCGGCTCCGGGGCCTTGCCGAGGAGCTCGACCAGAGTCGGGCGGCTGCGCTGATCGCGATCCGGTCGCGTCTGTGCAAGCCGGCTCATTTCCGACTCGATCGCGGCGGCGCGGTGCTCGAACTGGTCCCAGCGGGCATCGTCGACCAGGCCATGCTCGCGCCCGATCGGGGTCAGGCGCAGATCCGCGTTGTCCTCGCGCAGCAGCAGCCGGTATTCGGCGCGCGAGGTGAACATGCGGTAGGGCTCCTGCGTGCCGCGGGTGACCAGGTCGTCGATCAGCACACCGATATAGGCCTCGGAACGCTGCGGGATCCAGGGTTCGGCGTCCCGGGTCAGGCAGGCGGCATTGAGCCCGGCGACCAGGCCCTGGGCGGCGGCCTCTTCGTATCCGGTGGTGCCGTTGATCTGCCCGGCGAAGAACAGGTTGGCCACCTCGCGCGTGGCCAGCGACGGGCGCACGCCGCGCGGGTCGAAGTAGTCGTATTCGATCGCGTAGCCCGGACGGGTAATGCGCGCGTGCTCGAAGCCCTCGATGCTCTGCACTAGCGGCACCTGGATCGCATAGGGCAGGGAGGTGGAGATTCCGTTCGGGTAGAGCTCGTGGGTGGTCAGCCCTTCCGGCTCGACGAAGACCTGGTGACTGGTCTTGTCGGCAAAGCGCACGACCTTGTCCTCGATCGAGGGGCAATACCGCGGTCCGGTGCTGTCGATCTGGCCGGAGTACATCGGGGCCTGATCGAGGTTGGCGCGAATCAGGTCGTGGGTCTTTTCGCTCGTACGCGCGATATGACAGGGGCGCTGGGGCGGGTGGTCGTCGGTCGAGCCGGTGAACGAGAAGACCGGACGCGGGTCATCGCCCGGCTGCACCTCGAGCCGCGCGAAGTCGACGCTGCGCCCGTCGATGCGCGGCGGGGTGCCGGTCTTCAGGCGCCCGACCGCAAAGGCCATCTCGCGCAGGCGCGCGGCCAGGCGCACGCTCGGCGGATCGCCCGCGCGCCCTCCCGGCTGCTGGGTCAGCCCGGTATGCATCTGGCCGTTGAGGAAGGTGCCGACGGTCAGCACGACGGCACGGGCCTGGAAGGCAGTCCCCGCCTCGGTGACCACACCCGTCACGCGATCGCCCTCCATGGTGATGTCGGCCACCGGCTGCTGGAAGATCTCGAGATTCGGCTCGGCCTCCACGAACTGGCGAATGGCCTGGCGGTAGAGCTGCCGGTCGGACTGGGCGCGGGTCGCGCGCACCGCCGGGCCCTTGCGCCGATTGAGGATACGGAAATGGATGCCGGCGGCATCCGCCGCACGCGCCATCACGCCCCCCAGGGCATCGATCTCCTTGACCAGGTGGCCCTTGCCGATGCCACCGATTGCCGGATTGCAGCTCATCTGGCCGATGGTCTCGATGTTGTGGGTCAGCAGCAGGGTATGCGCGCCCGCGCGCGCCGCGGCCAGTGCGGCCTCGGTGCCGGCGTGTCCGCCGCCAATCACGATGACATCGAATGTTTCTGCCATGACCTCTTGAAACCCGGCCGCTGGGCGGCCCGAAAACGTAAAATCAGCAGTTTAGCAGGAGTGGCGGCGGTGTCGAAGCGGCCGCATGGGCATCCGTGTTTCCCTGCGCCATCACTTGCCGATGCAGAAACCGGCGAAGATCTCGCCGAGCAGGGCCTCGTGGTCCTGGCGACCCAGCAGGGCATCCAGCGCGGTCTCGGCCAGGCGCAGCTCCTCGGCGATCAGATCGGGCGCGGCGCTGGCCTCGATACGACCCAGATGCAGCGCCGCCAGGCGCAGGCCATCGAGATGGCGCGCGCGCACACTGAAACGCTGCTGCCCGCCCTCGCCGGCACCCAGCCGCTCGACGATCGCCTGCTTCAGGTCATCAATGCCCGCGCCCGTGCGCGCCGAGATGACGATCCCGTCTGTGGATCGGGACTCCGCGACGCAGTCCTGCTTGTTCCAGACCGTGAGCCGCGGAATCTCGGGCGGGGCCTCCAGATCCGGCTTTGCCTCGGGGCGCGTGAGGTCGCGCAGCTCCAGGATCAGGTCGGCCCCGGTTACGGCTTCGCGGGCGCGCTGCATGCCGATCTTCTCCACCGGGTCGTCGCTGGCGTGCAGTCCGGCGGTGTCGATCAGCTCGACGGGGATGCCGTGGATGGCGATCGGGGAGCGCAGCACGTCGCGTGTAGTCCCGGGGCGGTCGGTGACGATGGCCACCTCGCTCTCGGCCAGGCGATTCATCAGGGAGGACTTCCCAACATTCGGGGCCCCCACCAGGGCCAGACGCAGGCCCTGGGCAAAGTACCGGGCCGGGCGCAGGCGCTCCAGCAGCGCGAGGATGGTCATGTGCAGGCGCTCCGCCCGCCTGGCGATGTCCGGGGCGGCCTCGGATTCGAGGTCAGTCTCGCCGAAGTCGATCTCGGCCTCGATGATCACGCGCATGTCGCGGATGGCCCGCGAGACCGGCTCCAGCTCGGCGGCCAGTGCCCCGTCGAGGCTGGAGCGGGCCAGGCGCGCGGCCTCGGCCGTCTGGGCATGGATCAGGTCGGCGACAGCCTCGGCCTGCGCGAGGTCGAGGCGGCCGTTCAGAAAGGCCTGTTCGGTGAATTCGCCCGGCCGCGCGCGGCAGGCCCCAAGACCGACCGCCGCCGCGACCAGCGCCTCCAGCAGCACCGGGCTGCCGTGCCCCTGCAGCTCGACCACGTCTTCGCCGGTATAGGAATGGGGGGCGGGGAAATAGAGGATCAGGCCATCGTCGATCGCCTCGCCGCTGGCCGGATCAATGAGGCGGTCGTAGTGGGCATGGCGCGGCCGCAGGCGCTCGCGCCCGGTCAGGCGCCGCGCGATCGCCGGCGCCTCGGGGCCCGACAGGCGGACCACGCCGATGCCGCCGACCCCCGGCGGGGTGGCGACCGCGACGATGGTATCCGCCACGGTCACGGCCCGGTCAGCTCTTCTGCTTGTCCGGGTCCTCGCCGCTTTCGATCTTGCGCGTGATGTACCACTGCTGGGCGATGGAGAACAGGTTGTTGGTGAACCAGTACAGCACCAGGCCCGCCGGGAAGAAGGCGAAGAAGATCGTGAACACGAACGGCAGCGCCATGAAGATCTTCTGCTGCACCGGGTCCATCGGCGGCGGATTCAGCTTGTACTGCACGAACATGGACACGCCCATCAGGATCGGCAGGATGAAGTACGGATCGCGCGAGGACAGATCCTGAATCCACAGCCACCACGGGGCCTGGCGCAGTTCCACACTCTCCAGCAGCACCCAGTACAGGGCGATGAACACCGGGATCTGGACCAGGATCGGGAGACAGCCACCCAGCGGGTTGATCTTCTCCTTCTTGTAGAGCTCCATCAGCGCCTGGTTCATGCGCTGCTTGTCGTCCTTGTAGCGTTCCTTCAGCGCCTGCAGCTTGGGCGCGACCTTGCGCATGCGCGCCATCGAGCGGTAGCTGGTCGCGGAGAGCTTGAAGAACGCGATCTTGATCAGGATGGTCAGAAGCACGATCGACCAACCCCAGTTGCCCACGACGCTATGGATCAGATCCAGCAGCCAGAACAGCGGCTTGGCCAGGAAGGTGAACATCCCGTAGTCGACGGTCAGTTCCAGTCCCTGGGCGATCTGGGAGAGCTCGTCCTGCAACTTCGGTCCAACCCACAGTCGGGTCTGCAGCTGCCCGCTCTCGCCCGGGCGCACGGTCAGGGGCTCGGCCGAGTGCAGGCCGATCAGGTATTCCTCGCCAACCTCGCCAGGCACGGCTCGGGCATACAGCGCGTTCACCTCGTCATCGCCCGGGACCCAGGCGGAGACAAAATAGTGCTGGATCATCGCCACCCAGCCGCCATGCAGGCGTTGCTGGATGGGGTCGTCGGCCAGCGACTCGAAACGCTCACGCTGGTAACTGCCGTCGAAATACGCGGCCCCGGTGAACGTATACAACCACCAGGACTCGCGGTCCGGGGTCGGCCCGTGGCGCAACTGTCGATACTGGCGCCCGCTCCAGGTGGAATCGCCCTGGTTACGGACCTCGTAACCCACCTCGATCAGGTGAGTCCCGCGGGTAAAGGTATAGGTCTTGATGACCTCGATCTCGCCATCGTCCGAGACCCAGCGCATCGGCACCTGGAGGGTATCGTCGCCCTCGGCCATCTCGAAGTGGTCGCCGTCAACCTCGAAGTTGGCGTGGTGCGAGGGGGCCCGTCCTTCCATCGCGCGGTCATTGACGCGGTCGTGCGTCAAGCCGCTCTGGGCGACATAGCCGCGCACGCGGTGGTCGAACAGGCGAACCGGTACCAGCGGGTCGTCCTGCAGATCGCGCGGATACTGCAGCAGGTCCGCACGCAGGATGGTGCCGCCCCGGGTGTCGATCAGCAGCTCGTGCTTGTCTGTGCGGACGGTGAACTGACGACGATCCGGCTCCTGGATCGGGCTGATCTCGGACACGTCCGCGGCGGCGGCACGCGGATCGTCCTCGTCCTCGAACTGGGGCGCGTCGGGGACGTCCTCGGGGCGGGCATCGGGATCCTCCGCCTCCTGCCCGGCCGTCTCCGGCTGGGCGGGGGTGCCGTAGTCCTGGTTCCAGGCCTGCCACATCAGGAACAGGACAAAGGCCAGGCTGAGCCACAAAAGGGGACGCAAGTTATCCATGAGCGCGACTATTTCCGGGATCGATGCGAGTGGGCGGACAGATGGGGTTCCGGCACGGGGTCATAGCCCCCAGGGGACCACGGGTGGCAACGCAGAATGCGCCGCAGTCCGAGCCAGAAGCCGCGTGCAACGCCGTGTTTTTCGACCGCCTCGACGGTGTAGGCCGAGCAGGTCGGGTAGTGCCGGCAATGCGGCGCCATAAACGGGGAAATGCCGTACTGATAGGCACGAACCGGCAACAGGGCAATCTTGCGTAGAAGCGTCATTGCAGGCGATCCAGCAGGGTTTCCATCTCCGAGCGCAGAGCCCGTCGGTCACAGTCGCCCGCTCCGGCACGGGCCAGGACAATCATGTCTACCGGTGGCAGCGCCGCGCGGCGTTGGCGGAACGCCTCGCGCGCAATGCGCTTGATCCGGTTGCGATCCGTGGCGTTGCGGACATTGCGCTTGCCAATCGCCATGCCCAGCCGGGGCGAATCGCCACCCTCGCGTGCGCGATAGAGCAAGGTCAGGTAACGGCCTCGGACCGGACGCGCCTCGGCAAAGACACGCTGGAAATCAGCGCCGACCAGCAAGCGCGCCTGGCGCGGGAAACCCTGCGCCCCGGCGGTCATGATGGCCAGCCGGACAGCGCGATCAGTTGGTCGGGCAGAGACGCTTGCGACCCTTGGCGCGACGGGCGTTCAGGACCTTGCGGCCCCCGCGGGTGGCCATGCGGGCACGAAAGCCATGGGTACGGGCGCGGACGAGCCGACTCGGTTGAAAGGTGCGCTTCATGACGGATCTCGGTCAATGGGATAAAGGGCGGAGAAAACTACCGTCAACTGTGCGCGAAGTCAATCAGCGGGCGAGACGCGGCTAGCGCACGGGGTCGCCATCGGCGTAGACTCGGAGGCCCCCGAACCCTCGTGATCCCGGAGACCCGCGTGTGACTGCCAATACCCTGTGGACAGCCTGTCTGGATCGCCTGCAGGGTCGTGTGAGTGAGCAGCAGCTAAACACCTGGCTGCGACCCCTGCATGCCGAGGAGGAAGCGGGGGCTCTGCGCCTGCTGGCACCCAACCAGTTTGTCTTCGAGCATGTCCGCGACCATCTCCTGAGCTCCATCGAAGAGGCCGTCAGCGAACTGCGCCCCGGCACCGAAGAAACGGATGGCCAACGCGTTCGCCTGGGGATCGGGGGCACGGAGTGGACCTCCGCGGAGCCGGAGGGTGCGGCACCCGCTCGTGCTCCCGCCAGCGCGACACCTCGGCGAGCGGCGGTCCCCAAAGGGCCGGTCAGTAACCTGAACCCGGCCTTCACCTTCGACACCTTCGTCGAGGGTAAATCGAATCAACTAGCGCGTGCAGCCAGTCTGCAGGTCGCCGAGAACCCGGGCGTGGCCTACAACCCGCTGTTTATCTATGGCGGCGTGGGCCTGGGCAAGACCCATCTGATGCACGCAATCGGCAACAGCATCCTGAGCCGACTGCCGGAAGGCCGGATCATCTACCTGCACTCCGAGCGCTTCGTCGCCGACATGATCAAGGCGCTGCAGCACAACGCGATCGACGACTTCAAGCAGCACTATCGCACGGCCGATGCCCTCCTGATCGACGACATCCAGTTCTTTGCCAACAAGGAACGCTCTCAGGAAGAATTTTTCCATACATTCAATGCGTTGCTTGAAGGCCAGCAGCAGATCATCCTGACCTCGGATCGCTATCCGAAGGAGGTCGAGGGGCTCGAGGAGCGGCTGAAGTCGCGGTTCGGCTGGGGCCTGACCATCGCCATCGAACCCCCGGAACTGGAGACGCGCGTGGCGATCCTGCAACGGAAGGCGGAACAGGCCGGTATCGAGCTGCCGACCGAAGTTGCCTTTTTCATGGGCAAGCGCATCCGGTCCAACATCCGGGAGCTGGAGGGGTCACTTCGCCGAGTCATCGCGAACGCGCATTTCACCGGCAAGCCGATCACCCTGGACTTCGCCAAAGAGGCGCTGCGCGATCTGCTCGCCGTTCAGAACAAGCTGATCACGCTGGAAAACATCCAGAAGACCGTGGCCGACTATTACCGCATCAAGGTGGCCGATCTGCTCTCCACGCGACGCAGTCGCTCGGTGGCGCGACCGCGCCAGATGGCGATGGCACTCGCGAAGGAACTCACGCAGCACAGCCTGCCGGAGATCGGACAGGCCTTCGGCGGGCGCGACCATACAACGGTCATCCATGCGTGTCGCAAGATTGTCGAGCTGCGCGAGGCCGATGCGAGCCTGGATGAAGACTATGCGAACCTGCTACGGACGCTGAGCAGCTAAGGCCGCCCGACACCCCGGCAGGTTGACGGAGCAAGCTGTGGATAAGATGGGGGGAAGTCGTGCGTACCGAGCGCGAATTTTTGGCGCGTGATTTCATCCACAGGATAGACACAGGTGATACAGAGGTTTGAAAGCCGGTTTCGGGCTAAAAAACGGTTGCTAATCAATTTGTTAAAGGTTTTCCGCACAGGGAGACGCGGACCTTATTATCATCAGTTTTAAATTACTTAAACCCAATTACAGGACACCGCCATGGAACTCTCTTTCCAGCGCGAAGCGATGACTGACGCCCTGCAACGGATTGTCGGGGCGGCCGAGAAACGTTTGACGATGCCGATCCTCGGCAACGTGCGCTTGCGGCCGGACGAACGGGGCGGCATTCGCATGGATACCACCGACCTGGAACTGGCCTGGCAAGGCGAAGCGGCGGGAACCATTCCGGGCGAGTGCGACGTGACGGTATCGGTACGCAAGCTGCTGGATGTAGTGAAAGCGGCACCCGAAGACAGCGAGATCCGGGCAACAATTGACGGGGAACGGATGTCCGTGGGGTTCGCCGGATCGCGCTTCAGCCTGGCCACGTTGCCGGGGGCGGATTTCCCCGATTGGGAGAGCAAGAGCTCGGAGTGGACCCTGGATATCCCGCAGAACCGCCTGCGTCGGTTGCTCGAGGCGACGATGTTCTCGATGGCGCAGCAGGATGTGCGCTATTACCTTCAGGGCCTGTTGCTGGTGGCCAGTGGTCACAGTCTCAGGGCGGTCGCAACCGACGGGCACCGGCTGGCACTGGCCGAGGCCGAGCTCGACCAGGCGATTGATGGACGGCTCGAGAAGATCGTGCCGCGCAAGACCATCGCAGAGCTGCGCCGGAACCTGTCGGATGACGATGTCCCGGTGCGCGTCGGGTTCAGTGAAGATCAGGTGCTGTTCGACCTTGGGAATGCGGTGTTGCGGAGCAAGGTGATCGAGGGGCGGTTTCCCGATTACGAGCGCGTAATTCCGGCGGATCTGCCGGCAACGCTCACGGTAGAACGTGAGCGACTCAAGCAGGCGCTGGCGCGCGTGTCCATCGTCGCGTCGGACAAGTATCGCGGCGTGCGGATGACGCTCGGTGATGAGGGCTGTCAGGTGATGACTCACAACGCCGATCGTGAAGAGGCCCAGGAGTCGGTCGAGGCCGAGTATCAGGGGCCGCCGATGGAAATCGGATTCAACCTCGGTTACCTGGTCGATGTGCTTAATGCGATCGAAACGGATCAGGTTCGGATCGGGCTGCGGGACGGGAACTCCTCGATCCTGGTGCAGGCCGAGCCGCCCGGTGGGGCTCGTTACGTCGTGATGCCGATGCGCCTGTAGCCGCGACCGGGCGGACAGGTACTGTGCTGGAAGGCCTGTGGTGGCGAGGGGTGCGCAATCTCTCGGAGCAGACGTTCGAGCCGGGTGAGGGGATCAATCGGCTGGTGGGGCCAAATGGCGCAGGCAAGACCTCGGTGCTGGAGGCGTGCCATGTGCTTGCCGCAGGACGATCGTTCAGGACACCCCAGCTTCGCCGCGTCGTTCGATCGGGCGAGAAAGGCCTGTGGATCGGGGGACGGGTGCGCGACCTCCATGGCGGTGAGCATCGCCTGGGCGTCAGCTGGGAAGGCACTCGGCGCTCGCGGCTCGACGGGCGATGGATGGAAGGGCATGCCAGTGTCGCGGAATGGCTGCCGGTGCGGGTACTGCATGCGGGTTCCTTTGATCTGCTCACGGGGTCACCAGAGGAACGGCGGCGTTTGCTTGATTGGGGTTGCTTTCATTCGGTGCGAGGGTATCGATGGCACTGGCAACAATGGAGGCGGTCCCACGAACAACGTAACGCCGCGTTGCGCAAGGGTGATCGTCGTGCGGCCCGAGAGTTTGAACGACCACTGGTCGACGCCGGTGAAAACATCACGCAGGCCAGGCAGGCCTATATCGATCGCTGGGAAATCAATACTTCGGAGGCAGCCCGCGTCTTCGGGTTTTCGCAGCGCCTGGGGGACTTCCAGGTGCACCTTCGTGTTGGCTGGGACCGGGATCGTTCGCTTTCGGAAGCGATCGCACGCAGTCGGGATTCGGACGAAGAACGCGGTTTCGGACAGGTCGGGCCGCAGCGAGCGGACATCGATCTCCGCTTTGACGGTCGGGTCGCGGCGGAGGCGTCGCGGGGCGAGCAGAAACGGCTGATCACGGCGTTGACCGGCGGGCAGGCCAGGATGCTAGAACGCGAGGCGGGCAGGGCGCCGGTGGTGCTACTGGATGATGTGGTCTCCGAGCTCGATGTCGCTGCGGTAGAAGGGCTGATGTGCGGCCTTCTGGAGTTCGGATGGCAGGTACTGGTCACCACTGTCGAGCCACATATTCCGGGGTTAGAGGGTGGGCGATCCACGCGATTGTTTCACGTGGAACATGGTGTGGTGACCCCGGACTGAGCCACGCCCCAGCCCTCGGCTTTACGTTATACTGCAGTGTCTGCTACCCGCCGGATGCCGTAATCCATGTCCGAATCTGAACCGCTTGATCCCGAAACCTACGATTCTTCCCAGATCCGTGTCCTTAAGGGCCTGGACGCCGTGCGCAAGCGCCCTGGCATGTACATCGGGGATACCGATGACGGGACCGGCCTCCACCACATGGTGTTCGAGGTCGTCGATAACTCGATTGACGAGGCGCTTGCCGGCCACTGCGACACCATCGAGGTTACGATCCACGAAGACAACGCGGTCTCCGTCTCGGATAACGGGCGCGGTATCCCGGTGGATATCCACGAGGAAGAAGGCAAGTCCGCTGCGGAGGTGATCCTGACGGTCCTTCACGCCGGCGGTAAGTTCGATAACAACTCCTACAAGGTATCCGGCGGGCTTCACGGCGTTGGGGTGTCGGTCGTGAATGCCCTGTCCGAAGAGCTCCGACTGGAGATCCATCGAGCCGGCGAGCGCCACGAGCAGGTCTACCATCTCGGTGTACCCGACGCCCCTCTGGCGGTCGCAGGGTCCACCGATCGAACTGGCACCAGGATCTGGTTCCGACCCAGTGACGAGATCTTCACGGACATCGAATTTCACTACGAGATCCTCGCGAAGCGCCTGCGTGAACTCTCGTTCCTGAACTCCGGGGTCCGGATCACCCTGCGCGATCAGCGGGACAATCGCGAAGAGACCTTCCTGTTCGAAGGCGGGATTCGCGCCTTTGTCGAGCACCTGAACCAGAAGAAGACGGCGCTGCATCCCACTGTGATCTACGCGAACCAGACCCGCGAGGATGATTACGTCGTCGAGGTTGCGCTGCAGTGGAATGACTCCTATCAGGAGAACATCTTCTGCTACACCAACAACATCCCGCAGCGCGATGGCGGCACCCACATGGCCGGCTTTCGCGCGGCGCTCACCCGGACGGTCAATCAGTACCTGGAGAAAGAGGGGCTGATCAAGAAGGCCAAGGTCGCCACCGCCGGCGACGACATGCGTGAAGGCCTGACGGCCGTGCTGTCGGTCAAGGTACCGGACCCGAAGTTCTCGTCCCAGACCAAGGACAAGCTGGTCTCCTCCGAGGTCAAGCCGATCGTCGAGAGTGTCTTGTCCGATGCGCTAACCAACTTCCTGCTGGAGAACCCGCCCGAGGCCAAGGCGATTACCGACAAGGTCCTCGAGGCGGCGCGTGCCCGCGAGGCCGCGCGCAAGGCGCGCGAGGTGACGCGCCGCAAGGGTGCGCTGGATATCGCCGGCTTGCCGGGCAAGCTGGCCGATTGCCAGGAAAAGGACCCGGCCCATTCAGAGCTTTATCTGGTGGAGGGCGACTCCGCGGGTGGCTCTGCCAAACAGGGACGGGACCGCCATTTCCAGGCGATCCTGCCGTTGAAGGGAAAGATCCTTAACGTCGAACGTGCCCGTTTTGATCGCATGCTCGGCTCCGCCGAGGTCGGTACCCTGATTACCGCGCTGGGTTGCGGGATCGGGAAAGACGAATACGATCCGGACAAGCTGCGCTACCACCGCATCATCATCATGACTGACGCGGATGTGGACGGATCACACATCCGAACCCTGCTGCTGACCTTCTTCTTCCGTCAGATGCCCGAGCTGATTGAGCGTGGGCATGTCTACATTGCCCAGCCACCGCTGTACAAGATCAAGCGCGGTAAGCGCGAGCAGTATGTCCGTGACGAGGCCGAGATGGGCGAAATCGTGGTCTCGCTTGCTTTGGACGGTGCCGCACTGCATCCGGGTCCGGACGCCCCGCCCGTCACGGGAGAGGCCTTCGAGGAACTGGTGAAGGGCTACCAGAAGGCCGCCCGTGCGGTGGAGCGGCTGGGCCGTCTGTACGACTCGCGCATCCTCTGGGCCATGCTCGAGGCCGATGCGATTCCCGAGCCGCGCAGCGTCACCAACCCTGACGTTCAGGCCTGGTTCTCGCGCATCCTGGAATCCATCTCCAGCGATCGCGCCGGTGCCACCCGCTACAGCCTGGGTCCGGTCACCAATGTCGACGGTCATGCCCAGCTGAGCCTGGATCGGCTCGAGCACGGCGCGGCGCTCTCCCAATACATCACCGACGACACGCTCGCCTCGCGCGATTTCCAGACCATTCTCGACCTCTCCGCCCGCCTGAATGCCCTGCTGGAGTCTGGTGCCTACATCAAGCGTGGCGAACGCGCCCATCGCATCCAGGGCTTTTCCGAGGCGATGGAATGGCTGCTCCAGGAGGGCCGCCGGGGTCTGGCCACCCAGCGCTACAAGGGCCTGGGCGAGATGAATCCGGAGCAGCTCTGGGAAACGACGATGAATCCCGAAACCCGTCGCCTGCTGCAGGTCCGGGTCGAGGATGCGATCCGGGCGGACGAAATCTTCACCACCCTGATGGGGGATCAGGTCGAACCGCGCCGAGACTTCATCGAGTCCCGAGCTTTAAGCGCGGAGAACGTAGACGTCTGATCCCGGATGGCGATATTCGTTATCGTCACGATCGTTGGCCTCGTGGGTCTGACTCTGACCATTGCCCGCTTGTACTCCCATCTGGCCGTTCAGGAACGCCAGGTCGTGGGTGCCTGGGATCAACTGGAGCGTTTGCTGGTGCAGCGCAACGGCCATCTGCAGAAGGTTTGCATGGCTGCCGGCAGCGGACCCTCGGCCGTCCAGCATTTGCATCGCTCGTTGCAGCGTCAGGAGACCGCTCGTCGCCGCGGAGACCTGAGCACCGTTGCCGAAGCGGAGCGCGAGATCCGCGCCCTTTGGGATTCGCTATACCAACAAGATATTGATATTAAAAAAGAAAATGTAGAGGAGTCGGCGCGTCGGGTGGTGGCTCTGGATCAGGCCATTCGCGACACCTTGATTCGCTACAACGCCGCCCTGCAGATGTATCGGCACACCTGCCGCTCTCCCTTCTACGCACCGCTCGCCTGGCTGGGCGGAATGGGCCGTTACACCCCCTTGCAACCCCCATCCTCGGATCCCGACAACCCTGCCTAGCTTTGGGGTCTTCGGAGACTCGCAACGGTGGAACGCCCTCCCGGCCCCGCGGTCCGAATGGCATAATTCCCGTCCTAGTCGAATCAGGAGTCCCCGTGACGAACCCCCTGCTGCAAACGGATCGCCTGCCCGCGTTTCGATCCATCGCCCCGGAACATGTCCTCCCTGCCATCGATACCGTCCTTCAGGAGAATCGCGACGGAATCGAGGCGCTTGTTGGACAGGCCGGCGACCAGCCCACCTGGGGTGGCCTGGTCGCACCCCTGCAGCACCTGGATGCCCGTCTTTCCCAGGTGTGGGCACCTGTCGGGCATTTGAATGCGGTTATGAACAGCAGCGAACTGCGTCAGGCTTACAACGCCTGTCTGCCCAAGTTGTCCGAGTTCGGTAGCTGGGTTTCGCAGCACCAGGGGCTGTACGCCGCCTTTCGCCGTCTGGCCGATGGCCCCGAATATGCCCGGCTCGCGCCCGAGCGGCGCAAGGTCATCGATGACGCTCTGCGGGACTTTCACCTCAGTGGTGTGGACCTCCCCGAGGATGCGCGCGCCCGCTTGCGGGAGATCGACGCGCGCCTGTCCGCACTCACGGCGCGATTCGAGGAGAACGTCCTTGATGCGACCCAGTCCTGGACCTGGCAGACCGACGATCCGGACGCACTCGCCGGCATACCCGCCGCAGAACAGGCCATGCTGGCCCAGAACGCCCGTGCGCACGAGCGAACCGGGTATCTCGTGACCCTGGATTTTCCGAGCTATTTCGCGGTGATGAGCCATGCTGACGACCGCGAACTGCGCCGCCGCGTCTACGAGGCCTTCGCGACACGGGCATCCGACCAGGGCCCCGATGCAGGCCGCTTCGACAACAGCGAGGTCATGGTCGAGATCCTCCAGCTTCGCGAGGAGCAGGCAAGGATCACCGGATTCGAGCACTACGCGGAGCGCTCGCTGGCGACCAAGATGGCCGAGACTGCGGATCAGGTGGACAGCTTCCTTCAGGATCTGTCCCGGCGGGCCCGTCCTCGGGCCGAGCAGGACCTGGCCGATTTGCGCACCTTCGCCCGCGAAGAGCTCGGGCTCGACACCCTGGAAGCCTGGGACATGGCCTATGCTGCCGAGAAGATGCGTGAGCGGCGTCTGGGGCTGAGCCAGGAAATGCTGAAGCCCTATTTTCCCGCCAGCCAGGCGGTGGAGGGCCTGTTTCGGCTCGTCGAGCGCCTGTTTGGTGTCCGTTTCGAGGCCGATCCGACTGTCGAATGCTGGCATGACGACGTTCGTTACTATCGTGTATTTGATGTGAACGGGATCGAACGTGCTGGCTTCTACTTTGATCTCTACGCCCGCAAGAACAAGCGTGGCGGCGCCTGGATGGACGTCTGCCGGCAACGCTTTGTCTCGGACACGGCCCAGCAGGTCCCGGTCGCGTTCATGACCTGCAACTCGACGCCCCCTGTCGATGGAAAGCCTGCCCTGTTTACCCACGACGAGGTGATCACCCTGTTCCACGAGTTCGGTCACGGTCTTCACCACATGCTCACACGGGTGAACGAGCCGGAGATCGCCGGGATCAACGGGGTCGAGTGGGACGCCGTCGAACTGCCGAGCCAGTTCATGGAGAACTGGTGCTGGGAGCGCGAGGCCCTGGACCTGTTCGCCCGACATTACGAGAGTGGCGAGCCCATGCCGGACGATCTCTACCAGCGCCTGGTCGATACTCGCCACTTCCATGCCGCGCTGCAGCTCCTGCGACAGGTGGAGTTCTCCCTGTTCGACATGCGTCTGCATGCAGGCCCGGCCCCGGAAACGGCTGAGGCCATCCTCGATCTCCTGGAAGCGGTCCGCGACGAGGTTGCGGTGGTCCGGCCGCCGGCGTTCAACCGCTTCCCGCATGGCTTCGCCCATATCTTTGCCGGTGGTTACGCGGCGGGCTACTACAGCTACAAGTGGGCGGAGGTCCTGTCCGCCGATGCCTTTGCGCGCTTCGAGGAGGAGGGCCTGTTCTCGCCGGACGTCGGCGCCGCCTACCTGCGGGAGATCCTGGAGGTTGGAGCCTCGCGGCCTGCCGCCGATTCCTTCCGGGCCTTCCGCGGCCGGGATCCCGAGATCGACGCCCTGCTGCGCCACAGTGGCCTGGAGGATGCCGCGTGAAGATCGCCAGCTGGAACGTCAACTCTCTAAAGGTCCGCCTGCCGCAGGTCCTCGACTGGCTGGGCAGCTCGCGTACGGACATCCTCGCCCTGCAGGAGACCAAGCTGACCGACGAGAACTTCCCGGTCAGTGCCATCCATGAAGCCGGTTACGAGGTGGTCTACTCCGGTCAGAAGACCTACAACGGCGTGGCCATCCTCTCGCGTACGCAGGCAACGGACGTCGTGACCGACCCGCCGGGGCTGGAGGATGCCCAGCGCCGCATCCTCGCGGCTACGATCGGCGACATCCGTGTCGTCAATCTCTATGTGGTGAACGGCGAGAACGTCGGCACCGAGAAGTACGCCTACAAGCTCGACTGGCTGGCGCGCATGCGCAGCTGGCTGGCCGCCGAAATCGAGGCCCACCCGAAACTCGTGGTGCTGGGCGACTTCAACATCGCCCCGGAGGACCGCGACGTGCATGACCCCGAGGCCTGGCACGAGCGCATCCTCTGCTCGACCCCGGAACGCGAGGCCCTGGCGGCGCTCACGGAGCTGGGCCTTGCGGACACCTTCCGTGCGTTTGAACAGCCGGAGGAGGAATTCTCCTGGTTTGACTACCGGGCGGCATCGTTCCGGCGCAACCGCGGCCTTCGGATCGACCTGGTTCTCGCCAGCCCCGCCCTGCTAAAACGCCTGACCGCCGCGGGCATCGACCGCGAACCCCGGGGCTGGGAACGGCCCTCCGACCACGCCCCCGTCTGGGCCGAATTCAGCGACTAGGCCCGGCCGCCGGCCGCGCCCTGGGAGACACCCGTGAAATACAGGGACCTGCGTGATTTCATCGACGGGCTGGAGGCCCGCGGCGAGCTCAAGCGCATCACCACCGAGATCGACCCGAACCTGGAGATGACCGAGATCGCCGATCGCGTCCTGCGCGCCGGCGGCCCCGCGTTGCTGTTCGAGAACCCCAAGGGTTCCGATATCCCGGTACTGGCCAACCTGTTCGGCACGCCGGAGCGGGTGGCCATGGGCATGGGCGAGGACTCCGTGGGGGCCCTGCGCGAGGTCGGCCGGCTGCTGGCCTTTCTCAAGCAGCCGGACCCGCCCAAGGGCCTGAAGGCGGCCTGGGAGCAGCTGCCCGTGTTTCGCAAGGTCCTCGACATGGCGCCGAAGAAGACACGCGGGGCCGCCTGCCAGCGCCACGTGATCGAAGGCGACGATGTGGACCTGTCGACCCTGCCGGTGCAGACCTGCTGGCCGGGGGATGCCGGGCCACTGATCACCTGGGGGCTGGTCGTGACACGCGGCCCGGAGAAGTCGCGGCAGAACCTCGGCATCTACCGTCAGCAGGTGATCGGCCGCAACCGCGTGATCATGCGCTGGCTGTCGCATCGCGGGGGCGCGCTCGACTACCGGGAGTGGTGTCAGGCGCACCCGGGCGAGCCGTTCCCCATTGCAGTGGCCCTGGGGGCCGATCCCGCGACCATCCTCGGTGCGGTCACACCGGTGCCGGATACGCTGTCGGAATACGCCTTTGCCGGGCTGCTGCGCGGCAGCCGCACCGAGGTTACCCGCTGCATCGGCTCCGATCTCGAGGTCCCGGCGTCGGCCGAGTTCGTGCTGGAGGGCCACATCCATCCCGGCGAAACCGCGCCGGAGGGGCCGTTCGGGGATCACACCGGTTACTACAACGAGGTCGACGAATTCCCGGTGTTCACCATCGACCGCATCACTCACCGCGACCAGCCGATTTATCACTCGACCTACACCGGGCGCCCGCCCGACGAACCGGCGGTCCTGGGGGTCGCCCTGAACGAAGTCTTCATCCCGATCCTGCAGAAGCAGTTTCCGGAGATCGTGGACTTCTACCTGCCACCGGAGGGCTGCTCCTACCGCATGGCGGTGGTCTCCATGCGCAAGCAGTACCCCGGCCACGCGAAGCGTGTGATGATGGGGGTGTGGTCGTTCCTGCGCCAGTTCATGTATACAAAATTCGTGATCGTCGTCGATGATGACGTGAACACGCGCGACTGGAACGATGTGATCTGGGCAATTACCACGCGCATGGACCCCGCGCGTGACACGACGCTGGTGGAGAACACGCCGATCGACTATCTGGATTTCGCCTCGCCGGTCTCGGGGCTGGGCTCCAAAATGGGTATGGACGCGACCTCCAAATGGCCGGGGGAGACCGAGCGCGAGTGGGGCCGCCCGATCACCATGGATCCGGCCGTACGCGAGCGGGTGGATGCCCTGTGGGACGAGCTGGGGCTGTAGCCGTCGCCACAGCCCCGCCCGACAGGGTCCTAGTTACCCAGGTGTGCGCCGTCCTCGGGTAGCCGTACCCAGGACGCGATGTCGGCGCCCATGGCCCGTACCGTGCGCCCCATCACCGAGCAGCTGCCCTTGAACCCGCCGAATGCCCCGCCACCGGAGACCCGGCGCGAGGTGAACTCGGCCACCGCCTCGCCGTTCTCGTACAGCGTGCCCTCGGCCTCCGCCAGGGACCGGTGTCCGGACCAGGCATTGCCGTCATTGCGGGCCTGGGTGATCTTCACCACCAGGACCTTCCCCGCATCACCGGGGCTCACGTTCGCTCCGGTTTCGACCCGAACATCATGGCGCGCGCCGAATTCCTGCACGAAGCCGGGGAAGCGTTCCTCCAGCTCGCATTCGCGGCGAATGGCCTCGGACACCGTTGCATCGTCGCTATAGGCGAAGCGCTCGGGCACCGCGACGATCACCTCCGGATCGGTGACCTCGGCGGCGGCCTCGGCCCCTGTATCGGCCCCCGCGTCCGTTTCACGGGTTTCGTTGGCCGCGCATCCGCCCAGCAGCATCAGCCCGGCAGCGGCCAGTGCGGCCGTCCATTTTGCTCCCTGCATTCCTTTCTCCCTGCCTGTGATTGGCGCCCCCGAGTCTGCCCCATCCCGTCCGCGGAATGCACCCCCCGGGACCGCCACATGCCGCTTCCGGGGTTGCTTGCGTTTGCCCGGACCGTGGCGACAATAAGCCCCCTTGTTGGATCAGCAGCGGGAGCAGCGCATGGCCTTTGACGTGATCATCCAGCCCAGCGGGCAGCAGCTCGAGGTCGAGGACGACGAGACCGTACTCGAGGCCGCGCTGCGCCAGGGTTTTGCGTTTCCCTATGGCTGCCGCAATGGCGCCTGCGGGTCCTGCAAGGGCCGCGTCCTCGCGGGCGAAGTCGACCACGGGCCGAAAAAGCCGCCGGGTATTACCGAAGCGGAAATGGCCGATGGCTGGGCCCTGTTCTGCCAGGCGGTCCCGGTGGATGATCTGGAGATCGAGGTGCGCGAGATCGGCGCGGCCAAGGACATCGTCGTGAAGACGCTGCCCTGTCGCGTCGCGCAGCTCAACCGCCTGGCCGACGATGTGATGGAGCTGCGCCTGCAGCTCCCCGCAACCGAGCGCATGCAGTTTCTCGCCGGACAGTACCTGGATGTCCTGCTCAAGGGCGGCGGGCGTCGCAGCTACTCGCTGGCCAATGCCCCGCACGACGACGAGCAGCTGGTCCTGCATGTGCGCAACCTGGAGGGTGGACGCTTCTCGAAGATGGTGTTCGAAGAGATGCAGCCCAAGGCGCTGTTGCGTATCGAGGGGCCGCTCGGAACGTTCTTTGTCGACGAGGAATCGGAGCGTCCGCGCCTGTTCGTCGGCGGCGGCACGGGCTTCGGCCCGCTCAAGGGGATGCTGGATCATCTGGCGGTCGAGGGCTTCGACCGCCCGCACCACCTGTTCTGGGGCGCGCGCAGTGCCGAGGGGATTTACGCCCCCGATTGGCTCGCCCAAATGAGCACCGAGCATGGCGAGCACTTCCGTTTCACACCGGTGCTCTCCGATGTACCGGCGGACATGGCGGGCGGGTTCCCGGCGGTCGCGGGCTGGCCCCACGACGCGGTACTGGCCGAATACCCGGACCTGTCCGGATTCGATGTCTACATGGCCGGCCCGCCGGCGATGATCGAGGCGGCGACCAATGCCTTCCTCGCCGCGGGACTACCGACCGAGCAGCTCTACTACGACAGCTTCGAGCCGGCTGCGCCCCACGAGGCCGCTAACTAGTCGCGAGTTGCGCGGCCAGGCGATGTACCGCCTGCTGCATCGCGGCATCGGTCGGGTCCTCGGCGACCTCCACCGCGGCCTTGAACCCCAGCTCCTGCGCGATCTCGCCGATGCGTTCGGAACCGACCACCAGCGGCGTCTTGCGCAGCCACATGCGCCCGAGCTTGCCGACCATCTCGTAGAGATTGCGCAGGCCCTCGCCACTGGTGATGGTGATGATGTCGATCTGGTCGCGCGAGAACGCATACATCAGCGCGCCGGTATCGCCTTCCGGGCGCCCGCGCCGATAGGCCTCGGCAAAGGTGACCTCCGCGCCGCGCGACTTCAGCGTATCGCCGAGGTATTCGCGCCCGCCGTCGCCGCGAAAGATCACCACGCGCTGGCCGGCCACATCCTGCATCGCCGGTTGTTCCAGCAACGCCTCGCTGTCGAAGCGCCGCGGCGGGGCGATCTCCACGTTCAGCCCAAAGCCCTTCAGCTCCTTCGCGGTTCGGTTGCCGATGGCCGCAATGCGCGTCCCTTCGGGCCATGTGCGGTCGGCCAGCGCCAGGTTCAGCACCCGCTGTACCGCGTTCGGACTGATAAAGACCGCGATGTCGAAGGATTCCAGTTGATCCAGCACCGCGCGCAGATTGGTCGGGTCGCTGGGCGCCAGGATCTCCAGCACCGGAAAGCGGATCACCTCGGCGCCATCGTCGGCCAGCAAGGCGCAGAACTCCTCGGCCTGCGCCGCCGGCCGCGTGACCAGGATCCCCCAGCCGTTCAGGGGGCCGTCGGCGGTGGGCTTCATGATATCCAGCTCGGCCATCTTCAGGATCCTTTCGTGGAGGCTGCGTTCTCGGCATGGGCGGCGGCCAGCAGCTCGCCGGCCCCCAGTTCCAGCAGTTGTTCGGCCAGCTGCACCCCAAGGGCCTCCGCGTCGCTGCGCGGCCCTTCCACCTGGCGTCGCAAGAGCTGGCTGCCATCGACCGCGCCGACCAGACCGTCCAGGTGCAGCCGGTCGCCGTCCAGGGTCGCATGGGCGGCCAGCGGTACCTGGCAGCCGCCCTCCAGGCGGCGATTGAATGCGCGTTCGGCACGCACGCGGTCGGAGGTGTCGCCGTCGTTCAGGGGTGCGATCAGCGCCGCGATCTCCGCGTCGTTCTCGCGGCACTCGATGGCGATCGCCCCCTGGCCTACTGCCGGCAGACTGACTGCCGGTTCCAGCCGGGCGCGGATGCGCTCGTGGAACCCGAGGCGCTTCAGCCCGGCGGCTGCCAGCAGGATCGCGTCATATTCGCCGGCATCCAGCTTGCCCAGCCGCGTGTTCACGTTGCCGCGCAGATCGGTGATCTGCAGGTCCGGCCGCCGCGCCCGCAGCTGGCACTGGCGGCGCAGGCTGGACGAACCCACGCGTGCCCCCTCGGGCAGCTCGTCGACATGGGCATAGGTGTTGGAGACGAACGCATCCAGCGGATCCTCCCGGTCGAGAATCACCGGCAGCACCAGGTCCGCCGGTAGCTCCATCGGCACGTCCTTGACCGAATGCACCGCGATGTCCGCACGATCCTCCAGCATCGCGATCTCCAGCTCCTTCACGAACAGCCCCTTACCGCCAATGCGGGCTAGTGGCGAGTCGAGCACACGGTCGCCCTGGGTGGTCATGCCGACCAGTTCCACGGGCCGATCCGGGTACAACGCCCGCAGGCGCGCGGCGACATGTTCCGCCTGCCACATGGCGAGCGGGCTTTTTCGAGTGGCGATACGCAGGGGTTTCATGCGGGGTCCGGCGGCTGGAGAATAAAGCGCCGTAGTATAACGGTTTCGCTGCGGTGGCCCGAACCCTCCCGGATCGCGGGGTTACCGGTAACCGTTATGAGCGATCGCCGCGCAGGAAGGCCCTCACCTGTGGCAGCTGGCGGCGGCTGACGGCGACCGGATCGACATTGCCGTGAAACAACAGGCGGTGATCGGCTGGGCCGCGCGTCTCCAGTCCCCGGATCGCCATGCGCACCACCAGGCAGCCCCGGCGCACGCACAGGAGGGCCTCACCGAACCGGGATTCCAGTTCGTGCAGTCGCGTATCCACAAATCCCTCGAGCTGCTCACCGCGCGCAATCACATAGCCGTCCTCGGCCGTGAAGTAGGCGATACGGTCCAGGGATACCCGTTCCTCGCGCCGCCCGATGGTCAGGCGAACCGTCCGTGGAGCGGGCGCCGAAGGTCTGGCCTTGTGCCGAGCCGCGCGCTCCAGGGCCTGGGTCAGGCGCTCCCCACGCACGGGCTTGAGCACGTAGTCGCGCACCCCGGCCTCGAACGCTTCCAGGCTGAACTGGTCGTGTGCGGTTACCAGGATGACCATCAGGTCCGGTCGCTGCGAGCCGATCTCGGCGGCCAGCTCCATGCCCGATTCGCCGGGCATCTCGACATCCAGCAGCACCAGATCCGGTGCCTCGCGGGTAATGGCATCACGGGCCCCGATCGCCTCGGCCGCCTGGCCAATCACCTGGTGTCCGGCGTCGCTGACCATCCCGGCCAGGCGCTGGCGCGCGATCGGTTCGTCGTCCACGATCAGCACGCGCAAGGCTTCAGTCGACATGACGTTTCCCCCGTTCCAGTGGCAGTCGAATGCGGACCTCGAATTCGTGTTCCCGCGCGTCAACCTCGAAGCGGAACCGATCGCCAAACGCATGATGCAGGCGCAGGCGCACGGCATCGCTGGCAGTTCCCGTTCCCTCGCTGTGCGCCTCCGGGTCGAAGCTGTTGGTCAACGCCAGCATGACCGTGCCGGAGTCGAGCCGACAGCGCACGCGCACGAAGCCGGGGCCCCGGGCCGGCCCGATGCCGTGCTGAATCGCGTTTTCCGCCAGCGGCTGCAGGATCAGGGTGGGCACGCTGACATCCAGGCCGGCCTGATCCGGGCAATCCCATTCCACCTGCAGGCGTTCGCCAAAGCGGGTCTGCTCGAAGTTCAGGAAGGCCCGTACCAGCTCCAGTTCCTCACGCAGGGTTTGACGGTCCTCCGTGGCGAAGGTGGCGCGAAAGAGATCGGCCAGATCCAGGGTAACCTGTTCCGCGCGCGCAGGGTCGCTGCGGCACAGCCCGGCAATGGTGTTCATGCTGTTGTAGAGAAAGTGCGGGCGCAGCCGTGCCCGCATCGCCTGTTCGCGGGCACGGGAGACGGCCTGGGTCTCCCGCTGCCAGGCCGCCTGCAGGTAGAGGTAATGCATCGCCACCAGGCTCAGGATCGTGGCCACCGCGATCGCCGGCCAGCGCCAGGCCGGGTCGGCCAGCTGCAGCCCCTCGGCCCCCAGAAAGACCGCCGCCGTGTTGGCGATCGGCACCAGCGGGGGCAGGACAATCTGCCCCCACAAGGGCAGGCGCACCAGCAGCCGCTTGCCGGCACACAGGATCAGCAGGCTGGTCAGCGCGACCCAGAAGATGAACAGCGCATGCAGGGCCAGCCCCGGCACCCAGTCCTGCCCGCCCCCGCGCAGCAGGGTCACGGCCAGGGCCAGCAATACCGCGACCATCAACACACGCAACAGCGTCTCGGCGCTGCAGAAATCCGGCAGCGGCGACTGGCGCGTCAGTTCGTTGGTCTCGTCGTCCGGCTTTTCTGCCTTCACGACCCGTCTCCCCTCCGGGTGCCGTCCATCCCTGTTCTGCGGGGGACACTGTGCCGCGTCTCCCTTATACTTCCGTGTCTTTCCAACCCGGTTCAGGGTGCACCATGACGCAGGATTCCGCACGCGACAAGCCGCAGGCCCCGGCCCCCGAGGGCGATGCCAAGCTCTGGGGCGGCCGTTTCTCCGAGCCCACCGACGCCTTTGTCGAACGCTTTACCGCCTCGGTCGAGTTCGACCAGCGCCTCTACCGTGAGGATATCCAGGGCTCGCAGGCGCATGCGCGCATGCTGGCGAAGGTCGGCGTGCTGACCGGCGCCGAGGCCGAACAGATCCTGCAGGGGCTGGATGCTATCCGCGACGAGATCGCCGCCGGCGAGTTCGACTGGCAGATCGGCCGCGAAGACGTGCACATGAACATCGAGGCGCGGCTGATCGAGCGCATCGGTGATGTCGGTAAGAAGCTGCACACCGGCCGTTCGCGCAACGACCAGGTGGCGACCGACATCCGCCTGTGGCTGCGCGCCGCCATCGACGACATCTTGGGCCTGATCCGGGGCTACCAGCGCGGGCTGGTGGATCTGGCCGAGCGCGAGGCCGCGACAGTGATGCCCGGCTTCACCCACCTGCAGACCGCGCAGCCGGTGACCTTCGGGCACCACATGCTGGCCTGGTACGAGATGCTGGAGCGCGATGCCCAGCGCCTGGTCGACTGCCGCGCGCGGGTCAATATCCTCCCGCTGGGCGCGGCCGCGCTGGCCGGCACACCGTATCCGCTGGACCGCGAGTACACCGCCGAGCTGCTGGGCTTTGACGGGGTGACGCGCAACTCGCTGGACGCGGTCTCGGATCGCGACTTCGCGATCGAGTTCACCGCCGCCGCGGCGACGCTGATGATGCACCTGTCGCGCCAGGCCGAGGAGCTGATCCTCTGGACCAGCGCGCAGTTCGCCTTCATCGACCTGCCGGATCGCTACTGCACCGGCTCGTCGATCATGCCGCAGAAGAAGAACCCGGACGTGCCCGAACTGGTGCGCGGCAAGACCGGCCGGGTCTATGGCCACCTGATGTCCCTGCTGACCCTGATGAAGGGCCAGCCGCTGGCCTACAACAAGGACAATCAGGAAGACAAGGAACCGCTGTTCGACACCGTGGACACCCTGCTCGGCTCGCTGCGCGCGTTCGCCGACATGGTGCCCAACCTGGAGGTGCGCGCGGAGAACACCCTGGCGGCCACGCGCAAGGGCTTTGCCACCGCGACCGATCTCGCCGACTACCTGGTCGGGCGTGGGGTGGCCTTCCGCGATGCCCACGAGGTCGTAGGTCGCGCAGTGCGGGTCGCGCAGGAGCGCGGAGTTGATCTGGCGGAGTTGCCGTTGGCCGATCTGCAGGCCATCAGTGATGCAGTGGGCGACGATGTCTATACCGTGCTGACCCCTGAGGGGTCAGCCGCCGCCCGTAACCTGATCGGCGGCACAGCCCCGGAGCAGGTCCGGCGCCAGGTCGCGGCCGCCCGTGAGCAGCTTGCAAGCACGATGGGCTGAAACACGGTCGAGGTGGTGCGAAGGCGCACCACCTGATTTACCAGGACCGTCAGTAGGCCAGCGTCGAGTCGATGACTTCCCACATCACGTTTCCGTGCACCACCTCGTAGCCGAGCAGCACCTGGCCATGGGCATCGTCGCCCTCGAAGTTCGCCAGTACCCAGCGGTGGTTCAGCACGTGGATGCCATCGGGCCGGAACGCAAAGCCCTCGTCGCCCTCGGCCTCGTGCGGGATCAGTTCCGGATGCTGCATGAGATCGTTTCGCAGGCGCTCCTCGGCACGCGCCATGCCGCGGCGCTGCAGGTCCTGGATATGCGCGTTCGTCAGGCCCAGTTCGACCGGACGCGGGATCTCGTGCCGGGTGTACTCCTGCAGCTGCACCTGGGTCTGGTACAGCTCGCGCTGGGCCTCGGTCACATCCTGCTCCAGGCCTGTTGCGCGGGCGATGTAGATGGCGAGGATGATGACGAAAAACAGCATGAAACCCAGCCAGGCCAGGCGTTCGCTGTTCTTCAGGCCACCCTGATTCTTGTTGTCCTGCTCCTCGGTCACGAGTCTCCTCCCGGAAATGGGGCACATCGCATGAAAGCCGTGCCCGCGTGACGGAACACCCGGGCTGTGTGGGCCCAAAGGTGCAAAATCGAATCGTCGCGCATCATAACGCCTGAAGCCGCGATCTGCCGAGGTATCGATGTCCCGCGCCGAAGCCCCAGCGCCCAGCACCCCCGAACTGCAATGGGTGAACCGCTTTGCGAGTCTGCCGGAGGCCTTTTATGACCGTCCGGCGCCAGCCCCGTTCCCGGATGCCACGTGCCTGGCGACCAGCCCCGGGATGTGCCAGCGCCTGGGGCTGGCCGAGACCGACCTGGCCCGCCAGCCCTGGCTGGGGGCCTGCACCGAAGGGCATCCGATGGAGGGCCCCGAGCCACTCGCCAGTGTCTATGCCGGGCACCAGTTTGGTGTGTTCGTGCCGCAGCTGGGGGACGGACGCGCAAAACTCCTGGGCGAGGTCCGTACCGCCACCGGCGAACACTGGGAACTGCAGGTGAAGGGGGCCGGGCGCACGCGCTACTCGCGCGGCGCCGACGGCCGCGCGGTGCTGCGCTCCTCGATCCGCGAGTACCTGATCTCCGAGGCGATGGCTGCGCTGGGCGTGCCGACCACCCGCGCGGTGGCCCTGTACGGCTCCAGCCTGCAGGTCCTGCGCGAGCGCGTGGAGCCGGGGGCGATCGTGCTGCGTGCGGCGCCCAGCTTCCTGCGCTTCGGGCACTTCGAATACTTCCACTACAGCGGTTACAGCGAACGCCTGCGCGAACTGATCGACTATGCACTGGCGCATGACTACCCCGAACTGGCGGACGCCGAAGACCCGGTGGCCGCGATGCTCGAACAGGTGATCGCGAATACCGCCGAGATGATCGCCGACTGGCAGGCCGTCGGGTTTTGTCACGGGGTGATGAATACCGACAACATGAGCCTGCTGGGTCTGACCATCGACTACGGCCCGTTCGCGTTCCTGGATGCCTACGACCCGGGCTACATCTGCAACCACACCGATCAGGGCGGCCGCTATGCCTTCGACCAGCAGCCGGCGATCGCGCAGTGGAACCTGATCCGTCTGGCCGAGACCCTGGTGATCCATTTCCAGGACACCACCCGCGAGGCCGCGATCGAGCGGGCCAAGGCACTGCTGATGGACTTCATGCCGCGATTCGAACAGGCCTGGCTGACGCGCATGCGCACGAAGCTGGGGCTGGTGGAGGAACGCGAAGGGGACCTCGAGCTGATCCACGACCTGCTGGCGCGCATGGCCGAGGAGGGCGTCGACTACACGCGCTTCTTCCGCCAGTTGCCGGATCTGGAACAGCCCGAGATCCGCGAACAGCTCGAGGCCGAGCTGGAGGACGCGGCCGCCTGGCGCGCGTGGTGGTCGCGCTATCAGGCGCGCCTGGAGGCGGAGGCCCGCCCGTTCGAGGCGCGCCGGGCGGCGATGAATGCGGTCAATCCCAAATACATCCTGCGCAACCACCTGGCGCAGGCCGCGATCGAGCAGGCCGAGGCGGGCGATACCTCCGAGCTGCTGCGGCTGCAGGCCATCCTCGCGCGCCCGTTCGACGAGCAGCCCGAGTTCGAGGCCTACGCGGACCTGCCGCCCGTCTGGGCCGCTGGCATCCAGCTGAGCTGCTCGTCCTGAGGCCCCGCTGCGTGGTCAGTTGACCGCGCCCTCCGGGGGCAGCTTCTCCTTCATCGAGTCGGACAGGGGTACGTCGTGTACCACCAGCACTGGCAGCCGGGCGTTGCGCACCAGCCACTCGGTCGCGGAACCGGAGAGCATGTTGGCGATCTGACTGCGCCCGCGGGTCCCCATTACGATCATGTCCGCGCCCCACTCCTCGGCGTGGCGCGAGATTTCCTCCGGCGCACTGCCGATGGCCACGGCCACCTCGTCGTCCGCCTCGGCCCACGCCTCGAGCTGTGCGCGGACCCGGTCTTCCGCCGAGTGGCGCATGTCCTTGGCATTCAGGGGTGAGGAGCCGGCGCCACTGAACGCACCAGCCGAACTGGGCCCTGCCACGTCCGACGGCTTCATCACATACAGCAACCGCTTCTTCGCCCCCGGGCAGTGCTGGCGCGCAACGGCCAGCGCCGCGGCAGAGGCGGGCGAGAAGTCGACGGCGATGATGACGCGCTGCAGCATGAAGATCCCCAATTGAACGCATGGAAGAGCCCCGGCAAAGGCTTGAGCGGGGCGGCAAACTTCAGGACGGGCTTATGAAGTGCTAGACTTTGTCGCCTTTCCTGGCGGTTTCAGTCTGTACCGGCATTGAACCGCTTGCAACCGCGCCATCCACTGGTGGCAACCGGGCCCGGCTACTTCGCACAAGTCTCTGGTACCTGTTCGTTCACCCGTTGATCCCGACGCATGTCGGCTTCGGCGCGCATGGGTATTGGGGACCATATCGTGCAGCAGACCCTACAAGACTTCCTCTCCCGCCAGCGCAAGATCTGGTTGTTCAATGTGCGCGGAGACCTGATTGCCGGGATCGTGGTCGCGCTGGCCCTGATCCCGGAGGCGATCGCGTTCTCCATCATCGCCGGGGTGGACCCGAGCGTGGGCCTGTACGCGTCCTTCACCATGGCCGTGGTGATCGCCTTCGCGGGAGGACGCCCCGGCATGATCTCGGCCGCGACCGGGGCCATGGCCCTGCTGATGGTGACACTCATCGCCGAGCACGGACTGCATACCTGCTGGCCGCGACCATCCTGACCGGCATCATCCAGATCCTGTTCGCCTGGGCCAAGCTCGCGCGCTACATGATGTTTATCCCGCGCACGGTGCTGGTCGGCTTCGTGAATGCGCTGGCGATCCTGATCTTCCTGTCCCAGGTGCCCTACCTGGTGGATGGCGACACCACCATGTGGGCGCTGGTCACGGCCGGCCTGATCATCCTCTACGGCCTGCCGATGATCCCGGGCTACCCGAAACTGCTGCCGCCGCCGCTGGTCGCGATCGTGGTGCTCAGCGTCGTGGTCTACTTCATGGGCCTGCCGACCCTGGAGGTCGGCGACATGGGCGAGCTGCCGGACGGCCTTCCGGTATTCCTGTTCCCGGACATCCCGCTGAACTGGGAGACCCTGCAGATCATCTTCCCGACCGCCTTCGCGCTGGCGATCGTCGGCCTGCTGGAGTCGCTGCTGACCGCCTCCATCCTCGACGACCTGACCGACACACCCTCCGGCAAGAACCGAGAGGCCCAGGGCCAGGGCATTGCCAATGTCGTCACCGGCTTCTTCGGCGGCATGGCGGGCTGCGCGATGATTGGCCAGTCGGTGATCAACATCAAGTCCGGGGGGCTGGGGCGGTTGTCCACGCTGTCGGCGGGGATCTTCCTGCTGATCTTCATCGTGTTCCTGGGCGACCTGGTCTCGATCATCCCGATGGCCGCGCTGGTCGCGGTGATGATCATGGTTTCCATCGCCACCTTCGACTGGGGCTCGCTGACCACCCTGCACAAGCTGCCGCGCACCGACGCCACTGTGCTGATCGTGACCGTCGGCACCACCGTGATCACCCACGACCTGTCGCTGGGCGTATTCGCCGGCGTGCTGCTCTCGGCGATCTTCTTCGCGCGCAAGATGGTCAAGGCGGTCGACGTGAAAAGCGACCTGTCGGAGGATGGCAAGACCCGTATCTACACCGTGCGCGGCCAGCTGTTCTTCGTGGCCGTGGACAAGTTCATCGACAGCTTCGACTACCGCGAGCGCATCCATAACGTCGAGATCGACGTGACCCGCGCCTCGCTGTGGGACAGCTCGGCGGTAGCGGCGATCGACAAGGTCGTCGGCAAGTTCCGCCGCAACGGCATGGAGGTCGAAGTAAAGGCCCCGGGCGGCGAGAGCGGCGAACTCCACGACAAGCTCGCCCTGCACGACAAGGGCGCCGATCTGGGGCCGGGCGGGCACTAGCCCCGGCACCGCAATCGGCGCCAGGAGGTTGGAGAAATTGGACCTCGCGCCGGGGCGTGGCAGGCTAGGCGCATGATGAACCTTCGCCGGCCGGCACCCCCGGCCGACCCCCGGGCCGAGCGCGAGCGGATTCGACGTGCGCTGCTCTGGCCCATGCTGGGGGCCGCCATCCTGATTGTGATCCATGCCCTGCATGACCTGGTCGGCGGGGACTGGTCGCGGCTGGGCATCCTGCCACGCGACGCGGTCGGAGCGCTGGGCATCGTCACCTCGCCGCTGATCCATGGCTCCTGGGGCCACCTGCTCGCCAATGTGCCCACCCTGTGGGTGCTCGGAATGCTCACGCTCTACGGCTTCCCGCGGGCCACGCGCGTTGCGGTCCCGCTGATCTGGCTGATGGGCGGGCTGGGGGTCTGGCTGTTCGCCCGCGAGGGGCTCCACATCGGCGCCTCGGGCCTGACCCACGGCCTGATGTTCTTCGCTGTAGTGATCGGCATTCGTCGCCGCGATGCGCTGTCCATCGCGGTGGCCATCATCATCCTGTTCCTCTACGGCAGCATGCTGTGGGGTGTCTTCCCCAGCGGCCCGAAGGTCTCGTTCGAGGCGCACCTGTTCGGCGCGGTCGTGGGCGCGGTCTGCGGCTGGTTCCTGTACCGTCGCGACCCGTTCCCGGTCTACCGCCGACATGACTGGGAGGACGATGATCCGACCGACCCCGAGACCCTGCGCAAGATCGAGCAGGGGCGGCTCGACGAGATCGAGCCGAAAGAACCGCCGGGGGGGCCCGGGCGGCGCGACTAGTTGGTCACCCTTTCCCGATGCAGTTCGCTGCGCTCAGTGCATCCTCCGGTAATGGTTCCGCGACGGGGGTTCGTAGGGTGCCGTGAGCGCAGCGAACCGCACCGGCCGCGGCCCGCTCACCGGCCGAAGGTCATGCGCATCCCGGCCATCAGGGTCAGGCCCGGGGCCGGCTCGTAGTAGCGGCGGTTGCCGTCGTTGATGCGGATGTTGTCGACGTTGTCCGCATCCAGCAGGTTGTTCGCGGCCACGAAGGCCTCGACATGGGCATTGCCATCCTGCCAGTGGCGGCCCGCGCGCAGGTTCAGCGTGGTCTGTCCGCCCACCCGTTCGTCGTTGGCGTCGTTCACGTAGCACCCGCCTGTGTACAGCGCATCGATGGTGAAAAAGTAAGGCCCCTGACGCCAGTCGGCCTCCACGAACAGCTGCTCGCGTGGCAGGCCGGGCAGGTGGTTGCCGTCGCGCCGCTCGCCCTGCTGGTCCACGAAATCCCGATAGCGGAAGTCGTTCAGGCTGAGCGCGCTGGACAGCGTCCATTGCTCTGTCGCGGCCCAGTCGATCGCCAGCTCGAAGCCGTTGCGCGCGGTTCGGCCGGCGTTGGTGTAGAACGTGCGACCGTCCACGTTGGGCTCCTCGAACGGGGCGATCTCGTCGCGCACGCGGGTCGCGTAGACCGAGGCATCCCAGGCCAGGCGACCGGTCTCGCGGCGGATTCCGACCTCGATGCTGCGCGCCCGCTGGGGGTCGAGATCGGCGTTGAATCCACCGCCGCCCTCGGGGTTCGCGAACTCGGTGAAGGTGGGTGTCTCGAAGTTGGTGGCCACGTTCACGTAGGCCCGGTACTCCGGGCGGAAGTGCCAGATCAGCCCCGCCATTGCGCTGGTCTCGCGGAAGGTCCGTGCATCCGAACGATCGGGTTCGCCCACCCGGTCGGAGAAGTGGTCATCGATGGACATGCGGATACGGTCATGACGGGCGCCGAGCACCATGTTCCAGTCGGACCCCAGCGCGGTGTCGGTCTGTACGAACACCCCGCGCGAGCGGGCGCGCTCGCGCTGGTCCAGCGCGAGGTCAGTTAGGGGATCTTCGGGATCTGCCGAACACTCGCGTGCGTCAGGATCGCGGTCAAAAAACCGTCCGGCTGAACAGCGCCGGGTGCGGTCGTCGCGCTGTTCCTCGACATCAATACCGGTCAGCACCCGGGTCGGCCCGATGGCCTGCTCGTACTGGGCGTTGAGCCCGTAGAAGTCTCGCTCGTAGGCCACCCGCGAGTCGCCGGGGAATGGCAGTTGCTGCGCATAATCGCGCTGGGTCCAGAACGCGCCGAGGCGCAGCTCGCCGGGGCCGAGCGACTGTTCCCACTGCAGCCCCGTGGTGAGCTGTTCGGCCTCCTGTGTGCTGTCCAGTGCCGTGGCCAGGGGTGCGGCCGCGCGCCGGTTATCGCGCATCTCGTCGCGGGTGAGTCCGCCGGGGTCGTCGGTGCGCGGGGCATCGAGGTAACGCAGGTGAAAGTTCAGCGTTCCCGCCTCCAGTTCCGAGGCGGTGTGCAGGCGCAGGTAGCGCTTCTCGGCGGTGGACTGGTCGCGGTAGCCGTCGATCGCGAAGTCGTGCGCGGTCAGGGAGTAGCGATGGGTCCCGTGATCCTGCTCGGCGATCGCCTCGGCGCGGCGATAGCCGTAGCTGCCCAGCATGACCCCGCCGCCAAAGCCGCGCGGGTCGCGCCCGTCGCGGGTGCGCGCCGAGATCACGCCGCCGGAGGCATTGCCGTACAGCGCGGCGCTGGGCCCGCGCAGGACCTCGATGTCGCGCAGGTTCAGCAGGTCGATCGCGTCCACCTGTGACTGGCCGTCCGGGGTGGTCTCGGGGATACCGTCCTGCAGGATGCGCAGCCCGCGTACCCCGAACGGCGCCCGCGAGCCGAAACCGCGGATGGAGATGCGCGCGTCCTGCGCGAAGTTGTAGCGGTTCTGGGCGAACAGTCCCGGCACGCGGTTCAGCGATTCGTCCAGCTGCAGGCCCTGGCGACCCTCGGTGGCCTGGCGTTCGTCCACGCGCGATACCGCCGCCGGCAGGTCCGCCAGCGGGGTGGCCAGCCTGGGTGCGGTCACCGTGATCTCCACCGGGTCGAGCACCGGCACGTCGTCTTCGGCGAGCCCCGTCGAGCCCGCGACCAGCAGGCCGGCGAACAGGGGCCACCGTAGCTTGCCAGAGAACGCCCTATCCACTCGTCGCTCCACCACGGTCCCTCCCATTCGCGGCTGCGTCGCCACAGGCCTCGAGTCAGCCTGCTCTTCGGAGGACTCGTCGCCGGTGCGCGGGTTCCCCGGTCGGGCGTATTGTTTATGCCACAGTGTCGCTTATTAACACGATCTTCACCCCCTCGTAATGGGCGCGTCACCCGCCCTCCCCATGCTTGCGCCCTGTCGGGACGCCGCTGCGTCTCGCCAACCTGCACATGCCAAAAGGGGAGAAACCCATGAATCGCAAGCACTTGCTGACCAGCCTGATTGCGGCTGGTCTGGTCGTTCCGGCCCTGGCTACGGCCGACTGGACTCTGTACGGACGCGCCCACGTTTCCGCCGATGTTCTCGATGACGGCGCCGACTACAATGAATTCAACGTTTCGAGTAACTCCAGCCGTCTGGGCTTCCGCGGCGAGCGCGAATTCCGCGAGCAAATGATCGGGATGTTCCAGATCGAACAGCAGGTGGACTTCGACACCGCGGCAGACAATGAATTGAGCTTTGCCACGCGCGACACCTTCGTCGGGCTGCGTGGCGACGCTTGGGGCATGTTGCGCGTCGGCAAGTTCGATACCCCCTTCAAGCGTGCTCGTGGTCCCGCCAACTTTTTCGGTGATCAGGTTGGCGATCTGCGTAATCTCGCGCGCTCCGCCGCCCAGACGGGTCGCTTCGACGAGCGCTTCAACAACAGCATCCACTACCAGACGCCGAGCTTTGGCGGCCTGACCTGGAACATCCAGTATTCGAACGAGACCGATGGCGCCACGACGGTGGACGGTGCTGACAACAAGGCCTACTCGACCTCGCTGAACCTGAGCCTGGGCGACCTGACCGGCGCGCTGGCCTACGAAAAGCAGGAAGACGGTGACGTGAATCCGGATGCCTGGCGCCTGGCTGTTGGCTACCGCATCACAGAGGCCTTCCGCATCGGCGGCCTCTACCAGAATTCCGAGACGGTCAATGGTGACGAGGCGGACGTGTACGGACTGGGCGGCCAGTTCCGTCTGAGCCCGAGCATGTACCTGAACGGCCACGTCTTCCAGCTGGATTCCGACCTGGACGATGCCGATGCCACGATGTACGCCCTTGGCCTGGAATATCGTATCGACAGCGACCTGCGCTTCTACGGCAACATTGCCATGGTCGACAATGACGATGCCTCGGCTCTGACCCCATGGGGTGCGGCGCGCAGTTCCGGCCCGGGTGGCGCGATGGGCGAAAACGCTACGGCCTTTTCGCTTGGCATGCGTTACGACTTCTAGATCGTGGCTCCAGCCCGTGTCCTGGATCCCGGGAGAGCGGGACACGGCTGAACAAAAAACCCCGCCGGACTACGCCCCGGCGGGGTTTCCTGTTTCTCCAGTACCGAGAGAGTCTGGCTCGGCATTGCACGGGGCCCATGACCCCGTGCTGGCCTCAAGGGTGGAGATCTGCCGGCCTATCCGGTCGCCTCCTTCAGTCGGATCAGCTTGAGTTCGTGGAACAGCCCCATCATCAGGCTGACGCACATGAACAGCAGCACAATCACGAAGGGCAGTCCGGTGCTGACGGCCCCGGCTTGCAGGGCCTGCAGCGCGGCCGCGCCGCCCACCGCCAGCAGCACACCGGCGATCACGCCCTCGACGGTGGCCCAGAACAGGCGCTGGGACTGCGGGGCGTCCGTCTTGCCACCGGAGGTGATCGAGTCGATCACCAGCGAACCGGAATCCGACGAGGTGATGAAGAACACCAGCACCAGGGTGATCGCCAGCAGCGAGGTGATCGTGGTCAGCGGCAGGTGCTCCAGCATCTGGAACAGCGCCAGCGAGGAGTCGCTGATGCCGTCGGCCAGTGCGCCGACCCCGTCGCGGGCCTGATCCAGGCCGGTCCCGCCAAAGGCACTCATCCAGATCACGGTCACGGCCGTCGGCACCAAGAGCACCGCGGTCACGAACTGGCGAACGGTGCGCCCGCGCGAGACCCGCGCGATGAACATGCCGACAAACGGCGACCAGGAGATCCACCAGGCCCAGAAGAAGATCGTCCACTCGTGGTAGAAGGTCTGGTCGTCACGGCCCACCGGGTTGCTGAGCGGCCACATGTACTGGGCGTAGGCGCTGAGTGTAATGCCGGTATTGGAGAGGAAGGCGATAAAGCCGCCGAACAGGGCCACGAACAGCAGCAGGATGGCCGCCAGTGTCAGGTTGATGTTGCTGAGCACGCGCACCCCGCCATGGATGCCGCGCATGATCGACAACAGGGCAATGACGGTAACGCCGATGATGATCGCCACCTGGGTGTTCAGCCCGGCCTCGATGCCGAACACCGACTCCAGTCCAGACGCCGCCTGCTGCGCCCCGAGACCCAGGGAGGTGGCCAGGCCGAACAGCGTGGCCAGTACGGCCAGGGTGTCGATCACATGCCCGACCGGGCCCCAGATCCGCTCGCCAAAGATCGGGTAGAACGCGGAGCGGATGGTGAGCGGCAGGCCCTTGTTGAAGGCAAAGAACGCCAGCGCCAGACCCACCACGGCATAGATCGCCCATGGGTGCAGTCCCCAGTGGTACATCGTTGCACCGAGCGCGGCGTGCTTCGATTCCTCGGTGCCGCCCTCGATGCCCAAAGGTGTCCCGAACCATTCGGTAAAATAGCCTACCGGTTCGGCTACGGCCCAGAACATCAGGCCGATACCCATGCCGGCGGCGAACAGCATCGAAAACCACGACAGCACACTGAAGTCCGGCTTCGCATCCTGGCCGCCGATCCGGATGCCTCCCACCGGCAGCAGGATCAGGGCCAGACAGAACAGCACGAACAGGTTGCCGGCCGACAGAAACAACCAGTCAAAGGTCTCGCCGATCCAGGCGCGCGTGGCGCCCAGACTCTCGTCGGCCTGTTCCGGGAACAGCAGGGACAGGATCACGAACAGGAGGATCAGCAGGGCGCTGACGACGAATACCGGGTTGTGTAGATCCAGCCCTAGCGGGTTGATGTTCTGTTCCCCGATCTCGTGATCGGTCTCGTAACGGGCCTCGAGCTCCTCAATCTCCCGTTTCGGGTCTTGTGCGTTGTCGCTCACGGTCTCCTCCTTGGAACTCCGGTCCGGGATGGCGAGTTCAGCCGGTCAATGCATTGACGGCGGCGGGTGGTCCCGGCTTTGTGAATGTCTCTAGCTTTGGTGGGCCCGGGGAACGGCATCCGCATGGACCCCGTTTCCCGGGGGCTGCGTCAGAAGTAGTACCCGAAGTTGATATTGAAGCGGGCTTCCCAGTTGTCATCTTCGTTGGCACCGAGACGGTCACCGAACGGATTGTCGCCGCGACGGTTGCCACCGACGAACTCGTTGCCGTTGGAGTAGGCGAGATCCGTATAGATGTACCAGTTGCCTCGGCCCCAGGCGGCCCCCAGCACCAGAAGGTCGCTGTTGTTGAAGTCGCTCTCGCTTTTTACCACTGAGCTGAATTCCGCATAGGGGATAACGTAGTCCAGCCAGCCGATATTCGGGGTCTCGTGGTAGTAGCTGAGCGAGACGGCCGGGACCCAGCCCTCGGTGGCCACGGTGTTCGGGAAGTCGTAAGCGCCCATGTCGATCCGGCGATCCGTGACGCTGCCATCAAGCAGCGTGTGTTCGTCCACGTCCATCTTGTAGTAGGTCAGCTGGCTGGCCAGTGTCCAGTTGCCCCAGTTGTTGACCATGTGGCCGGACACCGCGTAGTGGTCCCCGTCGTCCTGAGGGCCGCGGCTGCGCAGCTCTCCGTACTGCGCCGAGAAGCCCACCTCGTGGTTGGTATCCGGGATGCTGTAGATCCCGCGGATATTGACCTGGTTGCGTTCCTCAAAGCCGTCCCCGGTCTCGTTGACGACGTCGTAGGAGTAGCGGGCGCTGTCTTCGGTGTCACCCGAGTAGGACCCGGCATCGGAATAGAAATAGGCAAAATCCCAAGTCCAGTCGCCCATCGGCATCGTGTATTTGGCACCGAGGTTCATGTTGTCCGACAGGCCGAGATAGTAATGCTGGTCGAAAAACCAGCTCTGGGAGACACCGTACGGTCCCGGGCCGAACGGCGCGCGGGTCACGCCGACCTCCAGCTGGCTCTCGTTGTTGAAGCGATAGCCTGCCCAGCCGGTATGCAGCATGTTGTAGCCCTCGTACCAGCGGTACTCGAACTTGCCGAGCCACGGCCCGTTTTCGTAATCGAGATTGATGCGGGCGGTGTCCAGAGTGAAATCGCCACCCTTGCCCCATTCGCGTCGATCGCCGTCGGGATAGTCACCCAGGATATAGTTGGCCCTCAGCGCGCCACCGATGGTCAGATTCCCCACCTGGATGCCTTCGTACTCTGCGGCCGCGGACTGCGGGCCAAGGGTCAAGGCGAGCACGATGGCTCCGGACAGCCCGAGCGCCCGGGGCCGGTTCAACGTGTACTTGTCCATGCTGTACTCCTCCCGAAAAGGTCTGTCAGGGAGGTCACGCATTCTGAGGAGACAACTGACCCAGTCCCGCCGCGAGAAGGTTGGTGCGCAGCATTTTCACCCCTCTGATCGATGGCCCTTTTCGTGGGCCGTGCGGGTTCGGTCAAACCCTTCCGATGCCGACCTGCCTGTCCCTGTCCCCTGTAGTGGTCGCTCCCAAGATCTGACCGCGAGTGCGGTCCTCATTCTGGCATTGCCGGCAAGGAATAGATCGCCGTACCTGGCCAAACGGACCCTCTCCGTGGCCCTTCCTCTAGATAGACGCATGTACAGGTCTTGTCCAATGACTGAGTAGCCCAGACTTGCGCTAATAGTATTTTTGTACAAAACTATATGGCAATCGCCACACTGAGTCCGACTGTGATGTCAGCTGTTTCTGCCCAGAACGAACCTCAACGCCCCGCAACGGAAGGGGAACCGGATCTGCCGCGTTCCGTGATCCGTCAGCTGCGCGTGATCATCCGCGCCCTGCAAGGGCACTCGCGGGCAGTGGAGCGCGCCTGTGGGATCAGTGCCTCGCAGTTGTGGGCCTTGTGGGAGCTGCAGCGTACGCCCGGGCTGAATGTCAGCGACCTCTCGCGTCGGCTGTCGGTGCATGCCTCGACCACCTCGAACCTGCTGGACAAGCTGGAATACAGCGGGCTGGTCGAGCGCCGCCGTCCAGAGAAGGACCAGCGCATCGTGCGCCTGTATGTCACGCCCAAGGGGGAGGCGCTCCTGTCCGACGCCCCGGCGGCCCCCCAGGGCGAGTTGAACCGTGCGTTGCACGCCCTCCCGCCCGAGCGCCTGGCCGAGCTGGATCAGGGGCTGACCCTGCTGGTCGATGCGATGAACACCACCGAGCCGCGTGCCGGTCTGCAGCCGTTCGAGGTGAAAACCTGATCGGCGTGGCCGTCAGGAAACGCGCCATGCGCTCCCTCCTGCCCGCGAGCCTGCTGCTTCTGCTGCTGCCGCTGGTTGCACTGGCCGAGCCTCGTTTTGACGACCCGCCTGCGGACTCCCGTGATGGTGGTCTAACCCTCGAATGGAACGCCGAGGGGCCCGTCGAACTCGAACAGGCGAGCGGTCCGGATTTCGACGACGCTCGCGTGATCTACCGCGGCGGTGACACCAGCAGCGTGATCAGCGGTCTCCCGGACGGCGAATATCGCTTTCGCCTGCGGGCCGATGGCGCGGACGACTGGGCCGACGAGGCCCGGGTCGAGGTGGCGCACCACAGCCTGGCCCGTGCGTTCGGCTTTTTCGCGCTGGGGGGCGTCGTCTTTCTGGTCCTGATCGTCGCCATCCTGCGCGGCCGCCCGCGCGACTGAATTCACTCGCCCCGCCCCGTCGATCCGCGTGCACCGCGACCGGGGCCGGTGGCCCCACCGGAGAACACGATGCACGAACTCAAGATCAACATGCAGCGCCTGCAGCAGGACATCACCGAGCTGGGGCAGATTGGACGCGACGCCGACCGTGGCCTGCACCGCCGCGCGTTCAGCGAGGGGGATCGCGCCGGGCGCGAGTGGTTTCGTGGCCGCCTGGAGGCCGCGGGCCTCGACGTCTGGCAGGATGGCGCCGCCAACCTGCATGGTCGACTGGACTACGACGGCAAGCGCCCGGTGGTCGCGATGGGCTCACATCTCGATACCGTCCCCGGCGGCGGCCCGCTGGATGGTGCCCTGGGCGTCCTGATCGGGCTGGAGGTCCTGCGCACGGCCAAGGAACAGGAGGTCGACCTGCAGTATCCGCTGGAGGTGATCGACTTCACCGACGAGGAGGGCCGGTTCGGCGGCATGTTCGGCTCGCAGGCGATGGCCGGCAAGCTGACCCCGGAGAGCATCAGCCATGCCCGGGATCTGGAGGGCATCACCCTGGTCGAGGCGATGGCCAACTGGGGCCTGAATGCCGACGACGCCCTGAGCGCGCGGCGCGACCCGCACACCCTGCATGCCTTCATCGAGACCCATATCGAACAGGGCCCGGTACTGGATCGCCGCGGGCTGAGCGTGGGTGTGGTCGAGGCCATCACCGGGTTGTTCAAGTGGGAGGTGCGCCTGAAGGGGCAGCCGAACCATGCGGGCACCACGCCGATGGATATGCGCATCGACGCCTTTCAGGGGCTGGCCGAGTTCGGCGGCGAGATCAATCGCCTGCTGGAGGAGCACGGCAGCCCGAACTCGCGCGCGACCATCGGACGCGTGGAGCTCTCGCCGGGCGCGGCGAATACCGTGCCCGGCATGGCGACCTTCTCGTTCGAGGTGCGCGACACCGACGAGAAGGTCCTGACCGCGCTGGCCCATGCGGCCCGCCGGACCCTGTCGAGCCTGGCGCGACGGCGCGACCTGATGTTCGAGTTCGACGTGCTCTCCGAGATCGATCCCGTGCGCTGCGATACGGGCATCGTGCAGACCATCGAGGCGACCGCCGAACGCATGGGTCTGGAGTACCTGACCATGCCCAGCGGGGCCGCGCACGACACCCAGAGCATGAGCGCGATCACGCGGACCGGCATGATCTTCGTGCCGAGCCTGCAGGGGCGTAGCCATTCCGCAGCGGAATGGACAAACTGGGAGGACATCGAGACTGGCGCCAACCTGACGCTGCAAAGCGCCTTGGCCCTGGCCGCCCGTTCGTGAGCATCCCCGATCACCGCGACCCAAGGACCGCCCGGCATGGCCAATAACGACAACGTCTCCCAGCTCACCGACTACGACTCCCTGGACCCGCTGCGCGAGCAGTACCAGGAGAGCCTGATCACGACGCCGGTCCTGCGTCAGGAGCTGCGCGAGCATCACGTCGCCCTGCTGTGCATCGACCTGCAGTATCTGGACGCCGCGCGCGGTCACGGCGTGTTCGCCGACTCGGTGCAGTCCGGCGTGCCGCCCGAGGCGCAGGAGTACTACTTCAACCGTCTGGAGCAGACGGTGCTGCCGAACGTGCGCCGGTTGCAGGATGCGTTTCGCGAGCAGGGGCTGGAGGTCATCCACACGCGTATCCGATCGTTGACCCACGACGGCCGCGACCGCAGCCCGGGCCACAAGCGCCTCGGTCTGCACGCCGCGCCCGGCTCCAAGGACGCGGAGTTCGTCGAGCAGGTGGCACCGGTGGGCGACGAAATCGTGCTGGACAAGACCGCCAGCGGGGTCTTCAACTCGACCAATCTGCACTACATCCTGCGCAACCTGAACATCTCGGCGCTGTTCATTGTGGGTGTGTACTCCAACGAGTGCGTGTCCACGGCCGTGCGCGATGCCTGTGACCTCGGCTTCTATGTCACGCTGATGGACGACGCCACCGCGACGGTGACCCCGGAGATGCAGAAGGCGACGATCACCACCATCAAGGATCGCTACGCCCGCGTGATGACCACCGACGAGGCGATCCGCGAGATCAAGAAGGTGAAGGAGGCCTCGTGACCGGCCTCGACGACCCGATCCTCCCGAGTTCGATCGCCTGGGGGCTGCTGATCGCGTTCAGCATCCTCTGGGTGGTGCTCGGCTGGTGGCTGGGTCGTCACAACAAGACCGCCGAGGACCACATGCTGGCCGGGCGCAACGTGGGGCTGGCGTTGGCCACCGCGACTGCGATGGCCACCTGGGTGACGGCCAACACCACGATGACCGCCCCGCAGCTGGCGCTGCAGTTGGGTGTCTGGGGCATGCTCGGGTATTCGCTGGGGGCGCTGGGCCTGATCCTGTTCGCGCCGCTGGCGCGACGGATCCGCGAGCTGATGCCGCGCGGTTTCACCTCCGGGGACTTTATCCGGCTGCGCTTCGGCACTTTTACCTGGCGGGTCTTCCTGCTGGTCTCGCTGATCTACGCCTTCGGCTGGCTGGTCTCGATGGCCATGGCTGGCGGGGTACTGATCAACGCCCTGGCCGGGATCGACTACCGCGTGGGGATGACCGTGATCCTCACGGTCTGCGTGATCTACACCCTGCTGGGCGGTTTGCGCGCGGTCATCGGGACCGACTTCATCCAGACCATCATCATCATCGCGGGCGCGGCGTTCATTGCCTGGCTGACCATCGACAAGGTCGGCTTCGAGGCGATCCACTTCAACCTGATGGAAGAGCGCCCGGAACTGCTGAGCCTGCTGTTCCCGGCCGCGATCATGTTCCTGTTCAACAACCTGCTGTTCGGGGTGGGCGAGATCTTCCACTCCAACGTCTGGTGGTCGCGTGCGTTCGCCTTCGGCCGCAACGTGGGCTTCCGCGCCTACCTGCTGGGCGGGCTGCTGTGGCTGCCGATCCCGATCGTGGCCGGATTCATCGCCCTCGCTACGCCGGCACTGGGCATCAATGTGCCCGCGGCGGACATGGTCGGGCCGCTGGTCGCGGCCGAGGTGCTTGGGCTGACCGGCGCAATCGTGGTCTTCATCGTCGTCTTCGCCGCACTGGCCTCAAGCCTCGACTCGCTGCTGGCGGCCACCTCGGACCTGGTCACCCGTGATATCTACCGCGGCCATATCCGTCCGCAGGCCAGCGAGCAGAACCAGTTCCGCGCGACCAAGGTGATCGTGGTGCTGCTGGGGCTGCTGACCTGGCTGGCCGCGAGCTATCGCGGCGAGCTGCCGATCATCGGATCGCTGGCCGAACTGCTGTACTTTACCGGGGCCTTCGTGGCCTCGGCGATCTGGCCGATCGTCGCCGGGCTGTACTGGCGGCGGGCGAACCCTCAGGGCGCGGCCTGGTCGATGATACTGGGATCGGGCATTGGGCTGGCCAGCTATTTCCTGATCGGCTTCTATGTCGCGGCACTGGTGGGCGCGGCCGTCTCCCTGGCCGTGATGGTACTGAGTACCTGGCTGGCGCCGCGGCCGTTTGACTGGGATCGCCTGTCCCGCGACGCCAAGGCCGAGGAGGTCCGGAGCGCATGATGATCTCGTCTACCGCCTTGTCCGTGATCGTCGTGGTGGCCACGCTGGTCGCCACCCTGACCCCGATCCTGCTGCTGGCCCTGTTCATTCGCGACTGGAAAAAAGGATGCCTCTGGTGAACTACACCGAAGATCCCCTGCACGTGCTCCACCCGAAAGACGGCGCCGCCGGTACCGACCGGCCGAAGGCGCTCCTCGAGGCGGTGGAGGAAGACCCGGACCCGCTGCTGAAGCTCGCGGCCGCGCATGTGGTCTCCAGTCAGCAGTTCTCGCGCGCCGAACTGCTGCAGTTGTTCCGTCTGGCGGCGCAGTACGAGACCACCCCGGCGCTGATGCACCTGCCGCTGGCCGGCAAGATCCTGATCAGCGCGTTCTACGAGCCTTCGACCCGAACGCGGCTGTCGTTCGAGAGCGCCTGGCACCGGCTTGGCGGGGCGGTGATGTCGATCACCGACCCCAAGAGCACCGGGATTGCCAAGGGCGAATCGCTGGCGGACATCGCCGAGATGTTCAACAACTACGGCGACGTGCTGGTGCTGCGCTCCTCCGACGGCGAGGCGGCGCACAACATGCTGGAGAACCTGCGCATCCCCCTGGTCAACGCCGGCAACGGAATCGACGAGCATCCGACCCAGGCCCTGGCCGACGTCTACACCCTGGCCAAGTGGCGACCGCAGCTGTTCACCGGCCCGGTGGCGCCGGAGGATCGCATCAAGGTCGGCATCATCGGGGTGCCCTCGCGCATGCGCACGGTGCGTTCGCTGCTGCGCCTGCTGAGCCTGTTCCCCGAGGCCATCGAGGAGGTCGTAATCATCTCCCGCGAGGACGAGAATTTTGACCCGGGCCAGCGCGAGGAGCTGGAAGAGGCTGGCCTGAGCCTTCGCGTGGTGCACGAACTGGACCCGCTGCTGCCGGAACTGGACGTCGTCTATATCAACGCCATTGCCTGGGTGGGGGACACGTTCGAATCCATGGGCGAGGGCCTGAAGCTGGATCGCAACTCCCCGCTCAAGAAGGGCGCGGTCATCCTGCACCCGCTGGCACGCGGTGACGAGCTGTCCACGGACCTCGACGACACCCCGCACAATTGGTACTTCGCCCAGGCCCGCGGGGCTGTGTTCGTGCGCATGGCGCTGTTGACCACGGTGGTCCGCCGGATCAGTGCGGTCATGGATACCCCGGAAGACTGAGCCAACGTTGAACTTGAACCGCGAGCGGCGTGGCGCGCCGTAAAGCGCGCCCCGCTCGCCCCCACGGAATCGAACCAAGGAGACATGCCATGTGTGGCATCGCCGGAATCTTTCACGCCGACCCCAACCGGAAGGTGGACCCTCAGACCCTGGTCAACATGGCCGCGATCCAGTATCACCGCGGCCCGGACGGCTTCGGCTACAAGACGCAGGATGATCGCGGGGTGGGGTTTTCGCATGCTCGGCTGTCGATCATCGATCTGGACGAGAACCGCGGCCGCCAGCCGTTCTGCCTGACCGATGGCGAGATCATGACCGCGGTCAACGGCGAGCTGTACGACTACAAGCGCATCCGTACCGATCTGACCTCGCGCGGGGTGCAGTTCCGCACCAAGAGCGACTCCGAGATGGTCATGCACCTGTACCAGCGTGAGGGGCTGGAGGATGCGATCAAGCATTTCCGCGGGGAGTTCGCGATCTCGCTGTATGACCGCAAGCGTGACCGCCTGGTCCTGATCCGCGACCGATTCGGCATCAAGCCGCTTTACTTCACCGAGGCCAATGGCAGCTTCGTGTTCGGCTCCGAGTTGAAGGTACTGTTCGCCAACCCCGACGTCCCGCGCCAGTTTGCCGATGACGGCCTGTACCACCAGCTGATGCAGACCATGGTCCCGGGGACCACCGCGTTCGAGGGCATCCAGCAGGTCAAACCCGGCCACATGGTCATCGTCGAGCGCGCTCACGGCAAACTGAAGGTGCGCCAGGAGAAATACTGGGACATGGACTTCCCGCTGGCCTCCGAGCGCCCGCCGGAGGAGAACACCGACGAAAACTACTGGATCGAGGGTGTACGCGAACAGCTGATGGAGGCCGTCCAGCTGCGCCTGGAGGCCGACGTGCCGGTGGCCTGCTACCTCTCCGGCGGCATCGACTCCTGCATCACCCTGGGCCTGGCCTCGGCCAGTCAGCAGTCGCCGGTCAAGGCCTTCACCATCGGCTTCGACAACGACGACTACGACGAGACCGCGATTGCCCGCGAGATGGCCGAGAGTGTCGGTGCCGACCAGGACATCCTGAAGCTGGACGCCGACCACCTCTACGACAACTTCGAAGAGGCCCTGTGGCACGCCGAGCGCACCATCTACAACACGCTGGGGGTGGCCAAGCTGCTGATGAGCCGCCACGTGAACGAGGCGGGCTACAAGGTAGTGGTCACCGGCGAGGGCTCGGACGAGCTGTTCGGCGGCTACCCGGCCTTCCGCCGTGACATGTTCCTGCACGGCCTTGACACCCTGCCGGAGGCCGACCGCGCCGCCTGGCAGCAGATGCTCAACGAGTCCAACGAGCTGTTCTCGGGTGCGATGCTGGCCGAGGACGAGGTCGACGACCCCGAGTTTACGAAGATGATGGGCTTTACCCCGTCCTGTCTGCAGCCCTGGCTGGCGGCCGCCGCGCACGTGCCCGGCCTGCTGGCGCCGGAGCGCCGCGAGCGCATGCAGGGCTATCAGCCCGGCCGTGCGATCGCCAACGCCCTGGACGACGACATGCTGGATGGCCGCCACCCGCTGGACAAGGCCCAGTACGTCTGGATCAAGACCATGCTGGAGGGGCAGATCCTGACCTGGGGTGGTGATCGCATGGACATGGCCAACTCCATGGAGGCGCGCCCGCCGTTTCTCGACCACCACCTGGCCGAATTCTGCGCCCACCTGCCGCCGACCATGCGCATCAAGGGTCGCACCGAGAAGTATGTGCTGCGCGAATCGATGAAGGGCCTGCTGCCCAAGGTGCTCTACGAGCGTGAGAAATTCGCGTTCATGGCCCCGCCCGCGCACACGGACCCGGTCAAGTGGGCGGCGATGAAGGCCCTGGCCGATCGCTATCTGTCGCCGGAGAAGGTGGCCGAGGCGGGCCTGCTGGACCCGGAGGGCGTGCGGCGCGTGTTCGAGATCCACGAGGACGAGAACACCCCGGCGGCCACCCAGGTCCAGCTGGACGCGGTGATCAACCACATGATCGGGGTGCAGGTGCTGCACGAGAAGTTCGTCGCCACCGACATCCCGGCGCTGGCCCGCCAGAAGGCCGACGAGTTCGGCTGGCGCCCGTAAGCTGGCGGTTCGGCCAACGGCCATCTCGGACGAGGTGGCCAGGCCTGTCCGCGCTCAATCCCAGTGGATGCGGGCGTCCCGGTAAAAGTCGGGGTCGTCGCTGGTGGCGCCCTGCAGGGTGCAGACGGCTGCCGCGAAGGCCAGCGCGCGTTCGAGGATGGTCCGCCAGTCCCAGCCCTGCCGCATGCCAAGCAGGACGACACTGGCAAAGGCATCGCCGGCCCCGACCGCATCGCGAAGCTCGGGTACCGACGGGGCCGGGGCCGCAACGCGTTCCCCCCCTACGGTCTGGATGATCGCCCCGTCGGCCCCGGCGGTGACGACCAGGGCCTGACGGATGCCCGCCTGCTCCAGCAGGGTGGACTTCGCCTCGTCGTCCGCCGTCCCGGGGACCAGGGTGGCCAGCTCGTCCTGGTTCAGCTTCACCACGTCGGCGTTCCGTATCAGGTCCAGCGTCGTGTCCCGGGTATACCAGGGGTCGCGCAGGTTCACGTCCACGAAGCGGTGCCCGGCGCGTTCGCGCAGGCGTGCCAGCAGGTCGTGATTCCCCCGGCGCAGGGCCAGGGTGCCGTGGTAGAGCAGAGGCGTCGAGGCGGGCAGTTCATCGGCCCAGGCGGCGGGTACGTCGTCGTAGGCCTGGTCCGGCACGATGGTGTAGCTGGGTTCGCCGTGGGCGAGTTCGACACGGACCTCGCCGGTCGGGGCCTCGGGGTGCCGGTACAGCCCGCGGGTATCCATGCCGATCGCATCCATGCGGGCCTGCACCTCGGCACCCGCCCGGTCGTTGCCAATGCCGCCGACGAAACAGACCGGCTCCCCGAGCTGATGCAGGTTCCAGGCGACATTGAATGGCGCCCCGCCCAGCACACGCTCTCCATCGGGAAAGGCATCGAACAGGACCTCGCCAAAGATCAGCTGAGGGGATGACTCGGCAGTCACAGTGGCCTTCTCCTATCAGAGAAATTTTCCCGGGCGATCAGGACGGGTGAGGCTCGCGGTCGGCCCGCTCCACGCGATCGCGCCCCAGCTTCTTCGCCTGTAGCAGGGCGTGATCCGCGGCGTCGAAGATGGCCTCGGTGGACTGCCCAGCTACGATCGGGCACATACCCGCCGAGATGGTCACGCGCAGCCGTGTCTTTCCGGCCCGTACGATCAGCCGATCGACGGCCTCGCGGATCGAATCGGCACGGCGCTGACAGGTATCCGGGTCAGCGGTGAGGATCATCACGAATTCCTCGCCCCCGTAGCGCGCAACGAAGTCCTCGCTGTGTACACCTTCGGCCAGGATCTCCGCGACGGCCTTCAGCACCTTGTCGCCGGCACTGTGACCGTACTCGTCGTTGATCGCCTTGAAGCGGTCGATATCCCAGACCAGCAGACAGGCCGGTTGCTCCGCCCCCAGTTCCTCCCGCAGGCCATCAAGGTAGCGCTCGAAGGCGGTGCGGTTGGGCAGCCCGGTCAGGCTGTCGCGGTAGGCCTCCGCCCGCGCCTGATCCAGCCGCTTGCGCAGGGCATTGATCTGCGACTCCAGCGTACGGCCCTTCGCCCGCAGCAGGCGGTTGCGCTCCAGGGCCTCGAGCAGATCGCTTTCCTGCTGGTTGCGAAAGGCCGCCACGTGTTCGACCACGCGGTCCAGGCCCCGGCTGATCTCCTGGCGCAGGGTGCCGATGTCCTCCAGGTCGTCCATGCGGCCCTTCATGGCCTGGACGTTGTCCGAGATGCCGGCGTGCAGGGACGCAACCGAGTCGCGTGCCCGTTCGCTGCGTTTCTCGTCTTCCGACAGGGCCGAGTCGACATCTTCCAGGCGATGCCAGATTTCGCCCACGACGTCCGACAATTCGTCGCGCTCGTGCATGGCGCGCTCGCACTTGTCATGCAGGACGAGGAAGAGCCGGGAAAGCGTTCGCTCGATCTCCGAGCGGTCGCGCCGCTCCGTGGCGCGATGCAGGTCATCCAGGCCGGGATCCAGGAAATCGAACCCGTTCAGTCCGCGGCGCACGACCTCGAGCACAGCGCTGGCCAGGTCCTCGTGATGATCGGAGCTGCGAACCGCGTCGGCCAGCTGCGCACCCAGCCGATCCATCCAGGCAGAGTCGGGCGGGCAGGCCTCTACCGCGCGGGACAGGCCCTGAACCGCGCCATCCAGTGCCGGCACGCGGGCACCGACCACCGCCAGTGCCCGCAGGGCCACCCGCCTCAGTGCATCCTGCTGGACCTGCTCGCGCTCCAGTCGGCGTTCGAGGTCGATGATGGTCCTGCGCATCTCGCTGGCGGACATGGGGCTCCCGGAAGGGCTGTGGAGTGTGGGTGTGCCGGGATCATTTAACCGCGTCCGCGACGCGGACGCCACCAGTGGGGATCAGGCGGTGTGGCGGGTCCCGTGCAGCGACTGGGCGGCCGGAAGCTCGATCTCGATACCGACCGGGAGGTGGTCGGACAGGGCCACGTTGTACACACGCATGTCGCTGACATGCAGGTCCGGCGTCAGCAGGATATGGTCGAACACGAGGCGCGGATCCCAGGAGGGATAGGTGGCCGGGCAGCTCATCGGTTCCAGCAGCCCGGTACGGGCGACCAGACGACGGATCTCCAGGCTGTCCTGCTGGCAGTTGAGATCCCCCATCACCACGGCGTGGCGTTCCGACTGGATGCGCTCGGCGACGTAGTCCAGCTGGGCCTGGCGGGCGCGCCGGCCGAGTGCAAGGTGCAGCAGGAACAGCACCAGTTCCTCGCCATTTTCCATCGCGTAACGAGCCTCGATCGCCCCGCGCCCTGGCAGCGGTCCGGGCAGGCGGTGCATTTCGACCCGCTCCGGCTCCAGCCGTGAAAACAGGGCCAGCGAGTGCTTGGCAAACTGGCCGAGGTTACGATTGATTCGATTATAGGTATGCGGGAAGCGGGCCTTTTCCGACAGATAGGAGGCCAGGTCGACAAAGTTCGAGCGCAGGCTGCCCCCGTCCAGCTCCTGGACGCCGACGATGTCGAAATCGGAGATGAAGCGCGCGACGCGGTCCAGGTTGCCGATCCGCCCCTTGTAAGGCAGGACGTGCTTCCAGGAGTTGGTCAGATAGTGGTGCAGGCGCGACGAGGGGATGCCCACTTGGGCATTGAAGCTCAACAGGCGCAGGCGCTGCGCCCCCTGGTCGTGCTGATAGGTCAGTCCGCGGACTTCCGGCGAGGCCGGCTGTGCGCGAACGGGTTCGGCATGCTTGCCGTCGGCCGTCATACTGCTTGGTTCCCCAGAGAATGGCGGAAGGCCCGCCTGGATACTCCCTAAAATGGACAGACCAACTCGCCCAAACGTTCCGTCAGCTTCAGGTTTTCGCTGTAGTCGACCGGGCAGTCGATGATGGTGACACCGGGGGTGGCGAGGGCCTCGCGCAGGGCGGCCTCCAGGCTGTCGTCCGGGCCGATGCGCACGCCGCTGGCGCCAAACGAGTGCGCCAGCTGGACAAAATCGGGGTTGCCGAAATCGACAAAGGCCTTGCGCCCGTATTCGCGGACCTGCTTCCACTCGATCAGGCCGTAGGCGTTGTCGTTCCAGATCAGCACGACAAAGCTCTGGTTCAGACGCACGGCTGTTTCCAGTTCCTGCACATTCATCAGGAAGCCGGCATCGCCGGTAACCGCGATCACCTGGCGTTCCGGGTAGAGCGCCGCCGCCGCGATCGCCCCTGGCAGGGCAATGCCCATGCTGGCAAAGCCGTTCGAGATCAGGCAGGTGTTGGGGAGCTCGCAGCGGAACATGCGTGCCATCCAGAGCTTGTGCGCCCCGACGTCCGTAATGACCACGGCGTCGAGCTCGGCCGCGGTGCGCAGGTCCCAGATCAGCTTCTGCGGCTTCAGCGGGAACTGGGTGTCCTCGCGATGCTCGTTCATGTCGTCGATCAGACTCTGGCGCAGCGGGCGCAGGATAGTCTCCTCGCGCGGGTCCACGAGATCCGTGAGGCGGGCGAGGCAGGTGTTCAGATCGCCGATCACCTCGGACGAGACGTTGTAGTGGCCATCGACCTCGGCCGGGGCAGAGTCGATGTGGATCAGCGTGCGGTCGCCGGTCGGGTGCCAGAGCTTGGGTGGATATTCGACCAGGTCATACCCGATGCAGACGATAACGTCGGCCTTGTGAAAGCCGAAATTCACGAAATCCTGGCTTTGCAGGCCGACCGAGCCCAGCGCCAGCGGGTGGCGGAACGGCAGCACGCCCTTGGCCATGAAGGTGTTGGCCACCGGGATATTCAGCGCGGAGGCGAGCTGGGAAAGGGCACCGCTGGCCCCCGAGCGGATCACGCCGTTGCCGGCCAGGATCAGCGGATGCTTGGCCTCGTTAAGCAGCTTCGCCGCGGCCTCCAGCGAGGCCTCGGCCGGCACCGCCTCGGGCCCGGCATGGACCGGAAGCGGGGGGTTGGGGCACGGCAGGGCCGCCACGTTCTCCGGCAGCTCGATGAAGCTGGCGCCGGGCTTGCCACCCTCGGCCCACTTGAAGGCCTTGCGGACGATCTCCGGCAGGATTTCGGGCTCGACCACGCTGGAGCTGTACTTGGTGATCGGCTGGAACAGACCCTTCAGGTCAAGTACCTGGTGCGACTCCTTGTGCAGCCGGTGGGTACTGGCCTGGCCCGCGATTGCGACCAGCGGGGCGTGATCCATGTTGGCATCGGCCACACCGGTGATCAGGTTGGTCGCCCCCGGGCCAAGCGTCGCCAGGCACACCCCGGCACGGCCGGACAGGCGGCCATGGACGTCGGCCATGAAGGCCGCGCCCTGCTCGTGGCGCGTGGTGATGAACTCGATCGGGGAGTCGGCCAGGGCGTCGAGAACGGCCATGTTCTCTTCGCCCGGCAGGCCGAACACGCGCTCGACCTGTTCCTGTTCCAGGCATTCGACCAGTCGCTGGGCCGTGGTGACGGTTGTGCTCACGCGTTACGCCACCCGGTCGGCTGGAACCTGGGCACGGGCGGGATCAGCCCCGGGCCCGTTCGATCAGGAAATCGGCGACGTCGAGCATCTCTTCGTGGCTGCGCGTCATGCTGGCCGAGACCACGGCCTCCCCATCGATGACCAGGGTGGGCACGCCCTCGACGCCGTACTCCTGGACGTCCTGGCCGGCCTCTGTGACCTTGCGGCGGATTTCTTCGGAGCGCATCACTTCGCGGAACTCGTCGGCATCCAGACCGCGCTGATTGATAAAGCGCAGGATGGCGCTTTCCGAGCGCAGCTCGCGGCCCTGGTCATGGATGGCGTCATAGAACGCCTGGTGGACCTCGTCCAGGACCTCCAGCTTCTGCGCGGTGTAGAAGACGCGCGCATGCAGGGCCCAGACATCGTTCATCGGTGCGGGCAGATAGACGAACTCGACATCGTCGGCCAGCCCTTTCTGCCACTCCTGCACGTAGGGCTCGAACGAGTAGCAGTGCGGGCAGCCATACCAGAAGACCTCGACCACCTGGATCCTCCCGTCTTCCAGCCCGGTATCAATGGGCGGCTGGATGGTCCGGAAGTTCTGTCCGTCCCGGTATTCTCGGGCCAGGCTGGTGCCGGTTGCCAGCAGCAGCCCGGCACCGCCCATGGCACCCAAGAAATCACGACGCCTCATTTACAGCTCTCCGTAGGAATGCAGCCCGGACAGGAACATGTTCACGCCCAGGAAGGTGAAGGTGGTGACGAACAGACCGATGATGGCCCACCAGGCCATGACCGGACCGCGCCAGCCCTTGGTGAAGCGCATATGCAGCCAGGACGCATAGGTCAGCCACAGGATCAGGCTCCAGGTCTCCTTCGGATCCCAGGTCCAGTAGCCGCCCCAGGCCTCGGCCGCCCACATCGCGCCCAGTACGGTGGCGATGGTGAAGAAGGCGAAACCGATCGCGATGGACTTGTACATCACGCTGTCCAGCGCATCCTTGCTGGGCAGCCGATGGGTGATCGCGGCATCCGGGCGGGTGCGCTCGAAGCGGTGCTTGATCAGGTAGGCCACACCCAGCATCGATGCAATCGCGAAACCGCCGTAACCGACAAAATTGGCCGGTACGTGGATCTTCATCCACCACGAGTTGAGGGCGGGCACCAGCGGTTCGATCTCGTGCGCCTGGCGATCCCACATGTACCACAACAGGAAGGTTACCGAGGCGGCGATCACCAGCATCACGAAGGCACCCATGGTGCGCTGGCCGCTGCGCTGTTCGTAGTACAGGTACATCAGCGTGGTCATCACCGCCAGCAGGATGAACACCTCGTAGAGGTTGGACACCGGGATGTAGCCCCAGCTGGGATCGGTCAGGTAGATCTCGCGCCAGCGGACCATTAGCGCCATCATCCCGGCGCCCGAGCCGATCCAGGCGAGCGCCGCCCCGAGGCGGGACGGGAAGTCGGATTTGGTGAACAGGCCGAGGATGTAGGTCGCGGTGGCCATGTAGAGCATGACGCTCATCCACATGACCCCGGCCTGGCCGGAGCCGATGTAGTTCAGCCAGAAGTTGGTGCTGCCCCGGGCCAGATCGTCACCGTACAACCAGACCCCGAACAGCGAGAGCGCGGCGACGATGATCGAAAAGAGCTGCCAGGGTCGCCAGAACCAGCCGAGCCAGGCGCTCGTGCCGGCGGCGAGGATCAGCCCGCCGGTGTCATAGCGATCCATCAGGTGGCCGTATTGCCAGTGCGCGATTACGGCAACGGCGAGCACCAGGGCGAAATAGGCCCAGTCGCGCAGCTGGATGCGCCGGAAGATACTGGGCCGTTCAAAATCCAGGGCCTCATGGGGTACTGACATGGATCGCTCCTCCGACTGCTACCGGTTAGTCGTTCTTATTAGTTGATTCACTTCTGGCCATCGTCCGAGCCGTTGGTCGGCTTCTGATCGATGATCCAACGCTTAAGATGCGCGAAACGGTTCTCGAATTCCACCTTGTGCCGGTTACTGGTGCCGGCCATGGTCACCTGAGTCCCGCGGCCGTCTTCACGGCGTCGGGCGATGATCCACAGACGCTGATACGACACATAAAACATCAGGAAAATCCCGATGATCAGCATCACGCTGCCGGTGTACACCGTACTTTGCCCCGGAGCGCGCGCAATCTGCAGACCGGAGGCCTCGCGGTGTTCGAAGTCGCTCAGGTGGAAGTAGAACGGCGACTCGTAGAGGCTGATCGCGTTGATCGCGGAGACTGCATCTTCCAGCCAGCGCTGCTCCTCCTCCTGGATCGAGACCACACCCTCGTCTTCCAGGACCTCCATGTACAGGCCCTGTAGCCCGGCGTGCAGCACCCGCATCAGGAGCTGGCCGACCTGTTCGCGCTGTTCCTCCGGCACGCGGCGGTCAATCTCCGCGTGCACCGCGCCGTATCCGCCCTCGGCGAACAGGCGCATCAGCTCCGAGGTCGTCTGGGCGATCGCGGTGCCGGAGGGATCGTCGGCCGCGACTTCGCGCGCGATGGTGTTGCGCACCTCGGCGTTGTGCAGCATCGCCAGATAGGTGCGGAAACGGTCCAGCGAGTCATCGGCATCCGCCGGCAGGAACAGATAGTGGAACTCGTCACCCGGGCTCTCGCGTACGCCACTGAGGAAGTACATCGCCCCTTCCTGCAGTGCCGGGCGCATGTAGTTGCGGTAGTAGAGCCCGTGCCCGGTGCGGTCCATCAGTCGGAAATCGAAGCTCGGGCCGAGCCGACGGTTCTCGCGCTGGCCTTCCTCGTTCAGCAGCGGCACCACGTTCTCGTCTCTGAAGTCGATGAACTCGATGGTGCGGGTGTCGCCCTGCGGGGTCGGGATTTCCTGTTCCTGGAATACGCGCCCGGGGACTTCCAGCGAGCGTAGTGCCTCGCCGCCGAGCGGGATCGCCTCGATATCGAGGCGGGTGCCGCCATCGGCGAAGCTGGCCTGGTAGATCGCGTACCCGTTGTAGATCAGCGGGTGGTTGACCGAGATGGTATGCCGCAGCGGCTCGTCGCGGTTCGGGTCATGGATCACGAGATCCGACTCGTAGGAGCTTTCCGTGCCGGTCGAGAAGCGCTCGATGCGGAACTCTTCCAGCTCGATACGAAACGGCAGCTGCTGGACGAAATAGCCCTCACGCATCGGCAGGAACACCACGTCCGCGGAAGAACCCTCCGGGATCTCGACCATGCCGCGGAACGAGGGGTTGGAGACCGGCACCCAGGCCGATCGCGGCACCTCGGAGACCGGGACGCCCCGGGTCTCGATCTCGATGATGCCCAGCCATTCTTTGGCCTTGAGCAGCGTCGAGCCGTCTGCCAGCGCACCGACGCAGATCACCACGATGCCAACGTGGGTCAGAAGATAGCCGAGGCGGTTCCAGCGGCCCTTCATGGCCGCGATCACCGTCTGGCCTTCCGACTCCTTCTCGCGTGCCTTGAAGCCCTGGGCCTTCAGCACGCGCCGGGCATGATCAATGAATTCTTGTTGCGACTGGTTCAGCTCCCCGGTCGCGCTCGAGTGGAATGAGCGCAGGGACTTTTCCTTCACCTGCAGGTTGTAGCGCCGCAGGTCCTTCAGGATGCCCGGGCTCTGGCGGTAGACGCAGAACGAGGTGGAGACCACCAGGAAGGTGACGATCAGCAGGAACCAGGTGGCGGAATAGACCTGATAAAGCCCCATGCCGGCGAAGATCTCGTGCCAGAAGGGACCGTAGTCGATCAGGTAGTCGGTATAGGGCTGGTTCTGGACGAGCACCGTGCCGATCACGGAGGCAATGGCCAGCGCCACCAACAAGGTGATCGCCAGGCTCATGGAACCCATGAACTCGACCAGGATGCGGCTGCGCCGCGGGGCGCGGGCGGGCTTGCTGCGGGCACCGGCCGCGGGGGCAGGCCCCGCCACCTGTTCGTTATTCGACATACTGAAACCTGCGTTGACCTTCGCGACTATGCGAAGTACCCCTGCCGGGGTTCAATTTCCTAGACAAACTGCATGGAAGTTCCGTGCAAACCCTGTTATCAAGGCTGGCTAGTCTCTGTGATCCGCCCTGTCTGACGCGCGGAACCCCTGCACCATTCCCGGCGGCGGCAAATTTTGTACACCCTGGACAGCAAAAAAGGGGCGGCCCATGGCCGCCCCTTCCCTGGGAGGTTCGCCGCCCGGACTGCACGGCGCTCCGGCACGATCAGTCGGACGACAGCCCGGCCATGTACTGCGACACGGCCTCGATGTCTTCGTCGGACATGCGCTGAACCACGTTGCGCATCATACGACCGGCGTCGTTCGCGCGCTCGCCGTCACGGAACTTGCGCAGCTGGTTTGCGCTGTAGGTGGCGTGCTGGCCTGCCACCTTCGGGAACATGGCCTCCGGGTTGCCCTGGCCGTTCGGGCCGTGGCACGCGATACAGGCGGCGACGTTCTGGGACGGGATGCCGCCACGGTAGATGCGCTCGCCGCGCTCGACGACGTCTTCGTCGGCGGTTTCGGTGGTGATGGACTGCTCGGCGAAGTAGGCCGCCAGGTCACGCATGTCCTGTTCGTCCAGGTCGGCCACTTCGCCCGCCATCAGGGAGTCGGAGCGGGTCTCGCCTTCCTGGAAGTCACGCAGCTGCTTGACGGTGTACTTCGGGTGCTGGCCCGCGAGCTTCGGCCACTCCGGGTTGGTCGAGTTGCCGTCCGCCTGGTGGCAGGCCGCGCAGGACTGGGAGATTTCCTGGCCGCGCTGGGGATCGCCCGCCTGAGCTGCCGACAGCGGGAGCAGCAGGGAGACGGACAGGGCAGCAAAGAGAGCGGAAAGCTTGTGGTTCATGATCGAAGATTCTCCTGCATGTAAATGCGTGCCGGGTCGGACCCGCGTTCCTTGTGCCCCTTGGCAGGGCGATCAACATAAGGGGCGCAGTTTATAGCACAATGCTAAATTGCGCTCAAAAATAAACCGAGTCCGGTACTCGGCCAAGGGAAACGCTGGTCAATGTACGCACTCGCGCGGGTGCGCCAGGTTTTCCGAGCCAAGGCGCGCCGTGCAGCGGGTGTTGGTTCTACCCGCCCGTTGTTGATGAAAACGGGCGTGCGCGCGGCGTTTCGGATCCCTTGTGCAGAATGACTGCACGGCCGTCACTGCGCCGTGTTCGCTCGCAAGAGCGACGAAGCAGCGAGCGTGTACATTAACCAGTGTTTCCCAAGGACGCCCTGCCCCATGGAGCCCCGTTTCCGCGAGACCGCCTTTATCAAGGGCGTTGCCCAAGTCGAGCAACTGCCGCCCGATGACGGCATCGAGATTGCCTTCGCCGGGCGCTCGAATGCGGGCAAATCCAGTGCCCTGAACGCCCTGTGCGGGCGCAAGGCGCTGGCCCGGGTGGGCCGCACGCCCGGGCGCACCCAGGAGATCAACCTGTTCGCCCTGCCGCCGGACGCGGCATGGCGGCTGGTGGACCTGCCCGGCTATGGCTACGCGAAGGTGTCCGCCGGCCAGCGCCAGCACTGGGACCGGCTGCTGGGGGATTACCTGCAGTCGCGCGAGTGCCTGGCTGGGCTGGTGCTGATCATGGACATCCGTCGTCCCCTGACCGAGCTCGACCGTCAGCTGCTGGAGTGGGTGCCGCTGGAGCGCTGCCAGTTGCACTGCCTGCTGACCAAGGCCGACAAGCTCTCGCGGCAGGCGGCCGACAAGCAATTGCACGCGACCCAGCGCGAGCTGGAAGGGTTGGGGATCGAGGCGACCCTGCAGACCTTTTCTTCATTGAAAAATCAGGGGGTCGACGACCTGCGCGGCCTGCTGACCGAGTGGCTCCAGCCGGTCGAAGACTGACCGTGGCCCTCCCTTGGGCGCGAACCATGAACCCTAGACAAAAAAATGCCCCGGCCTTGGGGAGGACCGGGGCAAGATTCGGCCTCGACAGGGGGGAGCGAGGCCTGCCCGCTCAGGGAGAGAAGCGGGCTCGCGCTGGGCTAGAGCGCTTGTAACGTAAGAAAGCGTTCGTTGCCTTGAGTTCCATCCGTTCCCGAAAATGAACGTGATTGGCATCACAGTCCTGAGCGCGGCCGCCCAGAGGCCCCGTCAGTCTGCGCTTTCCCGCCGCCCGGCATGTTCCAGCAGGGCCCCGACCAGCTCGGCGGCGCTGGTCCCGTGAGGGTGAATCTCCAGCAGCTCGCCATCGGGCCCGATCAGATAGGTGGATGAGCTGTGGTCGATCACATCGCCCATGGCCGACTCCGTTGCGCGGCGTTCGTAGAAGACCCCGTAGCGTTCGGCTATCGGCCTCAGGTCGTCCTCGGATCCGGTGGCCCCATGAATCCCGGCATGAAAGTGACCCACATAGTCCGCCAGGCGGTCCTCGGTATCGCGCTTCGGGTCCACGCTGATCAGCACGCCATTCACCTCGCCCTGCCACTCTTCCGGCAAGCGGTTCAACGCCCCGCCGATCCAGCCGAGGCTGGTCGGGCAGGCGTCCGGGCAGCTGGTATAGCCGAAGTACAGCCACACGTACTGGCCCGCGTAGTCGTCCAGGTCGAAGCGCTTCGCATGGGTGGCCACCGGCAGTTCGATGGGGCCGCCCTGCACCTCGTCCGCGACCGGCAATTGTGCGTGGGCCGCGAAATCGCGCTGCGGCGGTTCGCCCGGAACCAGGGTGACGTACACGAGTAGCGCACCGGCGGCGACCACGGCAAAGGCCCAGATGAGGCTGCTGACGGGGAGACGGTTCATAACGGACTCATCAGTGATCGCGGGCCGTGACAAAACGGAATTGTGCAAAGGCCTCGTCCGGCGCGCCAGAGGGCATGGCCGTGGCGGCCCAGGTCATGGATTCGGTCACGCAGACCGGCAGGGTGGTCGTGCCGTGGTACCGCCCTTCGCCGGCATGCTCCAGCGCCGGGCGCTGATACCCCATGAACATCTCCACGCCCGCCAGATCGAGTTCCAGCGTATCGGGTGTCCCGAGTGCCGCCCGTGCCGGTTCATCCAGCATCAGGCGCAGCTCCAGTTCGCGCAGCATGGGCACGGGCCGCGGGCTGATGTCGAGCGTGATCGTGCCCCCCCTGGCCAGTTCGGCCGTGCACGGACCGGCATTCAGGTCGCAGTCCTCCGGCAGGACCAATGGTAGACCCATCGGCGCGCCGTCATTCAGGTAACGCTCGGCCAGCATCCAGGCGGTCGCTAGCAGTAACAGTGCGACCAGCCAGGCGGCGATACGGTTGAAGCGACGGGCGAACATGGGGGCTAGTGGGCGTCGTCCCAGTTGGCGCCGACGCCGACGTCCACGACCAGCTCGACGTCGAGATCGGCGGCCCCGCTCATGGCCTGGCGCACGTGGGTGGTCAGGTCCTCTACCGCCGCATCGGCCACCTCGAACACCAGTTCGTCGTGGACCTGCATGATCATGCGGGCATCGATCTTTGCCGCTTCGAGGTCGTTCGCGACCCGCACCATCGCGCGCTTGATGATGTCGGCGGCGGTACCCTGCATCGGGGCGTTGATGGCGACGCGCTCGGACTGCTGGCGCCGTGCCCCGTTGCGGCTGTTGATCTCCGGCAGGTACAGGCGGCGGCCGAACAGGGTCTCGACATAGCCGTTCTCGCGCCCGGAGGCGCGTGCGCGTTCCATATAGTCGTGTACCCCGGGATAGCGGCTGAAGTAGCGATCGATGTACTCGCGCGCCTCGCCCTGCTCGATGCCGAGGTTGCGCGCCAGCCCCCAGGCGGACATGCCGTAGATCAGGCCGAAATTGATCGCCTTGGCCGCGCGGCGCTGCTCGCCGGAGACCTGCTCCGGGTCCAGCCCGAAGACCTCGGCGGCGGTTGCGCGGTGGATGTCCTGGCCCTCGGCGAAGGCCTTGAGCAGGCCCGCGTCCTGCGACAGGTGGGCCATGATGCGCAGTTCGATCTGCGAATAATCCGCCGCCAGCAGCTGGTGGCCCTCATCCGCAATGAACGCGCGGCGGATGCGCCGGCCGGCCTCGGTGCGCACCGGGATGTTCTGCAGGTTTGGCTCCGACGACGACAGCCGCCCGGTGGCCGCCCCCGCCTGGTGATAGGAGGTGTGCACCCGCCCGGTCTCCGGGTGGATGCGCCGGGGAAGGGTCTCGGTGTAGGTGCTGCGCAGCTTGGACAGGCCGCGGTGCTCGAGGATCAGGCGCGGCAGGGCGTAGTCGTCCGCCATCTGCTCCAGCACGTCCTCGGCGGTGGAGGGCTGACCCTTGGGGGTGCGCCGCAGCACGGGCAGGCCCAGGCGCTCGAACAGGATCTCCTGGATCTGCTTGGGCGACCCGAGGTTGAACTCGCCGCCGGCCTCTTCGAAGGCCTCGCGCTCGATGCGCTCCATCTCGGCCAGCAGCTCCTGGCTCTGTTCGCCGAGCAGGTCCGGGTCCACCTTCACGCCGACGCGCTCGATATCCGCCAGCACCGGGACCAGCGGCATCTCGATCTCGCGGTAGACAAACGCGGGGCCTGTGGCCTCCTGCAGGCGTGGCTGGAACACCGCATCCAACTGCAGGCAGATGTCGGCATCCTCGCCGGCGTAATCGGTGGCGATGCCGATATCCACCTCGGCGAACGGGATCTGCTTCGCCCCCTTGCCGGCCACGTCCTCGTAATGCGTGGTCTTGTAGTCCAGGTGGCGTTCGGCCAGGGAGTCGAGGTCGTGGCGGTTGGCGCCGGCGTCCAGGCAGAACGACTCCAGCAGGGTGTCGTCGACGATGCCGCGCAGGGTGATGCCGTGATTACCCAGCACGTTGCGGTCGTACTTCAGGTGATGCCCCAGCTTGCCGTGGCGCTCCGACTCCAGCCACGGCTTCAGGCGTTCGAGCGTCTCCGCGCGCGGCAGTTGCGGATCGGCATCCGGTCCGGTGTGGGCCAGCGGCAGGTAGTACGCGGTGCCCGGCTCGAAGGCGAAGGACATGCCGACGATCTCGGCGCGCATGGCATCCAGGCTGGTGGTCTCGGTATCGAAGGCGACGCGCTCGGCCTGGTCCAGGCGTTCCAGCAGCTCGGCCAGTTCGGCCGCCTCGCGCAGCGTCCGGTAGTCGCCCTTCGCCTGCGACGGGCCCGGATTGCCCCCGTTGTCAGGGTTGTCGCCGGCGGCCCCGGCCTCGCCGCCCTCCAGTTCCGCGCGCCAGCGGGTGAAGCCGTAGCGCCGCACCATCTCCAGCAGGCGCTCATGGTCCGGTTCCTGGATGGCGAGGTCGTCGGGGCCGACGTCCAGCTCGACATCGCGCTTGACCGTGATCAGTTCGCGCGAGGTGGGCAGGCGCTCGGCTGCGGCGCGCAGGTTCTCGCCGATCTTGCCGCCGATGTCGTCGGCCTGTTCCAGGATGGTGTCGAGGTCGCCGTACTTCGCGATCCACTTGGCTGCGGTCTTCGGGCCGACCTTGTCCACGCCCGGGATGTTGTCGACGCTGTCGCCCATCAGTGCGAGGTAGTCGACGATCTGCTCCGGGGTCACGCCGAACTTCTCCTGCACGCCCTCGCGGTCCAGCGTGACCCCGCTCATGGTGTTGACCAGCGTGATGCGGTCATTCACCAGTTGCGCGAGATCCTTGTCGCCGGTGGAGATCACCACGTCGTGCCCGGCGCGGGCCGACTGGTCGGCGAGCGTCGCAATCACGTCGTCGGCCTCCACGCCCTCGACGCACAAAAGCGGCAGGCCCATCGCCCGCACCAGTTCGTGCAACGGTTCGATCTGGGCCGCGAGCTCTTCCGGCATCGGCGGGCGGGTGGCCTTGTATTCCGGATAGATGTCGTCGCGGAAGGTCTTGCCCTTGGCGTCGAACACCACCGCCATGTGCTCCGGGCCGTAGTCCGCGCGCAGCTTGCGCAGCATGTTCGCCACACCAATCATCGCCCCGGTCGGGGCGCCATCCGGCGCGGTCAGCGGCGGCAAGGCATGGAAGGCCCGGAACAGATACGACGAGCCGTCGACCAGGACAAGGGGGGCTTGTGACATCAATGCGGCATCCGTTCGGAAGGTGCGCGCCATTCTACAGCCCCGTCTCAGGCCGCGACCATTTGTACCGACCCGGGGCGGCCGTTACGCTTGGCCTTCGACACGAGGAACCCGCCGCATGAACGACCGCGAACGCGCCGAACACCCCGGCCTGCGCCCGATTGACGACTCCGCCCTGACCCGCGAAAGCTGGAAGATCTTCCAGATCATGGCGGAGTTCGTGGAGGGCTTCGAGCGCCTGGCGCATATCAAGCCATCTGTGAGCATCTTTGGCTCCGCGCGCTTCCCGCCGGGGCATCCGCATTACCTGCTGGCCGAAGAGGTCGCCCGTCAGTTGTCGGATGCCGGCTTCGCGGTGGTCAGTGGCGGTGGCCCGGGCATCATGGAGGCGGCCAACAAGGGCGCCTTCGCCGGGCGCTCGCCCAGCATCGGCCTGAATATCCAGCTCCCCCACGAACAAAGCGCCAACCCCTATCAGGACATCGGCCTTGGGTTTCGCCACTTTTTCTCGCGCAAGGTGATGTTCGTGAAGTACGCGTCCGCCTATGTGGTCCTGCCGGGCGGTTTTGGCACGCTGGACGAACTGGCGGAGATCCTGACGCTGGTGCAGACCGGCAAGACCCGGCGCATCCCGATCGTGCTGGTCGGCTCCGAGTTCTGGAAGGGGCTGCTGCACTGGTTCGAGGACACTCTTGTGTCCGAAGGCACCATCGACGCCGAGGACCTGCAGCTATACTCGTTGGTGGATGCCCCGGAAGACGTGGTGGACGTGATCTTCGAGCACTACGAGGCGCGCAGCTTCGAGCCTTCCGCGGAAGAAAAGAAACGCATGATGGAGCTGTGAGCATGGCCGCTAAACCCACCCGTTACCCCGCCGCCATCCTGGCCGGTCTGTTCCTCGCGCCGGCCCTGGCCTTTGCCCAGCAGGAGCGCGAGTGGGACGATGCTCCGCCGCCGCCCGAGATGCCGGACGAGGCGGAGGTCGACCCCGCACCACCGGTGCTGGACGAGCGCGCCCGCGAGCAGCGCGGACTGGAAGAGGCCGACATCGTGATCATCGAGCGCGATGGTGAGACCCGGCGCGAGTACCGCGTGGGCGGGCAGCTCGTGATGGTCGAGGTGACACCCGCAGTCGGTCCTTCCTACTACCTGATCGACAGCACCGGTGACGGCCTGCTCGATCGCCGCCAGCGCGAGCTGGAACCCGATTTCGTACCGCCGTCTTGGGTGATTTTCCAATGGTGATGAACGAACACGACCTCCAGGCCTGTGCCGAGGCCTGCGGGATGAGCATCGAGTTTCGCGAGGGCGAGGCCTTGCTGGCGGGTCAGCCCGTGCAGTGCCTGCGTCTTCCGGCGGATGCCGCCTCCGGTATCGAAGCGGCCCTGAAGGGTGCGGGCATCAGCCCGCTGGTCACGGCCGATGCCGACGGGGCGCGGATTCTTTTGCTGGATCGAGGCCAGGCATTGCGCGAATCCCTGTCGGCCGAGGGCCCCGGAAGCCTCGAGGCCCTGGGTGAGCGGGCCGCGAGCTGGCAGGCCCTGCACCCGGCGGGTGCGATGCCGGAGGCCACGGGCTATCGCCGCGGCGTACTGCAGCAGCTACTGCGTGAACGCGCCGACTCCCTGGGCCAGACGCTGTCGGCCGGCGAGCGCGAGATGCTGGATGCCGAGCTTCACCACCAGAGCCTCTATCGTTTCGAGGATCTGCCGCTGGCCGGGAGCTATTGGCACTCGGTGCGGGTTTACCCCGATGGGGCGGGGCTCGCGGATCTGGTGATGCCCCCGGCGCCGGTGCCCGCTTTCTGGCAGCTCGCGCGCATCGCGCTGGCGCTCGCAGTGGACGAGGCGGGCGAGATCCGTGGCGATGCGTACCGCGCGTTGCTGGCGGGATACCATGCCAAACGCCCGTTGGCCGCGATCGAGCGCGGGGCCGCACCGACGTTGCTGCGTCTGGCGGCGCTGGAGGACTGGATCGCCCGGCGCGAATCGGGTGCGGCGGGCGAGTCCGAGCGGGAGCGGCTTGTTGCGCTGCAGGGGCACGCCGCCCGTGTGCAGAGCATGTGGGTGCGCGCCGCGTAGGTGGCGCTGGGGTCTCGACCCAAGGAGATCGACGATGAACAAGGTCTGGGTGCTGTTACTAATCGCGTTTTGTCTCCCGGCGCTGGCCCAGGCCGAGATCTATCGCTGGACCGATGATCAGGGCAATGTGCACTTTGGTGACCGCCCGCCAGAGGGTCGCGCCAGCGAGTCGGTCAATGTGCGCGAGCCCATGCGCGGGGTGCCGCTTGAGGGTGCCCGCGAGATCCTCGAACGCCCGGTACGGCCCCAGCAGGAGGAGGCCGGTGCCAGCGGCTACGAGCGCATCGCAATTACGCAACCCGAGGACGGTTCCGGCGTGCGCGCCAATGACGGCAATGTCACCGCCGAGATCGCGCTGGAACCGGCGCTGGACGCCGAGGCCGGACACCGCATCGTCTGGCTGCTGAACGGCGAGGAGGCGGGTGACAGCACCGACCGCAGCATTACCTTCGAGGGGCTCAACCGCGGTGAATACAGCCTCCAGGCGCGGGTAGAGGACGACGCCGGGCAGGAGGTCGTCAGCAGCGACACCATCCAGTTCAACGTGCTGCGCATCGCGATTCCGCGGGAACAGCAGCAGCAACAGCGCCCACAGCAGTTCCCCGAGGGTGGGGCCCCGCAGGCCCCTCGGGCCCCACAAGCCCCGCGCGCACCCCAGCCCCAGGTCCCGCAGATCCCGCAGAACTAGCCGGTCGCACCAACTCCGTGCGTATACCGCCCCATTATAGTGCCTTTTTTGCACTATAATGGGGCGGAGCTTTGCGATTGCCATCATGCCAAACGCGCCTGGGCGCTTTCTGGCCCGAGGATGATCCACCCCGTGCGGTGCCCCTGTTTGGCGCGATTCCTGCTTGAGGCCCGTTGATGAACAATCCTGTCGCCAAGCCCGCCCCAGCTCCATGGCCCTGGTGGGATGACCTGTCTACTGCCGTGCTGGTGACGGATGGCGAGCTGCGCCTGGTGAGCCTGAACAGTGCGGCCGAAGTCCTGCTGGGGCTCAGCCGCGAGCGTATCGTTGGCCACGGACTGGGGCAGTGGCTCAGGCTCGACCGCAGCCTGTCGAATCGGCTGCGGTCGGTGTTGTCGCTCGATCAGCCGATCACCCTGCGCGCCCGACAGATGGAGCCCCTGCGCGCCGAGCCGTTCCTCGCGGACATCACCATCACGCCCCTGCGCGGTGAAGATAGTCGAGCGTCACAGCTCTTGTTTGAACTCAACGCCATCGATCGCCACGAACGGATCAGTCGCGAGGAACAGCTGCAGAAGCAGCAGGCCATCACACGTGCGGTGACCCGCGGGCTGGCCCACGAGATCAAGAACCCGCTCGGTGGCCTGCGCGGCGCGGCGCAGCTGTTGGCCAGCGAACTGGATGACGACGGGCTGAAGGAATATACCGGCATCATCATTCGCGAGGCGGACCGGCTGCGCAGCCTGGTGGATCGCATGCTCGGGCCGAACAACCTGCCCCGCCTCGAGGCCGTAAACCTCCACGAGGTGCTGGAGCACGTGCGCGGCCTGGTGAGTGTGCAGTTGCCGTTGGGTCTGAAGATCCGCGGTGACTACGACCCGAGCATCCCTGAGGTGCAGGCCGACCGCGACATGCTGGTGCAGGCCATCCTGAATCTGGTGCAGAACGCGGTGCAGGCATTGAGCGAGGGCGGCGAGATCACGCTCGTCTCGCGCGTCCTGCGCCAGTACACCATTTCTGGCCACCGCCACCGACTGGTGGCGCGCCTGAGCGTGCGCGACAACGGCCCGGGCATCCCGGAGGAGATCCGTGAGCGCATCTTCTTCCCGATGGTCACCGGCCGCGCCGCCGGCACCGGGCTGGGCCTGCCGATCGCCCAGAGCCTGATCCAGTTGCACAACGGGCTCATCGAATGCCGTTCACGACCGGGCAGTACCTCGTTCGACATCCTGCTGCCGATCGAACCCCAAAATGCCAAGGAGGCCGGCAACTGATGGACCCCATCGTCTGGATCATTGATGACGACGACTCGATCCGCTGGGTGCTGGACCGCGCCCTGCAGCGTGCCGGTATCCAGGTGCGCGGATTCGAGACGGCCGACGCGGCCTGGGCTGCGCTGGAGACCGACGAGGCCCCGGATACGGTGGTGGCCGACATCCGCATGCCGGGGCTGAACGGCCTCGATTTTCTCGCCCGGATGCAGACCCGCCCGGATCCTCCACCGGTCATCATCATGACGGCGTTTTCGGATCTCGAAAGCGCGGTCGGGGCCTACCAGACCGGGGCCTTCGAGTATCTGCCCAAGCCGTTCGATGTCGACGACGCCGTGGCCCTGGTCCAGCGTGCACTCGAGGCGCGTGCGACCGCACAACAAAACGCCGAGGGTGGCACCAGGATCGAGGACACCCCCATCATTGGCGAGGCGCCGGCGATGCAGGAGATGTTCCGCGCGATCGGGCGCCTGTCGCGCAGCAACATCACCGTGCTGATCAACGGCGAGTCCGGCACCGGCAAGGAGCTGGTCGCGCGGGCCTTGCACCAGCACAGCCCGAGGGCCGATCGACCATTGATCGCGCTGAACACCGCCGCGATTCCGAAGGACCTGCTGGAGAGTGAGCTGTTTGGCCATGAACGTGGTGCCTTCACCGGTGCCAGCCAGAGCCGCAAGGGCCGCTTCGAACAGGCCGATGGCGGCACGTTGTTCCTCGACGAGATCGGCGACATGCCGTTCGACCTGCAGACGCGTCTGCTGCGGGTGCTGGCGGACGGAACCTTCTATCGTGTCGGTGGGCACACCCCGATCCGCGTCGATGTCCGTATCATCGCCGCCACCCACCAGGACCTCGAGGAGCGCGTGCGCGCCGGGCTGTTCCGCGAGGATCTGTTCCATCGCCTGAACGTGATCCGCATCCATGTACCGTCACTGCGCGAGCGCCCGGAGGATATCCCGCTGCTGGTGCAGCACTTCATGGCCGAGGTGGCGCGTGAATTGGGCGTGGAGGCAAAGACCATGCGGCCGGAGGTGGTGCGCGAGCTGCAGCGCTTGCCCTGGCCGGGCAATGTGCGCCAGCTGGAGAACACCTGTCGCTGGTTGACGGTCATGGCATCGGGGCGCGAGGTGCATCTGGATGACCTGCCGACCGAGCTGCATCAAGAGGCCCCGCCCATGGAGGCCCATGGGGGCCTGCCGGACGCGCAGATGGCCACGCCGCGGGACTGGACCAGCGAGCTGGCCCAGGTGGCCCGGCAGCACTGGCAACAAGGTGAGCGTGATCTGCTCGGGCGGGTCCTGCCACAACTGGAGCGCACGGTCATCCGCGAGGCGCTGAATGTGACCGGTGGGCACCGTCAGCAGGCCGCCGCCCTGCTGGGCTGGGGCCGCAACACCTTGACCCGCAAGATTCAGGAACTGGGCATCGACGACGAGTAGGGCGGGTCAGGTCGTCGGGTCTTCCGGGGCCGGGGCGGCGCAGGCGGAGATCGCGCTGTTGAGCTGCAGGCTCCCGGTCAGCTCGCTGACCTGCTGGATGCCGTGGCGATCCATGTAGTCGCGGATGCCGTCCAGGATCTTCGGCAGGCACAGCGGATCGTAGAACAGCCCGGTCCCGACACCCACGGTGCTGGCGCCGGCGATCAGGAATTCCAGGGCGTCGCGCGCGGTCAGCACGCCGCCCTGGCCGATGATCGGGATGTTGTGCGGCGCGGCCACCTGATAGACCTGCTGCACCTTCAGCAGCGCAATCGGCTTGATCGCCGGGCCGGAGAGTCCGCCCTGGTTGTTACCGATCACCGCACGGCGGCTTTCCACGTCGACGGCCATCCCCATCAGGGTATTGATGACCGCAAAGCCGTCGGTCCCGGCGTCGATGCAACGGCGGGCGTTTTCGGCAATGTTGGTCTGGTTGGGCGAGAGCTTGGTGATCAGCGGCTTGGAGGTCACCGAACGGCAGGCCTCGACCACGCGCGCGGACATCTCCGGGTCGTTGCCGAAGGCCACGCCGCCCTCTTTCACGTTGGGACAGGAGATATTGATCTCGATGGCATCGATCGGCGAGTCGTCGAAACGCCGGGTGACCTCGATGTACTCCTCGATCGTGGAGCCGGAGACGTTGGCGAAAAAGCGCGTCTCCTCGAAATCGAGCGCGGGCAGGATCTCGTCCACCACCCGGTCGACGCCCGGGTTCTGCAGCCCGATTGCGTTCAGCATGCCGTCCGGGGTCTCGTAGACGCGGTGCGGCGGATTACCCAGTCGCGCCTGGCCGGTGGTCCCCTTCAGGCAGATCGCACCCGCGTCGCGATTGGAGAACCCCGCGACCCGGGTGTATTCCTCGCCAAAGCCGACGCAGCCGGACAGCAGCACCAGGGGCGTGTTCAAATGCAGCCCGCAGAAATCAACGGCCAGCCGCGGATCGGTGCGCGAATCACTCATGCTTCACATCGTCCTTTATGAACCGGAAATCCCGCCGAACACGGGCAATATTATTCGTCTGGCGGCCAACACCGGGGCGGCGCTGCACCTGATCCATCCGCTCGGCTTCGAGCTGGACAGCGCCCGGGCGCGCCGCGCCGGGCTCGACTATCACGAGCTGGCCCGGGTGCAAGAGTATGACAGCCTCGACCAGTGGCGGGAATCGACCCGGCCGCAACGCGTGCTCGCCCTGACCACGCGCGGGCAGGCCCGTTACGATCAGGCTGGGTTCCAGTCCGGTGATGCGCTGTTGTTTGGCCCGGAGACCCGCGGCCTGCCCCAAGCGGTACTCGACGCACTGCCTCCCGAACAGCGACTGCGTCTGCCCATGCAGCCCGACAGCCGCAGCCTGAATCTCTCCAACGCGGTGGCGGTGGTGGTCTACGAGGCCTGGCGCCAGCTCGGTTTTCCGGACGGGATCTAGCGGCTGATGCGCTGGGCATGACGCCGTGCTTTGCTCTAAGCTCGAAGGCGTGGCTCACGGCTGCGGGACCCCCGGTTGGGCCGTCCACGCGGCTTCAGGAAAAGGGGTTCGGGATTCATGTTTTCTGCTTTGCGATCGTTCTGCCTGCTGGCCACCGCCAGCCTCCTCGTCGCGCCGCTCGCCGCGGACGAACCCACCGGTTCCGACAACTGGTGGTGGGATGACGACTGGTGGGAGGACGGCGTGCTGTATTCGGACCTCGAGAATCACGAGGTCGAGATCGAGCGATTCGAGTATGAGCGCGACGGCGTGGACATCCCGGCGCTGGTCGCGCGCCCCGCCGATGGCGAGGCCTATCCCGCGATCCTCTGGGCCCATGGCCGGCGCGGGCTGGACGATCTGGCGATCCTGCACGTGAAGCGTCTGGCCGCGCGCGGCTTCGTGGTGATGGCGCCGGACCTGTACACCGGCCGCTTCATGGAGACGCATCCGCTGGATCATGACTACGAACTGGAGGGCGACCTGAACCAGGGGCTGGATGTCCTGCTCGAGCGCGACGACATCGTCGGCGACCGGGCCTGCCTGGTTTCCATCACGCGCGGGGGCTACAAGACGCTGAAGGTCGCCGTGACCTACGAGCGCCAGGTCGAGGACGTCGCCTGCTGGGCCGGTTACTACCCGCACCTGCAGGACCCGAACCTCGGCGAGCCGCACCAGGTGTATCGCTACGCCAACGAGGTCAATCAGCTCGAGATCCCGATGATGATCCTGATCGGCGAGGACGAGCAGTATCAGCGCCACCGGACCGCGAAGATGGCGGCGGACGGCCTGGAGAGCCGCGGCGGTGATGTGACCTGGATCGAATATCCAGGCGTTGGCCGCGGCTTCGATTTTCGCAACGGCGGCAACCGCACCTTCGCCGACGATCTGGCCTCGCGTGACGCGATGATCCGGGTCACGCGCTTTGTGAACCAGCATTTGCGCGACTGAGTTCCCCCGACTTCCTCCCCTGGCCTGCGAGCCGGTACCCCCGACCCATCGGGTTGGTGGTGCCGTTGCACCCGTGGGTCCTCCCCAGTCAATAAGTCTTTGATAATACAATTAAACGTTTCCGTGCGTAGAGTGCGGAATTTGCTATCTTCGGGCCTTATGTCACTGAGATGCCCGGTCGTTGCGCGGCCGATTCACGGTTGGAACGTACTTAAAGTCGCAGAAGGAGGACGAAGATGGCCAAGGTTCTGATCGCCCAGGGTGGAGGCCCGACGGCGGTAATCAATCAATCCATGGTGGGCGCGGTGCTCGAAGCCCGGAAATTTACCGATGTCGAGCTCGTCTACGGGGCCTTCCACGGGGTGCGCGGGATCATCGACGAGGAATTCCTGGACCTGACCCAGGAGACCACCCATAACCTGGAGATGGTCGCACGGACGCCCTCCTCGGCACTGGGATCCACGCGGGACAAGCCGGACCTCGACTACTGCAAGGAGATCTTCAAGGTCCTGAAGGCCCACGGGATCACCTACTTCTTCTATATCGGCGGCAACGACTCCTCCGACACGGTACGGATCGTCAGCGAGGAAGCGCGCAAGGCCAACTACCCGATGCGCTGCGTGCACATCCCGAAGACGATCGACAATGACCTGGTGGAAAACGACCACACGCCGGGCTTCCCCTCGGCCGCGCGCTTCGTGGCCCAGGCCTTTATTGGAGCCAACCTCGACAACTATGCCCTCCCGGGGATCTATCTGGCGGTCGTCATGGGCCGCCATGCCGGATTCCTGACCGCGGCCTCCGCCCTCGGGAAGAAGTTCCCGGACGACGGACCGCATCTGATCTATGTGCCCGAACGGGTTTTCGAGGTCGACCGCTTCCTGTCGGACGTCAAGGCGACCATGGACCGTCATGGCCGCTGCGTGATCGCGGTCAGCGAGGGCATCCACGACGCGGACGGCGAACCGATCGCGACCAAGCTGGCCAAGGACGTGGAGAAGGATGCCCACGGCAACGTGCAGCTCTCCGGTACCGGGGCACTGGCCGATATGCTTTGCGACGAGATCCGCAGCAAGCTGGGGGTCAAGCGCGTGCGCGGCGATACCTTCGGCTATCTCCAGCGTGCCTTTATTGGCTGTGTCTCCGATGTCGATCAGCGCGAGGCCCGCGAGGTGGGCGAGAAGGCCGTGCAGTTCGCGATGTGGGAGGGCCGCGACGGCTCGGTCGCGATCAAGCGCACCGGCTTTTACTCGGTGGACTACGAGTACGTCCCGCTGGAGGCCGTTGCGGGCAAGACCAAGGTGATGCCGGACGAATTCATCGATGACTCGGGCACCGATGTCACGGATGCCTTCCGCATGTATCTGCGCCCGTTGCTGGGCTCGGGCATGCCGGATGCCTATCGTCTGCGCAAGAACAAGGTGACCAAGGTGCTCGGTCGCTAGAAAAAGGCCCCTGGTCCCGTGTCCGGGGCCAGGGGCCAAGTGCAGGGGTTTTGATCCCCTGACAAAGGCCCGCCCGGTACGCCGGGCGGGCCTTTGCTATCCGAGGGCCTTGAAGATCTGGTCGCGGATGTCTTCCACCGATCCGGTTCCCTTGATGTGGACATATTTCGGCGCGTCGGGGTCGTCGCTCTCCGCCCACTTCGAGTAGAAGTCCACCAGCGGGCGCGTCTGGCTGTGATAGGCCTCCAGACGCTTGCGCACGGTTTCCTCGTTGTCGTCTTCGCGCTGGATCAGATCCTCGCCCGTCACGTCATCCTTGCCCTCGACCTTCGGCGGGTTGAATTCGACGTGGTAGGTGCGCCCGGAGCCGGGATGCACCCGCCGTCCGCTCATGCGGCGGATCACCTCTTCGTCGGGGACGTCCACCTCCACGACAAAGTCGAGCGGCACGTTCTGCTCCTTCAGGGCCTCGGCCTGCGGGATGGTGCGCGGGAAGCCGTCGAACAGGAAGCCGGTGTCGCAGCAGTCGGGCTGCTCCACGCGTTCCTTCACCAGACCCAGGATGATGTCGTCGGAGACCAGGCCGCCTGCATCCATGACCTCTTTGGCCTTCAGACCCAGTGGGGTGCCTGCCTTGACGGCTGCACGCAGCATATCGCCGGTGGAGATCTGCGGGATGTTGTACTTCTCGCAGATGTACTGGGCCTGAGTGCCCTTGCCGGCGCCGGGCGCCCCCAACAGAATCAGTCGCATGCTCTCGCTCCTATGAGGAGTGGGTGGTTGTGCTATGGTCGCGGCAGACACTCCCGAGCCGCGCAAGTTACAGTACAGGGGTTGTGGTTGTCGGTACAACCCTGCCCATCCTTACGTGACACCCGCCCCCTGCAAGGAGTCATCCACCGTTATGCAAGCCGGCCCCCGCGAGATCACCACGCCGTTTCGGCCTATCCCCCTGGACATCCCGGAGGGCATGAAACCCAACGAGTTCTTCAACAGCACCGAGAACCTCGCCGACCTGGTGAATAACAACGGCCTGCTGGTCAATCCGGAGAACCTCCTGCTCTACCGCAAGGCGCTGGGACACAGCAATGAGTTCGACTGCTCCATCATCTACAACACCTCGCAGACCATCCTCGACCCGATGGGGCGTCCGGTACGGCGCACCCAGGTGCCGGAGCCGGTACGGCATGTCTGGAACCGGATGAACGGGGTGATCATCGAGTACATGCTGGAACAGTACCCGGACCCGGCCGAGGCCCTGGTGCTGGCGGGCGAGGCCAGCCTGGATGCGACCTGGCCGCTCACCGCGCCGGGCGTGCCCAGCATCCGCATGCTGCACAACCATTTCATCGTCTTTCCGATGGCGACCCTGGCCGATGCGCCGCTGGCGGATCCCGGCAACCCCAACCTGACCGATGGCGGCCAGCACAGCCTGTTTCAGGCCTACATGCGCGACGTCTACCGGGCCTTTTTCACTCGGGCCCTGGATCTTCAGATCCTCCGGCCGGCGCCGGACCACCAGGCCCGCCTGGGGCTGACCGGCTACCCGCACGGCCTCCCGAGCTGGGAGATCCAGGGTGGGGTCGAGGCGCTGAAGGACATCCGCTTCTGGCGGGAATACGACGCGGTGCTGCAGGGCTTTCTGGACTTCTACCGGACCTTCTTCTCGCAGGTCTCCACCCGCAATGCGCCGATGCCCGAGGGGACGCACTTCCCCGATGCCGTGGAGGAGGTCCTGCTGTTCAACAACGATTTCCTGAAGACCGCGAAGAAGGTGCGAGACCGCTGCTTCACCGATGCCAAGTACGCCCATGCGATCCGCTGGCAGCCGGCCTTCAAGCAGCTGATCTACCGCAACGACGAGGGTCGCCTGATCGTCACGATCAGCCAGAACTCGATCGGCAACGCGATTACCGAGCTGCTGGGGGTGGTGGTCAACCGGGTACCGGATGCGGAGGCCTACGAGCGTGTCGAACCGGCCCTGCTGGAAAAGCTGCTGGAGGTGCGTCGCCGCCTGATAGATGTGGATCTGGGCGAGGGGATAGCGACCGAGGGCTGGCCTGCAGCCTGACCGGGCCGGCTCGGGTGTGCCCGGAACCGTGACGGACCGGGGGCGGAAGAACCGCCCCCGGTGGTACTCAGGCCACCGACTGGTAGTAGATGTTCTGCGGATGGTTCGCCTGGGCGAAGAAGAACCAGCGCTCGGCGACCATGCCCAGATACTGGATCACGAACGCGGCGATCAGCAGGTTGACCGGGTCGATGCGGGTGACCAGTACGACCAGCAGCAGGATCGCCGGGACCACGAACGCACCCAGCAGGAAGATCCACTTCATGCCGCGCAGGAACGCCGCCGACATGTGGTGGAAGAACTCCCGCGTATTGAATGAGCCGCCCATGAAGCCCTGGGACTTTTGCTGGATCTTCGGGTGCTTCACCCCAATCGCGGTTTGCAACGTCGATTTCGACTTGATGCGGGAGTTGCGCACCAGCGACGCGCTGCGGGTACCCAGTCCCAGAACCGTCAGGACGATCGCGACTGTCGCCAGGAAGGCGACCAGCGGGACACCGGCCCAGGCCGCATAAGCGGCCGCCAGGGTAAAGCCGTTGGCGGCCCCCAGCACGGTGTAGTTCACCACGGTCAGCGGGGAGTGCCATTCCTGCAGGAACTTGATGCAGGCGTAGATCATCGCGGTGGTCACATACAGCACGATGGCCAGCAGTGCCCCGATGGCTCCAAGCACGACGGTCAGCAGCACGGGTATGTCCCCGGCCAGCGTACCCAGGGGCGGATTGAACCCGAACGCATGGGCCGCGCCGTACAGGAACACCACGCCCATGAACGCCGGGAGCACGATCACCTCGCGCGAGAGCCACGAGGTGCGCCACTTGGTGGCGGTGCGCCAGGCGCGTTCCGGCCGTCCCAGGTGGAAGAACGAGGCGATCAGCCCCAGCACCAGGAAGACCAGCGCAAGCGCGGAGCCCAGAGCCAGGAAGTCCGAACCCGGGGGCGGCAGCACGCCCAGCAGGCTCAGTGCCTCGGCACCGAACAGGCCGAGGAACAGGCCCTGGCCGGCGCCAATCAGGGTGGTGAGAAAAATGACCGAGAAGGCTGGATGCATAGTGTCTTCGTCCCTGTTTACCAGCTGGTGACGTCGTCGAGCGAGGGTTCGTCCTGCCCGGGCTTCGGCAACTGACTGTCGATCTTCAGCGGGTTGTCCGCGCGTTCGACCTCGTCCTCGCGGATGGTGAGCTGGGTCTTGCGTCGTGGCAGGTAGTGGTTGGCCGGCTTGGTCCCCCATTCCGGCATCAGCTGGTAACCACCGGCCTCGCGGATGGCCTTGGAGACGACCGACTCGGGGTCATGGATATCACCGTAGAGCCGCGCATTGGTCGGGCAGGCCCGCACGCAGGCCGGCTTGCGGTCCCATTCCGGCAGCTCCTCGTTGTAGATGCGGTCCACGCACAGGGTGCACTTGGTCATCACCTTGCGTTCGGCATCCACCTCGCGCACGCCGTAGGGGCAGGCCCAGGAGCAGTACTTGCAGCCGATGCATTTGTCGTAGTCGACCAGCACGATGCCGTCCGACTCGCGCTTGTAGGAGGCCCCGGTCGGACACACCGGCACGCAGGGCGGCTCCTCGCAATGCAGGCAGGACTTCGGAAAGTGCACCGTCTCGGTGTTCGGGTATTCACCCACCTCGAAGCTCTGCACCCGATTGAAGAAGGTGCCGGTGGGGTCCGCGTCGTAGGGATTCTGGTCGACCAGGGGGCCGGCATCGCCGGAGGTGTTCCATTCCTTGCAGCTGGTTACGCAGGCGTGGCAACCCACGCAGACGTTGAGATCGATGACGAGGGCGAGTTGGGTCATTTCTTGCCTCCTGGGGGAACGCTGCACAATGTGCGCACTCGCGCTCGAGTCGCTTTTGCGTGCGAACAAGGCGCGGCGACTGCCGTGCAGTCACTCTGCACAAGGGAGCCGCAACGCCGTGCGCAGGCAAAAGCGGCCGAGCCCCTGCTTTTCAATGGTTTGTGGGGTTGGTGCCCCAGGTTTTCCGATCCTGCGTTGCGGCCCGAATCAGACAACAACGGGCCGGTAGCACCACTACCGGCTGCGCACCGCGCCTTGCCTCGGAAACCCTGGGGTGCCAACGCGAGTGTGTACATTGCTCAGCGTTTCCCCAGGCCTGCAAAGAAGTTCAAAACACGTGCCCGTGTGGACTGGCCGGGATACGGTTTGAGCGGCTTGAACTGGGGAGAGGTCTCCTGCGGCTCCCCTTCTTCGGCCTTGTAGATTCGTACGCGGACGTCATACCAGGCCGCCTGACCGGTCACCGGATCGGAGTTGGAGATCGGGCCGTCATGTCCCGGCAGCTCCTCGGAGATCAGGTGGTTCAGCAGGAAGCCCTTGCGGGACTCGTTGGCGCCCGGAGTCAGGTTCCAGGCCCCCGCGGCCTTGCCGATCGCATTCCAGGTCCAGACCGTTCCGGGTTCCACCGCCTCGGAGTATTTGGCCATGCAGCGTACCCGGCCCCACTGGCTTTCCACCCAAATCCAGTCCTCGTCCTCGATGCCGGCGGCGCGCGCGGTGCGCGCGTTCACGTACAGCAGGTTGTGAGCGTGGATCTGGCGCAGCCAGGCGTTCTGCGAGTCCCAGGAGTGGTACATCGCCATCGGCCGCTGGGTCACCGCAGCCAGCGGATAGGTGTGCTTGTCCGTGGACTGGTGTTCCAGCGGGTCGTAATAGAAGGGCAGCGGGTCGAAAAAGGTCTCGACGCGCTTGGCGAGGTGCGCCGGCACCTTGCGCGTGGTCCCCTTGCCCTGGGCGGCGGCGCGGAACTTCATCAGCACCTCGGAGTAGAGGTGGATCAGCACGGGCTCGCCATAGCGCGTGATGCGGTTGCGCTGCGACCACTCCAGATACCCCTTGTTCCAGTTGCGCATGTACTGGTAGCTGCGGGGCAGTTCGTACTGGAAGACGCAGTTGTTCTTGGCGTACATCTCCCACTGATTGGGGTTCGGCTCGCCCCGCAGGGACTTTTCACCGCCCTTGCCGCGCCAGCCGGCCAGGAAGCCGATGCCGGAGCCCGGCTCGGTCTCGTAGTTGATGACGAAGTCCGGGTAGTCGCGGAATTTGCGATCGCCCTTCTCGTTCACGAAGGCCGGCAGTTTCAGGCGCGACCCGAGCTCGATCAGTACATCCTGGAAGGGCTTGCATTCGCCCTTCGGTGGCACCACCGGGATGCGGACCGAGTCCACCGGCCCGGTGAACTCGGAGATCGGGCGATCCAGCATCGACATCACGTCGTGGCGTTCCAGATAGGTGGTATCCGGCAGCACCAGGTCGGCAAACGCGGTCATCTCGGACTGGAAGGCATCCGCCACGACCAGGAACGGGATCTTGTACTCCCCGTTGTCGTCCTTGTCGTTCAACATCTTGCGGACCTCCTCCGTGTTCATGGTCGAGTTCCACGCCATGTTGGCCATGAAGATCAGCAGGGTGTCGATCGGGTAGGGGTCGCCGCGCCAGGCATTGGTGATCGCGTTGTGCATCATGCCGTGCACGGCCAGCGGGTACTCCCAGGAGAAGGCCTTGTCGAGCCGCACCGGCTCGCCCTTGTCGTCCACGAACAGGTCGTCCGGGCTGGCCGGCCAGCCGAGCACCATGCCGTCCAGCGGCTTGCCGGGCTGCACGCCCTCCGGCCCCTTCGGCGTGCGGGCGCAGGGCGGGATCGGACGCGGGAACGGGGCCTTGTGGCGGAACCCGCCGGGGCGGTCGATTGTGCCCAGCAGCGACATCAGGATCGACAGCGAACGGATGGTGTGGAAGCCGTTCGAGTGTGCGGCCAGCCCGCGCATCGCATGGAAGGAGACCGGGTTGCCGGTCACCGACTCGTGCTCCACGCCCCAGGAATCGGTCCAGGCGATCGGCAGTTCGATGCGCTGGTCGCGCGCGGTCACGCCCATCTCGTGGGCCAGGCGGCGGATATCCTTGGCCGCTATGCCGGTGACACGCTCGGCCCATTCCGGGGTGTACTCCGCAACCCGGTCCTGCAGCAGTTGGAACGAGGGCTTCGCGCGGGTCCCGTCGTCAAGCGTGAACTCTCCGAGCAGGAAGGGGTCGGCGCCCGGGGTGTGGGTGGGCACCGGGCGACCGGTCTTGCGATCCCACCAGAGCTGGTTCTGCGCGTCGTAGCAGCCCTCTTCCGGCGGGTCCTCGGTGCGCAGGAACATGCCGAACTCGTCCTGGTCCTCGTCCATGTTCACCAGCTGGCCGGCATTGCTGTAGCGCACCAGGAAGTCGCGGTCGTACAGGCCCTTGTTGATAATCTCGTGGATCAGTGCCAGCAGCAGGGCGCCGTCGGTCCCCGGACGGATCGGGACCCACTCGTCGGCGATCGCGGAGTAGCCGGTGCGCACCGGGTTGATGGAGATAAAGCGCCCGCCCTGGCGCTTGAACTTGGAGATTGCCACCTTCAGCGGGTTGGAGTGGTGGTCCTCCGCGGTGCCAATCATCACGAACAGCTTGGAGCGTTCCAGGTCGGGGCCGCCGAACTCCCAGAACGAGCCGCCGATGGTGTAGATCATGCCGGCGGCCATGTTCACCGAGCAGAAGCCGCCGTGCGCCGCGTAGTTGGGGGTGCCGAACTGCTTGGCGAACAAACCGGTCAGGGCCTGCATCTGGTCGCGTCCGGTAAACAGCGCAAAGCGTTTCGGGTCGGTCTCGCGAATGTGCCCGAGGCGCTCGGCGAGGATCTCGAAGGTCTCCTCCCAGGAGATCGGCTCGAACTCGCCGTCGCCACGCTCGGCACCGGGCTTGCGCCGCAGGGGCTGGGTGAGCCGCGCCGGCGAGTGCTGCTTCATGATCCCGGAGGCGCCCTTGGCGCAGATCACGCCCTCGTTGATCGGGTGCTCGGGGTTGCCATCAATGTAGCGCACCTCCCCGTCACGCAGGTGCACCCGGATGCCGCAACGGCAGGCGCACATGTAACAGGTGGTGTTCTTGATTTCGTGCGACGGGGTCTGTGCCATAGATCGTTAACGCCTTGATAGTTTAGACAATTACGATATACTTGCGTCCCCCTCTCTGCCGCCCGGGGTTACCCCCACTATGCAGTTCCGGGGGGTCCACCACAAGGCATTTCGGGCGCGATTTGCGTATCGATTGGGCGGCCTGGATCGGGGCTGAACGCGGGGATGGGTGCGGCAGTGTTATCGTCTCGGGCCAGGAACCTGACAGCAGAGGCCCGCGAATCCAATGAAGGTATGCATTGTTTCCGACAGCCATGACCGCGGCCCGATGCTGGCCCGCGCGATCGAGGCCGGCATTGCCGAAGGCGCCGAGGCGGTCATCCATTGCGGCGACGTGATCGGCGGCAATACGCTGCGGGCGTCACTGAAGCTGGGTGTGCCGATCCACGCGGTGCATGGCAACAACCTGGGGGACCCGGTCGCGATCTCGCGCATTGCCCACCAGTCCAACGGCCTGCTGCACTACTACGGGCTGGATGCCACGATCACTCTGGGTGGGCGGCGCATCTTCGTCACGCACTACCCCCACTACGCCCACGCGATGGCCTGCACCGGTGACTACGATCTGGTCTGCTGCGGCCACAGCCACGAGACCGAGATCCGTCAGCAGCCGCACGTGCAGAATGGCTCCACCTGGGTTGTGAATCCCGGCACGGTCGCCGGTCTCGGCGCGCCCGAGGCGACCTGGGCGCTGGGGGATCTCGACCGCATGTCGTTCGAGATCCGGCCAACGCCGGAAGAGACCGCCGTCGGAATCGAGTGACCCCTCGAGGCCCTCGGTGGCCCCGTGGCGTGGATTCGCCCCCACCGATCCGGTCCGGCAGAACCCGCTTGTCAGCGCGCCCATCTCAGGGCATCGTCTAGGTTCCCACCCTGGATGGAGAAACGCGATGACCGCAGAATTCCCGCACAAGCCCCTGCCATCGAGCAAGGCAGCTCCCGGAACCGGGCTTCAGCAGGTAACCGACGAGGAACCGCGGGTTACGCTGGCCTCCTCCGCGTTGTGTGTGCTGACCGACTTCCGCCGAGTGCCGGTGGCCACGATCGGTCCCGACGCGACCCTCGGTCAGGCGACGGAGCAGATGATTGCCAGGGGTGTGCGGTTGCTGATCGTGGTCGACGACGCGCGTCAGGTGCGCGGGTTGATTACGGCTCGCGATACGCAGGGGGAGCGCCCGATCCAGATGGTGAACGAGCGCGGTCTGCGGCACGAGGACCTTCGGGTACGTGACCTGATGGCGCCCCTGGATGACGTGGATCTTCTGGACATGCAGCGGGTGATGCAGGCGGACGTTGGCGACATCATCGCCACCCTGAAGGACTGGGGGCGCCAGCATGCGCTCGTCGGGCAGACGGACCCGGCGACCGGCGAGACCCGCATCCGGGGCATGTTCTCGGCCACGCAGATTGGCCGCCAGCTGGGCGTGTCGGTGCAGACATTCGATGTTGCACGGACCTTCGCCGAAATCCAGGCGGCGTTGTCGAAGACCTACTGAACGCAAAAAGGTGGCGGGAGACCCCGCCACCTTTTTTGTTTCCGGGCTTTGGCTCGGTCGAACGCGGTTACTGATTGATGCTCTGGTAGTAGTCCATCAGGATCTCGGCCACCTCCGGGCGGGAAAACTCGGGCGGGGGTGCCTCGCCGCGGCCCAGCATCTCGCGAACCTTGGTGCCGGACAGGAGTACGAAGTCCTCCTTCGTGTGATCGGGTGCATCACACATCATCACCACGCGGCCGAGCTTCTTCGAGAAGGCGGTGTGATCCGCCCGGAAGATCTCGATCTCCAGCGCGTCGCTCGGGACCTCCGTGTCGAAGATGGTCTGGGCGTCGAATGGTCCGTAGTAGTCCCCAACGCCGGCGTGGTCGCGCCCGATGATGAAGTGGGTGGCACCCATGTTCTGTCGGAACAGCGCATGGAGCACGGCCTCGCGCGGCCCCGCATAGAGCATGTCGAAGCCGTACCCGGTGATCATTACGGTGTTCGGGGGGAAGTAGATCTCGGCCATCTTGCGAATGGCGGCGTCGCGCACGGGGGCCGGGATATCGCCGGGCTTCAGCTTGCCCAGCAGCATGTGGATCACCAGACCATCGGCGCCCAGCTGATCCAGTGCCATGCGGCACAGCTCCTCGTGAGCGCGGTGCATCGGGTTGCGGGTCTGGAAGGCCACGACCTTGTTCCAGCCGCGTTCCGCAATCTCGTTGCGGATCTCGACCGCCGTACGGAAGGTATCGGGGAAGTCATCCTGGAAATAGGAGAAGTGGAGCACCTGAATGGGGCCCGACACGCAGACGCGACCCACGCTGTTGAAGGCGGCCACCCCGGGGTGCTCCATGTCGGTTGTGCCGTAGACCTTCTGCGTCATGGTCTCCATCTGCTCGGCGCTGAACTCTTCGATCGCCTCGACTTCCTGGATGGCGAGCACCGGGTTCCCTTCCATGTTGGGATCACGCAGGGCGATTCGCTTGGCCCCGCGGATGGCGTCGGCATTCTCCAGCAGGTTCACCACCGGGACCGGGAAAAACAGACCGCTGGTGGTCCGCATGTTTTCCGCGCAGTTCATCGCATCCGCGACATTCATGAAGCCGGTCAGGGGCGTGAAATAGCCCCCTCCCATCATCACGGCGTTGCCGGCGGCCGCCGAGCTGATCACCACGGAGGGGAGGCTTTCCGCCTCTTTCAGCAGGGCATGGTGTTGTTCGGGGTCGTAGACAAACAGGGGCTTCAGGGTGTCTGCACCGTGCGGTTTGATCATGGGGCTTTATCTCCTGCCGACGCTGGATGTGGGCTGCATGGATTGGGCGGATTATCCCGCCGGGTGTCGTGCTCGGGCCGCACGCGGCCAGCCCGTCTGGTGGCCGGGCGCGCTGCAAATCGACCCTGAACGTAGCACAAGATAGTCCATAAAGCGCCGGGTTACTTGACCCTCTGTCGGGGCGCGACCCCGGCAGGGCTGTGCAGATCAAGTGGTATCGGGGCTTGTAGTCCGGGGCTTAATGCCCCCGGTTCGCTCGGGCGGAATGCCCGCCGCTGCGCGCTTTGCGATTGTTCAGGGGGCTTGATGCGGGCTGCAAAGTAAAGACCGGCTGAAGGGTCGTTGGGGGTGGGCGCCCGTCTGCGGGCGACCTTGATAGATTAGCGTTTCCCTAAATTAGCATATCGACCCATACATTCCCCTTATGTCGAGGCAAGCAACTTTGATTTGAAGCGCAAGAACGATTTATCACAGACTCAGTGGGCCCATTGGACACTCGAGGAGGCCTGACGCCGTGATCACTAGCAATCCCTTTGCCGAACTGGCTGCGTTTATCCCACCAGCCGCAATGCAGGCGTATGTCGTGCTCATGGTCATCTTGGTGGCTGCTGGCACGATCCTCGACATGATGCACAAGAGGAGTGCCAAGTACTTTTTCGAGAACGCCAAGAAAGCCGAGAAGAACGCGACCCGTAGCGTGAGCGGTGGCGAAAAATTCTCGCTCGCGATGCAGACCATTGGGAAAGAGGTCATCACCTCTGGCGAATTCAAAAATCCGACGCGTCGTGCCTCCCACCTTTTCACCATGTGGGGCTTTATTGTTTTCGTCGTCTCTTCCGCCGTGCTGATTTTTGGCTACGCGGCCGAGCCTGCCGCCGGCGTGTGGCCGCTCCTGTGGCATCTGGGCGCCCTGTCGCTCGCCTTCGGTGGCTACTGGTTCTGGTTCTTCATTCGTGTCGATGTGAATTCCGAAGGCCGTCGCTGGTACCAGCTGGTCCGTGCCGATCTGTTCATCGTGTCGCTGCTGGCGATGTCGACGTTCGCCATCCTTTGGTCGCTGACCCAGGGCGCCGGTGCCCTCGGCTGGGTCTTCTTCGCGCTCTTCCTCGCGGCCACCACGACTCTGTTCGCAACGGTTTACTGGTCCAAGTTCGCGCACATGTTCTTCAAGCCCGCTGCGGCCTATCAGAAGCGCCTTACCCGGGCTGACGGTTCCGCCGAGAACCTCCCGACCCTCACGCGTGACGACCCCGAGCAACAGCAGCGCCACTCGATGGAGCTGTTGCGTGACGCGCCGATGGAGATGGGGAAGGGTATCCAGCGTGAAGCGCCCAACCACTACTAAAGCCATTTACCCGAACATCAGCATCGATCGAGGACTACCATGCCAACTTTCGTATACATGACCCGTTGCGATGGCTGTGGGTACTGCGTGGACATCTGCCCGTCAGACATCATGCATATCGACGAAACGACCCGTCGCGCCTACAACATCGAGCCCAACATGTGCTGGGAATGCTATTCCTGCGTGAAGGCCTGTCCGCACCACGCCATTGACGTGCGCGGCTACGCGGACTTCGCGCCACTGGGGCACAGCGTACGCGTCGACCGCGACGAAGAGCGCGGCACCATCGCCTGGAAGATCAAGTTCCGCGACGGCCGGGAAAAGAATTTCCTGTCGCCGATCACCACCAAACCCTGGGGCAAGCATATCCCGCAGCTGGCCGACGTGCCCGCGCCGGATCAGTCGATGCGGGACAGCCAGCTACTGTTCAACGAGCCCAAGTACATCCGCATGGATGAGGGGGATCTGCACACGCTGGAGGCCGCCGGTCTCAAACTGAAAGAAGGGGTGTACTACTGATGGCCTACAAGACAATCGTCGAAGACAACATCGACATCCTGGTCTGCGGCGCCGGGCTCGGTGGCACGGGCGCCGCCTGGGAAGCCCGGTTCTGGGGCCAGGACAAGAAGGTCGTGATTGCCGAAAAGGCCAACATCGACCGCTCCGGGGCCGTGGCCCAGGGCCTGTACGCGATCAACTGCTATATGGGCACCCGCTGGGGCGAAAACAACCCCGAGGACCACGTCCGCTACGCCCGTATCGACCTGATGGGCATGGTGCGCGAGGACCTGCTGTTCGACATGGCGCGGCACGTGGACTCCACCGTGCACCAGTTCGAGGAATGGGGCCTGCCGCTGATGCGCGATCCGAAGACGGGCGCCTACCAGCGTGAAGGCCGCTGGCAGATCATGATCCACGGCGAATCCTACAAGCCGATCGTGGCCGAGGCCGCCAAGAAGTCGGCCGATACGATCTACAACCGCATCTGCGTCACCCATCTGCTGATGGACGAGTCCAAGGAGAACCGGGTGGCCGGTGCCGTGGGCTTCAACGTTCGCACCGGTAACTATCACGTCTTCAAGTCGAAGACGGTGATCGTCGCCGCCGGCGGCGCCTCGATGATCTTCAAGCCGCGTTCCGTGGGCGAAGGTGCGGGCCGTGTGTGGTACGCGCCGTGGTCTTCCGGCTCGGCCTATGGTTTGCTGATCAACGCCGGTGCCAAGATGACCCAGATGGAAAACCGCATCGTGCTGGCCCGCTTCAAGGATGGCTACGGCCCGGTCGGTGCCTACTTCCTGCATCTGAAGACCCGCACGCAGAACTGCAACGGCGAAGAGTACGAGTCCAAGTGGTGGCCACAACTGCAGGAGATGGTCGGCAAGGAGTACCTGGATCCGGAGGCCTCCCACCGAACCCATCGCCCGATCCCGACCTGCCTGCGCAACCACGCATTCCTGAACGAGGTGAATGCCGGTCGTGGCCCGATCCACATGGTCACCATGGAGGCCTTCCAGGATCCGCACCTCGAAGAGGTGGGTTGGGAGAACTTCCTGGGCATGACCGTCGGCCAGGCCGTGCTGTGGGCCGCCACTGACGTCGACCCCAAGAACGAGAACCCCGAACTGACCACCTCGGAGCCCTACGTGATGGGTTCGCACGCCACGGGTTGCGGTGCCTGGTGCTCCGGTCCGGAGGACGTCTCCCCGCCCGAATATTTCTGGGGCTACAACCGCATGACCAGCGTCGAAGGCCTGTTCGGTGCCGGCGATGCCGTGGGCGGGACGCCACATGCGTTCTCCTCCGGTTCGTTCACCGAGGGCCGCCTGGCCGCGAAGGCCGCCTGCAAGTACATCGACGATGGCAAGGCCGATGGCATCCGCGTCTCCGATTCGCAGATCAACAAGCGCAAAGAGGAGATCTACAAGCCGCTGGAACACTACAAGATCTACCGCAACGAGGTCGTGGCCGGTTCGGTCAATCCGAACTACATCAACCCGCGCCAGGGTCTTGACCGCCTGCAGAAGCTGATGGACGAATACTGTGGCGGCGTGACGGTCAGCTACATGACCAACGAAAAGCTGCTCAACATCGGCCTGAAGAAGATGCACATCCTCGAAGAGGACCTGGACAAGCTGGCGGCGGAGGACATCCACGAATTGCTGCGCGCCTGGGAGCTGAAGCACCGCGTGCGCACGGCCGAGAGTGTCTTCCACCACACGCTGTTCCGCAAGGAAACCCGCTGGCCGGGTTACTACTACCGCGGCGACTACATGAAGCTCGACGACAAGAACTGGCATCACCTGACCGTCTCTCGTCGTGACCCGAAGACGGGCGAGTACACCATGGAGAAGGCGCCGTGCTATCACCTGGTCGACAAGGACGAGGCCCCGGCCGAGCCCGAGAAGGCGGAAGCCTAGGGTGCTAACGTGACGGGGTCGGCTGCGGCCCCGTCACCACGGCTGGCAAGCGGCGATGGCCAACGCGTTCGCGCGTTGGTCTTCTCTTTCAACCGTCACCCCCGGGGGTTTCAACATGACCAGTGCAGCTGAAGCACAGCCGATGCCGGAGACCTCGATGAACATCATCGATCACTCCGACGAGGAGATCCTGGAGATCGCCCACCCCATGTGGAACGATCTGATCAAATACTCGAACAAGGGCCAGTACGGCAAATTCGTCCGCCGGTTCTCCTACCACCTGCTGTTCGGCCTTAACGAGGTCGAGGTGGGCAAGCAATTCGCCCAGAGCGAGCTGACCCGCAACCTGAAGGAGGACTGGGATTTTCTCGGCATCATTCGCCGCGGCGAACATGTCACGGTCCTGTATCGGGTGCGCAGCACGAAGAAAGAAGGCGAGTGGCTCGGCCGCATGGTCCTCGGTTACGAGGAAGGCGAAGTGCGAATCTTCGGTGCGTCCATTTTCTAAGGCAGCGGGACTTTGAATGACAGATGTAATCAAGGACAACAAGTACGTTGAGCTGAACTATCAGGTCATCGACGAGAAATCCGGCCAGGTCCTGACCGAGGTGGAGTTCCCGCTGGGCTATGTGCACGGTGTCAATGAGGTCCTGTCGCCCAAGGTAATGGGCGAGCTTGAGGGCAAGGCGCAGGGCGAAACCATCGAGGTCCCCATCGATTGCAATGCGCTGTACGGCCCGCGCGACGAGTCTCTGGTGATCACGGAAGCGATCGAAAATGTGCCAGAGGAATACCGCAAGCTCGGTACGGCGATCCTGATGGAAAACGATCGTGGCCAGACCAAGAGTTTTCTGGTCACGCGGCTCGACGACAAGACGATCACCATCGATGGCAATAACCCGCTGTGTGGTCGGCAGGTGATTTTCAAGCTGAATGTGTTGTTGGTGCGTGATGCCACTGCGGACGAAATCGAGCATGGTGGCAAGGTGGAGTCGGGCCCGGAAATCGACAGCGGACGAGCGGTGCCCATCGAGTGATGGGGCCCGTTCACCCGGCCTTTCAGTAAGTCTGGGGAGTGAGACCCGTATCTCCCATCCCCTCTTTTTCATCGAAGCGAGGTGAATGAACCATGAGCCAGGATACCGAGAAGAAACACCCGCAGGTCCCCGACGGCAAGTCCCGTTACCTGGTGACCCGCCAGATGCCGCCCAACGAAAAGGGCTTCGTCGGTTACGAGACGATCTGGGAGTCCTTCCAGAAAGAGGCCGAGTACACCACGCCGAAGCGCCCCTGACGCCGGGGTAGCCGATAGCCGCGCCTTCGTTAATGGGGCGCCTTGCCGTCCGCTTGCGATGTTCATCGCCGGCGGACGTTTTTGTTTTTGCAGGCCACGGTCGGCCTGAGCGTGGGCGCTTGAACGGCCGCTTGAAACTGCGGCCTCTCCCTACGAGGGGGCGCGTTCCGGCCCCTCGGGCGGCTCCTGCAACTCCGGCGGCCTTCCCGGCTGGGCCATGCGGTCCGGGTTGGCCCAGCGCATCAGGGCGAGGGCCAGCAAAATGGTGGGGATGCCAATGAGGGCGGAGCTGACAAAGAACCAGAACCAGCCCAAGTGCTCGGCAAACACCCCGGTAAAGCCGGCCAGGAACTGACCCGGAAGGGTCATGATCGAGCTGAACAGGGCGTACTGGGTCGCGGTGTAAGCCGAGTTGGTCAGGCTGGACAGGTAGGCGATGAACACCGAGATTGCCATCCCGCCGGAGAGGTTGTCCGCCATGATCGCGAACACCAGGCCGTAGATCTCCGGGCCCAGGGTGGCAAGCCAGGAGAACGTCAGGTTGGTGGCCGGGGCCAGGATGGCGGTCGCGATCAGCATGCGCATGATCCCGAATCGGACGACCAGCAGGCCGCCCAGGGCGGCCCCGGTCAGGGTCATCGCCAGGCCGAAGGCGGCGGCGATGTTGGCAATCTCGTCCTTGGTGAAGCCCAGGTCGAGATAGAACGGATTGGCCATCACCCCCATGAAGATGTCGCTGATGCGGAAGATCGCGATGAACGCGATCACCACCAGCGCAATTCGCCCGAAGCGCTGCCAGAAATCCACGAACGGGCATACCACCGCGCCGATGAACCAGGCCTTGAAGTCGCGCCAGAGCCCGGTGTCGGAAGTGTTGTTGATGTAATGCACCACGCGCGCTTCCAGTTGCGCGGTCTTTGTGTCGCGCGGCGCGACCTCCGGCTCGCGGACGATCAGGGTGCAGACCACCCCCACCAGCATCAGTGCCGCCATCGCCATATAGGACAGGCTCCAGCTGCCGGCGGCCGCAATATGCAGGGCCCCCGCCCCGGCCGTCAGTAATGCCACGCGGTACCCGAAGACATAGGCGGCCGCCATGGCGCCCTGGCGCTCCTGGCTGACCGCCTCGATACGGTAGGCATCGATTGCGATGTCCTGGGTTGCGGCGCCAAAGGCGGTCAGTACCGCCCAGACCGCAACCAGCCAGAGCTGTTCGGTGGGGTCGGTGAAGGCGATCCCGAACAGCCCCAGCATGATGGTCGCCTGCGCCGCCAGCATCCACGCGCGCCGTCGCCCGAAGATCCGGGTCAGCAGCGGCAGTCGCATCCGGTCCACGATCGGGGCCCACAGCACCTTGATACTGTAGGCCATGCCCACCCAGGAGAGGAAACCTATGGAGGCCAGTTCGACCCCGAGGTCGCGTAGCCAGGCGGTGAAGGTGCCGCCCGTCAGCAGTAGCGGAAGCCCGGCGGCAAAGCCGAGGAACAGCATGCCCACCACCCGCGGATGGCGGTAGACGGACAGTGCCTCGCGCCAGTCGCGGTTCGGCCGATTCTGCGACTCGGCAGCTGTGCTCACGAAGGTGCCCGCAGATGACGATCAGGGGGTGTAGTCATAGTCGATCCAGAACGGGGCGTGATCGGAGTAGCGGTCGTCCGTATGGATGTACGGGTCCCGCGCGGTTTCTGCGATGCCGGGGGTGGCGATCTGGTAATCGATACGCCAGCCCACGTTTTTCGCCCAGGCCTGGCCGCGATTGGACCACCAGGTGTATTGCTCGGGCCGGTCGTCCAGTCGCCGGAAAACATCCACCATCCCGATCTCGTCGAACAAGTGATCGAGCCAGGCGCGCTCCTCGGGCAGGAAGCCGGAGTTCTTCTGGTTGGATTTCCAGTTGCGCAGGTCGATCTCCTTGTGGGCAATGTTCCAGTCGCCGCAGATCACCCACTCGCGCCCGTCCTGCATGCGCTCGGCCAGCCACGGCCGGAAGAAATCCAGAAACCGCCACTTGGAATCCTGCCGGTGATCCCCCGAGGAGCCCGAAGGCAGGTATAGCGACACCACGGACAGGTCCCCGAAGCGCATCTCGACGTAGCGACCCTCGTTGTCCGCTTCTTCGAAGCCGATGCGAGTAATGACCTCGTCCGGCTGGCGCCGGCTGTACAGGGCGACCCCGCTATAGCCGGGTTTCACCGCGTCCACATAGGCGCTGTGATAGCCGGGGGGATGGAAAGGCTCGCCCTGAATCTGGTGGATCTGGGCCTTGGTCTCCTGGATGCAGACCACGTCGGCCTCGGTCTTCGGGAGCCAGTCGAAGAAGCCCTTGCGGGCGGCGGCACGGATGCCGTTGGCGTTCATCGAGAGTATGCGCATGGCCGGGAACGATACCGGCGCGCGCGCGTACAGGAAAGGGCCGGCGTGATGAATCCCGCCGTGCCTGTGTCAGAATACGGCGTTTTCCGACCGGAGCCCCGCGATGACCGCCCATGCCTTTCTCGACTATGCCCTGGAACGCGACGTCCTGCGCTTTGGCGAGTTCACACTGAAGTCGGGGCGGACAAGCCCGTATTTCTTCAATGCCGGCCTGTTCAACCGGGGCTCCGATCTCGTACGCCTGGGCGAGTTCTACGCGCAGGCCATCGTCGATTCCGGCGTCGCCTTCGATCTGGTGTTTGGCCCGGCGTACAAGGGCATCCCGCTGGCCGCGGCCGTCACCGAGGCGCTCTACCGCGACCACGACATGGATCGCCCCTGGGCCTTTAACCGCAAGGAGGCCAAGGATCATGGCGAGGGCGGCAACATCGTGGGGGCGCCGCTGGCCGGGCGCGTGCTGATCGTGGACGACGTGATCACCGCCGGCACGGCCATCCGTGAATCGGTGGAGCTGATCCGCGCGGCGGGCGCCACGCCGGTGGCGGTGGCCATTGCCCTGGATCGCGAAGAGCGCGGCCGTGGCGAGCGCTCGGCGATCCAGGAGGTCGAGGACGAACTGGGCCTGGAGGTCGTGCGCGTGGCCCGGCTGGGGGACCTGGTGCAGATGCTGGAGCAGACCGGCCGCGCCCCCGAGCACCTCGAGGCCCTGCGCGCCTACCGCTCCGAATACGGCGTCTGACCGGCTCAGGAAGCGCCGTCTTCCGAGTGCCCCAGCCGCTCCAGGCGGCGCTGCAGTTCCAGGGCCCGCAGGCGGTATCCGCGTGCGGCCTCGAACTCCGGGTCCAGCTCCAGCGCCTCGTCCCAAAGGGCGATTGCCTCTTCCAGGTCCTGGTTGCGGTAACGCCGGATCGCGGCCGAATGTAGCTCTTCCTTGCGTTGCTCGCGCAGTTCCTCGCGCGCGTCCCGGGCCGCATCGCGCCCGGAGTCGGCCTCCAGCGCCCGGTCATAGGCGGTCAGTGCGGCGCCGGTGTCGCCCGCATCGCGTGCCTGGTTCCCGCGTTGCTCCCAGTACCGCCCCTCCACTTCGTGCTCCAGCGCCGCCAGCCGTCGGCCCCAGCGGCCGTTACCGCTCTGCTCGCGCGCGTGCTGGAGCCCTTCTCGCGCCTCCGCATACCGGCCGGCTTCCAGGTCGGCCTCGATGGCGCGCAGGTAGGCATCCTCGTCGTCCTGCCCGCCCAGGGCCGCCAATTGCTCGTCGAGTGTTTCCCTATCGGCGGTGCTCGCCTCGCGCGGGGCGGTTTCCGGGATGCGCAGACGCTGCCCTGCCAGCAGCCGTGACGGCCGCTCGATGTCGTTATAACGCGCCAGGATCAGGAAACGATTGGCATCGCCGAGATACCGCCGGGCCAGTTGTCCCAGCGTTTCGCCAGACTCTACCGTATGTTCGAACGATGCCTCGCCAAGTTCCTCGACCGGGTCCGCATCCAGCTGCGAGCGCAGACTGCGGGCAACCCGGTGCTCGGGCTCGTTTTCGAGAAACCGGTCCAGTGCCTGACCGGCGTGTTCCGTGTCCCCTTCCTGCAGGGCCTCGATGATCTCGGCAATAGACAGAACCTCGGGTTGCGGCTCGGTCGCCTCGTCGGAACGGGGTTCCTCGGCCGCCTCGGTGACCGGTGCTTCTTCGTGGTCGGTCGTGAGCATGGCGCAGCCGGTCAGCAAGGTGACGAGAGGCACTATTGCCACGGAAACAATGCGCGCCATATTCAATCCAGGGGCCAGAGCAGGATCGTGAGTACAGCGAGCAGGAGCAGACCCGCGAGCAACGCGGGACGGATCGCCGCCCGCAGGTGATGTCGCTCCGGCGTGGTTCCCCTGTGCGCCCGCCACACCGCGATCGCCACATTGTCTCCATGCGCGCCGCCGCGCTGCGCCGCGTGGCCGGCGGCCTGTGTACAGGCTGCCCGCAGATCCGGCTGCCTCATCCACCGAGCACTCTCATCGGGGCCCAGCTGTTCCCAGTATCCATCGGAGCACAGCAGGAAGCGGCTGTCGGGTGTCAGCGGGGTTTCGCCATGGTCCACCCGTACCGGATCCACTACACCCAGGGCCTGCAGGAGCTGATTCTGTTCCGGGTGGGTTGCCATGTCCTCTTCGCCAATCTCGCCGGCATCCACCAGCGCCTGCACCCGGGTGTGGTCCCGCGTGCGGGTGATCAGGCGCTCCCCCTCGAAGTGATACAGACGGCTGTCGCCGCAGTGGGCCCACCAGGCCCGCTCCGGCCCGACATACAGCGCGACCAGCGTGGTCCCGGGTTGTTCGCCGGGTGCCGCTTCGGGGTTGTACAGGGCGGCCTGGGTCTCGTGAAAGAGGCGCTCCAGGAGTGCCGCCGGGTCCTCCGGGCGACCGTCGCAGTCGTTCCACAGGCGCTCGGCGGTGGCGATGGCCATCCGGGCTGCCTGAGCGCCGTCCGCGTGCCCGCCCATGCCATCTGCGACGACCAGCAACGCGCAGCGGGCATCCGGGCTGGCCCATACGCCGACTGCGTCCTGCTGCTCGCGCCGCCCGCCGATCTCCTTGGCTACTGCGGTCTCCATCCCTTGTCCCCGCACCTGACTCCGAGACCATCATGGCCCAGGCGGCGGGTCGCTGTCAGCGCGCGTGGGTATTTCCTACCCGGTGGCGCCGATCCAGAAGTCGATGGAGCGGCCGAGGAAGTCGTCCCAGGTCATGTAGTGGGAGCCGTCGCAGGAGAAGGTCAGGCTGACCATGCCATTGAACAGGTTCACCGAGGCCGAGCGCAGGTAGATGGTCTCGTCGGCAAAGCGCAGGGCCTTGAGCCCTTCGAGCACGCGGCCCATGGCCTCCTTCGGGATCAGCGCTTCCTCCGGGTAGGGCTCGTGGGGGAAGGCGAGGCAGACATCGGGGTCGGCCAGCGACTCGTGGGTCAGGATGCGGTAGCGGTAGGGGTCCTCGGTGGTCCAGAGCGTCGCTCGAGAGCTGGAGAAATGGAACACACCCTGAAATACGCCGCGCTCGGTGAACAGTTCCTCCAGGATGGCCAGCGCGGTGTCGATGTGCTGGTCCATCAGACTCTCGGTGCGGCTCTGCAGGAACAGCGTCCCGCGGATCGACGGGTCGCCCTTGATCTGGCGCCACTCATTGGGTTCTTCGTAAAGATCCTCCGACAGGTCCGGTAGGTTGCGCAGGTCGAAGTCCGCACCCAGGAACCCGAGTGCCGTGCCGTTCTCGTCGCGTACCAGCTGTAGTGCGGTGAGCGACGGGCGCCGCCCGAGCAGGCTGATGTAGGCCTCTGACAGCAGAAAGCCCGCAGCCGGCACCGCCTCCTTCATGTAAGGACGCTGCGAGCGGTCGCGCCCGAAGTGCTCCGGCAGCACCCCGCTGCGCGAGATGTTGTCCGAGAGCTGGATGCCCTCGGTGTTGAGGGCATAGACAAAGGTGGCTTCCGGGATCTGGCGGATCGCCTCTTCCAGAATCGAATCCAGCGCCTCGCGGCGTGGCCATGCCGTACTCAGACGCGCTGCAATATCGGCCAGCGGCTCCTGTAGCCGGGCTTCCAGGTATTCGCGCTGGTGCTCGATCGCTTTTTTCAGTTCCGTCATGGTGCAGTGTCGTCTCCAGTCGGTGCAGTGCGATTATCCTCGATCACGGATGGCATTGTCGTGACAGCGTGCCCGAGCCATTCTCCCTGGCACCTTGATCCCGCTAACGGGTCCGAGCAGGAACCGTGCCGAGCGCGCACCGATGCCCACGAATCGGCGGACCCCTTCGGGAGTCCCCAGGGAAACACGGATCAATGTGCACACTCGCGTTGGCACCCCAGGTTTTCCGAGACAAGGCGCCTCGCGTAGCGGGTAGTGTTCTACCCGCCCGTTTTTGATCGATTCGGGGCGCAACGCAGGATCGGGGAACCTGGGGTACCAACCCCACAACCCATTACAATGCAGGGGCTCGGCCGCCCGTTGTGATCAAAAACGGGGCGCGCGCACGGCGTTGCGGCTCCCTTGTGCAGAATGACTGCATGGCAGTCGCCGCGCCTGGTTGGCCCGCAAAAGCGACTCGAGCGTGAGCGTGTACATTAATCGGTGTTTCCCTATGCATATCCATCTTGATACCCCGGACCTGATGACCCGCGTTCGGCTGGAGTCACGCTGGCGTTCGGCCGGCGCGACGGTCAGCAGCAGCCAGACGCCCGAGCGGCCCACCCTGATCGTGGTCGATCTGGGGGCGCGTGGTGAGGAAGCGGTATCGGGCTGGAGGGAGCGCTATCCGGACGCAACCATCGTCGCATTTGGTCCGCATGTAGAAGGGGCGGTGCTCAAGGCCGCGCGCCAGGCGGGCGCCGACGAGGTGGTGGTACGTGGCAAGGTGGCCGACCGGGTCGCCGCCAAATTGGGAAAGATCGCACCTGAAGACGCCCGGGCCCGGTGATCCGGAGCCAGCGCTCACGCCGTAGTCGTGCGGCGAGAGGCCGCCAGGGCGCGCAGTCGCCGGCGCTGCATCTTGAGGCGATACTCCAGCTCCTTGAACTGGGTGCGCAACTCCGTGCGCAGCCAGCGATCATTCAAGGCCGCACGCCCGGCCCGCATCTTGCGCGCCTGCACCTCCTGCCATTGGTTCACAGTATCGCGGAAACGCTGATACTCCCGTTCCACAGTCGCGCGCCAGGTGTCGTGCATCGGCCCGGCCGCGTCGGCATTGAGCAGCCGGCGGAACTCCGTGTACAGCCGCGCGCGCATGATCTTGAAATGCGGCGTCCGTCGGCGGTCATACACCAATCCGGTCCAGGCCAGCAGGTTGATCAGCCACTTCGAGGGGTCGTACTGCCACCAGCGCACCCCGTTGCGGTAGTCCGCCTGAAAGGCGTGGTGGAAGTTGTGGTACCCCTCGCCCCAGGTGAGTAGCGCGACCAGACCGTTGTCCACGGCGGTGTTCTCGTCGCCGTAGGGGCGCCGGCCCCACCAGTGCGCCAGGGAGTTGATGAAGAACGTAAAGTGGTGGCTGAGCACCAGGCGCAAGACGCCAGCCAGTAGCAGCATGCCCACCAGATCCCCGAACGCCAGTCCCAGTAGCAGCGGCAGGCCGAGGTTCAGTCCCCATGCGAGTGTCCAGTAATGCCGGTGCTGCCACATCACCACCGGGTCCTTCGCCAGATCCTTCACCCGTGAATAGTCGGCCTCGCTGGCGGGCCAGTTGCGCAGCATCCAGCCCATGTGGGCGTGCCAGAAACCGCGCTTGATGGAATGCGGATCGCGTTCCACGTCATCGACGTAACGATGATGCACGCGATGCCGCGCCCCCCAGTTGTAGATGCTGTTCTGCAGTGCCAGGGCGCCACTCAGCGCCAGTAGAACGCGCAAGGGCCCGCGGGCCTTGAGCGTGCGGTGCGCCCAGAGTCGGTGATAACCCACCGTGATGCCGAGCCCGCTCAGCACCATGAACAGCCCGAAGACCGCCCAGGCCGCGCCGCTGAAGCCCTGGGTGAACCACCACCACGGCACCAGCGTGACCGCGGCCAGGTTGGTCAGTACAAAGAAAACTGCCGGCGTCCAGGCAATGGGAGGGGCACGTTCGGACATAGGGGAGACCTGCTGGCGATCGGGGCGAGCGAAGGTGCTCGTCCATTCATGCCCTATGAGACCGTCGCGCGCACAAAAAATGCCCTTGTTCCGGAAGCCTTGCGCCTGCGACCGTTCGGGTGCGGCGGATTCCATCGGAGCTGACGCTCCGCGCCGGGTCTTTCCAGCTGTGCCGTACCTCTCTGTAATATGTGACACTTCGTTTCGCAGGCTGGCCCAGTCTGTGTCGTTGCCGTCTGTCCGCCATTCCAGGCCACGTTGAGCCACCACCGACGGTGGCCCGTTCCAGCCAGGGAAACACGGATCACAGGGAGCTATCGATGGGCCTGGGTGTAGGACTCGTGGTGCTGGCGGCCTTCTTCTGGGGGCTGTCCGGCGGGATCGGCGGCATCCTCATGGCCGAAGGCTGGGATCCCTTTGTGGTCTCGTTCTTCCGTGGCGCCATCGGCCTGGTCTTCGTGCTCGCGTGGCTGGCCTGGCGGCCGGGCGGTAGTGGGCTCGGCAGTGGCAAGCTCTGGTTCTGGTCCGCTGTGGCTGGGCTTGGCGTGGCGGGCAACTTCGCTTTCTACTTTGTGAGTATCGCGAACGGGAGTGTCGCGGTGGCAGCCACGCTGATGTACACCGCCCCAGTGTTCGTCTACCTCGTCTCGTTCGCCCTGAAGCTGGAAAGCCCCACCACGCTCAAGCTGGTGGCGATCGCGCTGGTCATGGTCGGCATCGTGATGCTTACCCAGATCTACGATACCGGCGCGGGCGGCGTGACCCTCATTGGTGCCGGTGCGGGCCTGCTGGCGGGTCTCTCCTACGCCATCTTCATCTTCGGCTTCAAGTACGCCGGCGCGCACGGCAGCCCGCAGTCGGTGCTCTCGATCGCCTTCGGCGTACTCGTGATCCTCCTGATGCTGCCGGGGGACAACACCCAGATGGTGTCCGCCCTGACGACGACCGACTGGCCGCTGTTCCTGGCCCTGGGCGTATTCGGGGCGGGCCTGTCATTCGCGTTCTACATCAATGGGCTCCGGACCACGGCCCCGGCCGTCGCCTCCATCGTCGCGATGATCGAACCGGTTACGGCCACGCTGTTCGGCGTCGTGATCCTGCACGAAAGCCTGGCGCTCGTGCAGATGATCGGCATGGCCCTGATCCTCGTCACCGTCACTGCGCTCAGCGTCTACTCGCGCTCAACCCCGCCCGTGCCCGACCGCGAGCGTGTGCATTAATCAGTGGTTCCTGGGCCAGCAGTCGTGACTCGGCGACGGAAAGCTGGCGCGGCGACAGGGTCTGCTGGCACGGTGTGTGCTGTTCGTAACGGGTCAAGCAACCGTGCTTCCCTGATACATGCGGTGATCAATGTGCGAGCGACTTGGCTCGCGGTTCGTCTGCCGCGAAGATGGGTGCGATTGTTTCGTGTGGAGCCGATATTGATGCAAGTCGCCGTATTCAGTACGCAGAGCCATGATCGCGAATTTCTGACCCCGGCCCTCCGACAGGCCGGTCTTGAGCCCCATTTCATCGAAGCCAAGCTCGACGCCACGACAGTGAGCGAGGCAAAGGATGCGGGTGCGATTTGTGCATTCGTGAACGACGACCTGGGGCCGGCCGTGCTCGACCAGCTTCTAGATTTTGGTATTCGGGTTATTGCGCTGCGCTGTGCCGGTTGTGACAACCTGGATCGCGAGTACGCCCGGGGTCTGGGAATGCAGTGTGCCCGGGTACCTGCCTACTCACCCAATGCTGTAGCGGAACATGCACTGGCACTGCTACTGGCACTGAACCGCCATATCCCGCAAGCCTGGGAACGCGTGCGACAGGGCAACTTCGCCCTGACGGGCCTGGTGGGTTTCGACCTGGCGCGGCGCACCGTCGGCGTGATTGGCACGGGGAATATCGGCTCGGCCTTCGCCCGTGCCTTGCAGGGAATCGGGTCACGCGTACTGGCGTACGACCCTTACCCCAACCCCGATTTGCAGGCGGCGGGTGTCGAGTACCGTGAGCTGGACGACCTGCTGGCGGCTGCCGAAGTGGTCAGCTTGCATTGCCCATTGACGCCCGAGACCCGCTATCTGATGAACGCCGAGCGCATTGCGCGCCTGCCGCGTGGCGCGCTGTTGATTAATACCGGTCGGGGCGGCTTGCTGGACACCGACGCCGCCGAGGCGGCTCTGGCTTCGGGGCAACTCGGCGGGTTGGGACTCGACGTGTATGAGGATGAGGCCGGCCTGTTCTTTTACGACTGGTCGGCGGAGGGGCTGCCGGATGTCCGTCTGGCGCGACTGATGCAGCGCGACGACGTGCTGGTGACTGGCCACCAGGCCTTTTTGACCCGCGAGGCCCTGGAAAGCATTGCGCAGCAGACCAGCGACAATCTGCGCACGATGCTGGATGACCCGGATGCGGGTGCGCAACTCGATGGGCGGATCGTATAGGGTGGATCGTAACGGGCCGGGGCGGAAGCGTCCGGCGCCAGCGGGCGCCGGACGTGGCTGGTAGCTAGAACAGGGCGCTTTCGGCCTCCTGGTAGGCGATATTCGCATTGCGTGGCGCCAGGTCGTCGAAATCGGCCAGGTCCTGCCAGGGCGAAGCATCGAAGGAGCGGATGGCCGATTGCATGTCGGTGCCCATGTCCGCCGCCTCAAACATGTGGTCCCACAGCGCGCGCAGGTAATCGTGGGTCGCGTGGTCGAAGGTCGACAGTGCGCCCGGTTTCCCGTGGCCCGGGATGAATTTCGCATCCGCGTATTCATCCTGCAGGAGTTCGTAGGCCTCCAGCCAGCCCTCCATGCTGCCGTCGGACAGGATGGCCAGCAGACGGCCGCCGTAGAGAACGTCACCGGCAAACACGACGTTGTCGGGCTCGACCACCGCGATCAGACTGCCGTGGGTGTGGGCGCTGCCCACATGGCGAACGGTCAGCGTGACACCGCCCAGGTCCAGTTCCTCGCGATCTTCGACCATCACATTCGGTGGTTCGGGATGTTCGGTGGAGCCTTCCGGCCGGTCCAGCGCGTTCTCGAGCTGCATGGCGAACATCGAGGCGTTCCCTTGCATGCGGTCGACGGCGTCGGGCGCGGCCAGGATGTCGGCCCCCGCCTCGCGGAAGACGTCATTGCCCATAAAGCGATGCGGCTGCGAGTTCGTGTTGATCACGTAGCGCACCGGCTTGTCCGTTGTGGCGCGGATATGCTCCAGCATCTCTTGGGCCATCTCCGGGGTGTGGCCGGAATCGATCACGGCCACGGCATCCTCGCCGACCACGTAGCCGAGGTTCATGCGAAAGCCCTGGTTCTCGGTGTCCGGCCCGCCGTACGGCCCGATCCAGGCATGGGCATGGTCCGAGACGGCTTCGGGTTCCGGCAGGATGGGAGCCTCCTTGGCCGCGAGCATCGGGCTTAGAACAAAAGCCGCCAGGGCCAGAACAAGCAGGGCCCTGTTGCGTGTGTTTTTCAGCATGTCACGTACTCCTAGAGCAGAAGCTGATACCCGGCGCCCAGAACGGCACAGATAGCGATCAGCGGGATGATCCCGACCCGAAAGCGGGCCAGGGCAATAAAGGCGGCGATGCCCAGCAGGGCGGAGAACCATTCGAAGGCACCCTCGAATCCGTCCGGCCACAGCACATGCCAGGTGAAGAAGACGGCAAGGTTCACGATCACCCCGACGACGGCGGCGGTGATGCCGGTCAGCGGCCCGGTAAAGTGCAGGTCGCCCCGGGTGCGCTCGACCAGCGGGGCGCCGACCAGGATGAACAGGAACGACGGCAGGAAGGTGAAGAACGTCGCGACCAGGGCTCCGAGCAGGGCGGCCAGCACGATCTGGTCCGGCCCCAGAAAGGCCTGCGTCCAGCCACCGATGAAGCCGACAAAGGTGACCACCATGATCAGCGGACCGGGCGTGGATTCGCCCAGGGCCAGGCCGTCGATCATCTGCGTCGGATTCAGCCAGCCATAGGTCTCGACCCCGCCCTGGTACACATAGGGCAGTACCGCATACGCCCCGCCAAAGGTGACCAGTGCAGTCTGGGTGAAGAATTGCCCCATGCGAGTCAGCGTGGCGTCCCAGCCGAACACGGCGAGCAGGGCCCCGAACACAATGGCCCACAGGCCCAGGCCCACCACCAGAAAACGGATCACCCGCGACCAGCGGAACTGCATCCAGGGGGCGGGCGGCGTGTCGTCGTCCACCACCGCCGGGCCGCGGGACTCGACACTGCCGGCCCCGTGCGATTCGCCGCTCTGGAAGCGCTCCGGCCAGACGCGACTGCCCAGCCAGCCGAGGATACCCGCTGTGATGATGATGTACGGAAACGGGATATTGAGCGCGAAGATCGCCAGAAAGGCCGCGATGGCCATCAGCCACAGCAGGCCATTGTTGAGTACCCGTCCGCCGATGCGCCAGCCGGCGTAGACGATGATCGCGACCACCGCCGGCTTGATGCCGTAGAACACGGCCTCCACCGCAGGAACGTCGCCAAAGACCAGATACGCCCAGGAAAGGCCAATCATCAGAAACAGTGACGGCAGGATGAACAGCAGCCCCGCCATCAGGCCGCCGAAGGTGCCGTGCAGCAGCCAGCCGAGATAGGTCGCCAGCTGCTGGGCCTCCGGTCCCGGCAGCACCATGGTGTAGTTCAGCGCATGCAGGAAGCGTTTCTCGGAGACCCAGCGCCGCCGTTCCACCAGTTCGTCGTGCATCATCCCGATCTGCCCGGCGGCCCCGCCGAACGAGATGAAGCCGAGTTTCAGCCAGTAGCGAAAGGCCTCGGACCGGGTGGGCGCGTCGGGACGTTGTGTCGCGGTGTGTTCGGGATCGGTCATCTGGGATCGCGTCCGGATTGTTGTTCATAGGCCTGGCGAAGGTCGTGTAGCACCGGGGTCACGCGGGCCAGCAGGGCGTCGTCGTCTGCGCACTGTTGCTTGGCCCCGGTCAGGATGCTCTCGAAGCCCGCCGCCTCGGGGATGGGGCGGCCGCCGACATCCAGGAAATGCACCATCTCGGCCAGTCCCGCGAGACCGCTGTCGCGCTCCAGGCCGAAGGCGGCCAGCAGGACCTCGAAGGTGACGCGGTCGCCGACGTGGGTGAAGGCGGCCCCGTTGAAGTCGAAGCCCAGGGCCTCGGCCGGGCAATCGGCCGGGGTGGGAAGCCAGACGAAGCGGGCTTCCGGGTCGATGAATTCGCGGATCAGCCAGGCACTGGCGACCCGGTCGACCCACATGGCCGCGCGCGTGGCCCACAGCCGCCCCCGGTAGTCCGCCGGATCCAGGCGGGGGATGCCCGAATCCGGCGCGGGCGAGGGTTCGTCCGGCGAGAGCGTCGACTGGGCCGCGGACTCGAGCCGGGAGAGCAGGGCCTCCAGTGGCCCGCGTCCGGGGCCCGGGAAGTAATCGGTGCGGCGCAGCTGCTCCGCCTCGCGGTGGATCTGGCGCAGGCGCTTGAGCAATTCGGCCTCGCCCAGTCCGGGCAGTTGGCCCAGCAGGGTCTCGGCGCTGGTCTGCAGCGTGCGGTACTCGGCCTCGCGGTCGAACAGGCTGCGGTAGTGCACCTGTTCCTCGGCGCTGGCCGCCACCGGCAGGTGGTAGGCCTGGTTGCCCGCCGCCCGTGCGGATTCCGCCAGTTCCAGCAGAGCGTCGCGCAGATCGGAACGGTTGGGTAGCAGGTAGACGCCGTCGCGCAGCGTGGCGGCGCCCAGCGCCTTTAGCGCCCGCCAGAGCCGGACCCGAGTCGAATCCTGCCCGCCCTGGAAGGCGAGGATGAGCAGTTGCCAGTCGGTACCCGGAGAATCCATGTTACAGGTATATCAATAATGTCACACACGTGACAACAGCTGTCTTCCGGGCACAAAAAAGCCCGGCGCCTTGCGGGGCCGGGCTTGCGCTGCCAGGGGCGTGGGGATCAGCCCTCGTTGTGGTAGCCGGTGATGCGCTCCACTTCGTTCTTCGCGCCCAGGACCACCGGCACGCGCTGGTGGATGCCCTCGGGGCTGATGTCCATGATGCGCTCGCGGCCGGTGGTGGCGGCGCCGCCGGCCTGTTCGACGATGAAGCTCATGGGGTTGGCCTCGTACATCAGGCGCAGCTTGCCGGTCGTGCCCTTGGCCTGCATCTTCGTGTCCATCGGGTACATGAACACCCCGCCACGGCACAGGATGCGGTGCACCTCGGCGACCATGGAGGCGACCCAGCGCATGTTGAAGTCCTTGCCGCGCGGGCCTTCCTTGCCGGCCAGGCATTCGTCGATGTAGCGCTTCATTGGCGCTTCCCAGAAACGGCTGTTGGACATGTTGACCGCAAACTCCTGGGTGTCCTCCGGGATCTGCACGGTGTCCTTGGTTAGCAGGAATTCACCGAAGTCCTTGTCCAGCGTGAACATCTTCACGCCCTGGCCGGTGGCCATCACCATCATCGTGGACGGGCCGTACAGGCAGTAACCGGCGGCGACCTGCTTGGTGCCCGGCTGCAGGAAGTCTTCGGTCTTCGGATCGGTCACGCCCTCGGGGGCCTTCAGGATCGAGAAGATGGTGCCGACGGAGACGTTCACATCGATGTTGGAGGAGCCGTCCAGCGGGTCGAACAGGACCAGGTAGTGACCGCGCGGCGCGTCGGCCGGCATCTCGCAGATCTCTTCCATTTCCTCGGAGGCCAGGCCGGCCGCGTGGCCGTTGTGGCTCAGGCTCTCGATGAACACCTCGTTGGTGATGATGTCGAGCTTCTTCTGCGTCTCGCCCTGCACGTTCTCGGAACCGGCGGAGCCGAGCACGCCAACCAGATCGCCCTTGTCGACGAGGTTGGAGATCTTCTTGCACGCCACGGAGATGTCGTTCAGCAGACCAGTGAATTCGCCGGTCGCGCCCTGAATGCCGCGCTGGGTTTCGATGATGCAGTTGGTCAGAGTGGTACCGATATGCATGATGCAATCCTGATGCTGTTGTGAATCGGGCGACACGGCGCGAAATGGGGCACAGCAGCCCCCTCGCGGGGCGAACGGCCCCGGCGCGCCGGGTGTCAAAGGCGGCATAGTGTAGCAAAAGCACCCTATGTGGCCGATCTGTAGCCCTGATGGCGACGCGACGGCCCTGGCACTGCGTTTGCTCGCCATTCGGGACCCCCAACAAAAATGGAGGATTTATATGCCGCAGAACGCGCTGTACGCCCAGTCGGGCGGGGTCACCGCCGTCATCAACGCCAGTGCCTGGGGGGTGATCGAGGCGGTCCGCGCTCACCCGGCCCATTTCGGCAAGATCTATGCGGCGCGGGATGGCATCCTGGGTGTCCTGCGTGAAGAGATCATCGACCTCGACCACGAGGATCCGCTGACCCTGGCCGCCCTGCGCCATACGCCCGGGGGTGCGTTCGGCTCCTGTCGCTTCGACCTGGGTGACCCCGACAAGGACCCGGAGCAGTACGAGCGTCTGGTCGAGGTCTTCCGCGCCCATGACATCGGCACCTTCTTCTACAACGGCGGTGGCGGCTCCATGGATACCGCGCTGAAGATCGCGAAGATGGGTGAGCGCATGGGCTTTCCGATCAGGGCGATCGGCGTGCCCAAGACGATCGACAACGACCTTGCCGTGACCGACTCGAGCCCGGGCTTTGGTTCCGCCGCCAAGTTCATCGCCACCGTGGTGCGCGAGGCCAGTCTGGATGTCGAGTCCATGCATACCAGCTCCACCAAGGTGTTCGTGATGGAGGTGATGGGTCGCCATGCCGGCTGGCTGGCGGCCGCCGCGGCGCTGGCGCAGGAGTTCGACGGCCAGCCGCCCATGCTGATCCTGTTCGCCGAGGTCCCGTTCGACCAGGACGACTTCCTGGACCACCTGAACCGCACCATCGAGCGTCACGGGTATTGTGTGGTGGTCGTCTCCGAGGGGCTCAAGAATCCCGACGGCGGCCTGTTCTCGGTCGCCCAGAGCCACGACGTCTACGCCTACACCCAGCTCGGCGGCGCCGCCCCGCGCCTGGCCGAACTGATCCGCGAGAAGACCGGGCACAAGCTGCACTGGGCAGTGGTGGACTACATCCAGCGTGCCGCGCGCCATATCGCGTCGAAGGTGGATGTGGAGCAGGCTTATGCCTGCGGCCGCGCGGCGGTGGAGGGTGTGGTCGCGGGAGAGGACGCTTTCATGCCGATTATCCGTCGCGACTCCAACAAGCCCTATCGCTGGAGTATCGGGTTCACCCATCTCGAGACTGTCGCCGACATCGAGCAGGGCATGCCGCGCAACTACATCACCCCGGACGGCTACGGCATCACCCAGGCGGCCCGTGACTACCTGCGCCCGCTGATCCAGGGCGAGGACGCCCCCCCATTCGAGCAGGGCCTGCCCTGCTACCCGCGCATTCGTGGCGAACTGCTTCCCAAACGGTGCACACCGTTCGAGGTCAGGAGCGACTAGGCGTGGCGATCACTCTGCCGCGGGCTTGGCGGGTGTGCAGCATCCGCCGGGGCCTTCCTGCTGGATGGGCGGGCAGGGCGCGGTGCCGTAGGAGCAGAACACGCAGCAATCCCCCGGAAGTGGCCTCAGCAGCGTGCCGCAGCCGGTGCATTCGTAGAACCACTGGCAGGCGTCGGTGGGCATCGTTTCCGTCTTCTGGTGCCCGCATTCGGGGCAGGTCAGCATCGAATCCAGAACGATCTCATTCATCTGCGTTTCAGGCGAACAGGTCATGATCAGCAATGTACAGGGACCCCCTCTGGGGAAAAAACCCCGTGGGGCGCCCGGAAACGGCATATCCAGCACAAGCCGGGCGTCTAATGTGTGATGAAGGTCCCGCAAGAGGACCAGTCGAAGTCCAGAGACTGTGGAGGAGATCATGAAGAGCCAAACCCTGAACCGGACGCTGGCGGGCTTTGCGGCCGTCGCCTTGATGGGGGCTTTCGCCGCCCCGGGCACGGTGTCGGCACAAGGTGCTTACTGGCTACCGGCCGATGGTTCGCCCGATGACGTCAAGGTCGAATACCGGCTGCGCGATCATGGCTGCGACAACGTGCGCGGCGAGTGGCGCGTCGTGAACGAGAGCGAAGACTACGTCGATGTGACCGTGACCAAGACGGCCTACACCTGCCCTGGCGAGCTCGACGATGACGTGCGCACCACGGTGCGCCGCTTTGGCACGATTGCGCCGGGCGACATGCGCGAGCGCACGCGCGATGACAGCGTCTGCGGCGGGGCCTGGGCGCGTTCGGTCGAAGTGCTCGAGTACGACATCGAAAAGGTCGATCCGCCCGAAGAGAGCTGATCCAGTTCGCGTTTCGTGGTCCGTGTTCCCCTGAACGGGTCTTGATAGCGTGACCGGGCGCGAAAAAATAAGTGATTCGGGGCTTGGCGCATCCGAGCCGGCGGGTACACTGAAAAGGTGTCACTCCGGCGGATTGCCGGTCCTGTTCAATCGAAAAAGGAGTTCGACCATGTCCCACGCACCGCATCGTCGTTGGTTGTCCGCCCCCGCCGCGTTCCTGATTGCCTTGGCGCTGGCCCTGTTGCCCGCGACCCCGGCGTTCGCCGGCGTGGGAATGCTGGATACGGGCTCCATGATTCAGCAGGCCAGCGCGGATGACACCCGCGCGCAGCTGCTCAAGCAGCTGGATGATCAGGCCGTGCGCGAGAAGCTGGTCGAGATGGGTGTGGATCCCGACCGGGCCCAGGAGCGCGTCGCCCGCCTGACTCCGGAAGAGCTCGCCCACCTCGAGGCCCGCATGGAAACCGATCCGGCCGGTGCCGCCGGCGTGGTCGGTGTGGTTGCCATCGTGTTCGTCGTGCTCGTGATCCTGGACGCGGTCGGCGTGACCGACATCTTCTCGTTCGTCGGTCCCGCCCGCGAGCGCTAGGCCTTTCATGGCATCTGTCTACTGGCGGCGAGCCCCCGGGCTCGCCGCACTCGTTTGCGGTCTGTTTGCCGTGCTCTGGCTCAGCGGTTGTGCCACGGCACCGCAGAGCGCACAGCTCTCCAGTGAGGCCCCGGAGAACTTGCCTGTGCGCGTGGAACTGGAAGATACCCCGTTCTTCCCGCAGGAGGATTACCAGTGCGGCCCGGCGGCGCTGGCGACTGTGCTGGGCGCACGCGGGATCGATGCCTCGCTGGAAGAGCTGATCGACGAGGTCTACATCCCGGCCCGCGAGGGTAGTCTGCAAGCCGAGATGCGTGCCGCGGCGCGTGCGCGTGACCTGGTCGCCTACCGGGTGGAGCCGCAGCTGGAATCCATCCTGCGCGAGGTGGCAGAGGGCAACCCGGTCGTGGTGTTCCAGAACCTCGGGGTCGCGATGTTCCCCGAATGGCACTTTGCCGTGGTAATGGGCTACGACCTGGAGGAGCGCGAGGTGTATCTGCGCAGCGGGCCTATCGAGCGCCACGTGAATTCGTTCGCCCGCTTCGAACGCACCTGGGCGCGCGGCGATCGCTGGGCCTTCCTGGTGATCGAACCGGATCAACTGCCGGCCACGGCCGAGCCGCTGCGCTGGCTGCGTGCGGTGAACGAACTGGAGCAGGTGGGTCGTCTGGGCCCGGCCGCCACGGGGTATCAGACCGCAATGGAGCGCTGGCCGGAGCACCCGATCGGCTATGTCGGGCGGGCGAATGTGGCCTTTGCCCAGGGCGATCTGCCAACGGCGGAGGACGCCCTGCGCCAGTTGATCGAGCGGGACCCGCAACGGCACGAGGGCTGGAACAACCTGGCCCATGTGCTGATTGCCCGCCAGTGCGGCGAGCAGGCCCGCGAGGCCGCCAGTTGCGCGGGCGAACTGGCCGGCCCCGGGAGCTATGCGCCTACCCTGGGGGCGGCGGCCGGGGCACCTGACGACGGCGCTCAGTGCCGCGCCCTGCCGCCCTGCCCTGCGGCGCTGGAAGCCCGCGCGCCGCAGGAGTAGCGGGCGGCCCGTCAGGCCTTGCGCTTGTCCAGGGTCTGTTCGGCGTGTTTGAGAACCAGCCCCAGGTTCTGTTTCTCGACGTCCGTGACCTGCGGGTCTTCCTTCACGGCGTGGCGCAAGTGCTCGACCAGTTGCGCCAGTTCGTCGCGCGAAATCTGGTGGAAGTTGAACCCGCCCCCGTAGCGGGCCTCGAGCTGGTCCCAGTAATCGGCGAGCGGCGGACGGTAGTCATCGGTCATCGGTAGCCCTTGATGGCGGTGGACGAGACGGGGCAGTGTAAAGCCTGTCCAGGCGATTTCCGAACATGCCCGGGTGGGGGTGTTTGGTGTGCCACCCCCCCTTGCGGTCTAATACGGGCCTTGTTCCCTGCTGGCTGTTGGCATGCCCCAAGTCACTGCGATCTACCCCGGCACTTTCGACCCGATTACCCACGGGCACACGGACATCGTGCGCCGCGCCGCGCGCCTGTTCGACCGCGTGGTGATCGCGGTAGCCGCCAATCCGAACAAGGGCCCGGCCTTTCCGCTGGAGACCCGTGTCGCGCTGGCGGAGGAGGCCGTGAAAGGGATCGAAGGGGTCGAGGTGCAAGGTTTCAACGTGCTGCTGGCCAAGTTCGTTCATGCGCAGGGGGCCAACGTAATCCTGCGCGGCCTGCGTGCGGTGTCCGACTTCGAGCACGAATTTCAGCTGGCGGCCATGAACCGTCAGTTGGCTCCCGAGGTCGAAACGCTGTTCCTGACCCCGGCGGAGGAATACAGCTTTGTCTCCTCCAGTCTGGTACGGGAAATCGCCCGTTTGGGCGGCGACGTCTCAAAATTCGTAAGCCCCGGTGTGGCGCGCATGCTGGCCGAACAAAACGGCCTGGAGCACTAGCCGGGCCCTGCGACTGGATACGAGGACAACCCCATGGCCCTGATGATCACCGACGAATGCATCAACTGCGATGTCTGCGAGCCCGAGTGCCCGAACGAGGCCATCTACCCCGGCGACGAGATCTACGAGATCGACCCGGAGCGCTGTACCGAGTGCGTCGGGCATTACGACGAACCGCAGTGCCAGGATGTCTGCCCGGTCGACTGCATCCCGCTGGACCCTGACCGCAAGGAGACGCGCGAGCAGTTGCAGGCGAAGTACGAGAAGCTGATGGGCGCGTAACGATGCTGGCGCGCCTGCTCCCCGTCGTCCTGGCCGCCGCCGCGCTGCTGGCAGCGCCCGTTCAGGCCGAGGGGCCCGGCCAGGGGGCGGTGGCCTCCGCTCATCCGGAGGCCACCGCGGCGGGCGAGCGTATCCTCGCCGCGGGCGGCAATGCGTTCGATGCCGCCGTTGCCGTGACCGCCGCGCTCGGCGTGGCCGAACCCTATGGCTCCGGCCTGGGGGGCGGCGGGTTTTTCCTGCTCTATGACGCGGAGAACGACCGCAGCGTGATGCTGGACGCCCGCGAGACAGCCCCGGGCGAGGCGCATCGCGACATGTACCTGGACGACGATGGCGAGGTGGTCGAAGGGTTGTCACTCGACGGGGTGCTCGCCGCCGGGATCCCCGGCATGCCGGCCGGGATCGATCACCTGTCCCGCCACTACGGCAACCTGCCACTCGGCGATACTCTGGAGCCGGCCATCCGTCTGGCCGAGGACGGGGTCGAGGTGGGCAGCCGCTACAACCAGATGGCCAGTTTCCGCCGCCAGGCGCTGCGGGATGGCGCGGATGCCGCTCAGATCTTCCTCGATAATGGCGCTGTGCCCGACGCGGGCATGCGCCTCGTGCAACCGGATCTGGCCGATACCCTGCGCCGCCTGGCCGAAGAGGGTCGTGACGGCTTCTACACAGGCGCCCTGGCCGAGCGGCTGGTCGAAGGGGTGCGCGAAGTCGGCGGCATCTGGACGCTGGAAGACCTTGAGGGCTACGAGGTCGTGGAGCGCGACCCGATCCACATCGAATATCGCGGCGCGCAGATCACCACCGCCTCACCGCCGTCCTCGGGCGGCATCGCCCTGGGGCAGATCCTGAACATCCTGTCGTTCTACGACCTTGACGAACTGGCCCCGGATCTGCGCGCGCACCTGACCATCGAGGCGATGCGCCGCGCTTACCGCGACCGGGCCGAATATCTCGGCGATCCGGACCACGTCGATATGCCGCTGGAGCGGCTGCTGTCGCGTGACTACGCGGCCGGATTGCGGGCCACCATTCATCCGGACGAGGCTACGCCCAGCCGCTATCTGCCGCTATCGGTGGACCCACAGGCGGATGTTCCGGACCCGGCGCAGGCCGCCGAGAGCCCGGAGACGACGCACTTCTCCGTGATCGACGCCGATGGCAACCGCGTGGCCGCCACGCTGACGCTGAACTACCCATTCGGTTCCGGCTATGTGGTGCCCGGAACCGGGGTCCTGCTGAACAACGAGATGGACGACTTCTCGGCCAAGCCGGGCGAGCCCAATGCCTACGGGCTGATTGGGTTCGAGGCCAACGCGATTGCCCCGTATCGGCGGCCCCTGTCGAGCATGAGCCCGACCTTTGTCGAGACCGATGATCGCGTGGCGATCCTGGGCACCCCGGGGGGCAGCCGCATCATCACCATGGTGCTACACGGCATTCTGGGCGTGGTGGAAGGACTGGATGCGGAGACGATCGTCGAGCAGCCGCGATACCACCACCAGTACCTGCCGGACCGTGTGGAACACGAGACGAGCGCGTTCGACATGGAGACGCGTGGACAGTTGGTGTCGCGAGGCCACCGCCTGGTGCCGCAGGTGCGCCCCTTCGGGGACATGCAGGTGATCCTGTGGGAGCGCGGGGAAGGGCGGCTGGAGGCAGCCTCCGACCCGCGTGGCGAGGGCGGCGCCCGCGTGCTCTCCGAGTAACCGAGTCGCCATTCGCACCCGGTTGCCGCGGTTGCAATGTTTTCCTGCAGCGAGCTACGCAAAAAACCGCGCCCGGATCATGTCCGGGCGCGGCTTGGCAGGCAATCCCGTTCGGGGCCGGGCCCCGAACGGCCGGGGCATTTAGCCCTGGGCCAGGTCGCGGATGCGGGCGTTCAGGCGGCTCTTGTGGCGCGCCGCCTTGTTCCGGTGGATCAGCCCCTTGCTCACGGTCGCGTCGATGACCGGCACGGCCTTCTTGTAGGCCTCGCTGGCTGCCTGGGCATCGCCCTGTTGCAGTGGCTTCAGCACAGCCTTCATGGCCGTGCGGAAACGGGAGCGCAGCGCCATGTTGTGAGCGCGATTCTTGACCGCCTGACGGGCCCGCTTACGGGCAGAAGCAATATTCGCCAAAGTACTTCCCTCGCGTTGATGCGCTAGGTTCTGAAAGGCGGCAGAGCATACCCGGAGCCCGGGGCGGCGTCAACCGTGGTGCGTCCGTTATGGATGGTGTAGCCGGGCCGCAACGTCTACTGTATAAGACAAGACCACACCACAAGGAGAACCACGATGTTTCCGCTCTCCCGCGCCGTTCGTATGGCACGCCTGCCCGGTTTTGCGATGGCCCTGATGCTGACGGGGCTGCTGCTCGCCGCGCTGGCGTTCACGCCTCGCGCCGAGGCCATGGAGCCCGAGGCCAAGGTGGTGTATCACGCCGATTTCGCTGATCCCCGCCGCTTCTCCGCGATGCTGACCAGCATCAACAACATGATGACGTACTACCAGGACGAGTTCATGGACGTGGACGTGCGCATCGTGTTTGTGGCCCACGGCATCCGTTTCCTGACCGATGACGATCTCGCCGATACCCCGTTCGAGGCCGACGAGGAACTCAAGGAAGAGCGCGATACCCTGCGTGGTCGCCTGATGAGCCTTGCCAGCACCCATGGCGTCAAGCTGGAGCTGTGCGAGATCACCCGTTCGCAGATCGGCCTGGACCAGGACGAGGTCTATGATCACGTCGAGTTCGTGCCTTCGGGCGTGGTGCGCATCGCCGAGCTGCAAAACGAGAAGGGCTTTGCCTACATCAAGATCGAGTAACGGCCCTTCGCGTGCTCCATCTGAAGCCCCGCCTCGGCGGGGCTTTTTTGTGCCACCGCGAAGCGCACGAAGGAGGTCGAGTGCGATTGCACCACGGAGGGCACGGAGAAACCGAGCGAAGAGGGGCAGGATGTGATGAATGGAGCGAATCGCATCTTGTTGTTGATGAGTCCGTCATCGCGAGAAGCGAAGCGACGTGGCGATCGGGGTGGGATTCCCTCCAGTGTTACCCAAAAGATTGCCGCGCTGCGCTCGCAATGACTGCCCTTCGGATCGATCCCACGCCTTCTCTGTGCCCTCCGTGGTGCAACAAAGGGGAATTTCGCCTAACTCAGAACTTCCAGTTTGGCGAAGCCGAGCACCAGCCACTTGGAACCGGCGTGGGCGAAGTTCACCTGGACCCGGGCCGAGTTGCCGGCCCCCTCGAACTGGGTGACCAGCCCCTCGCCGAATTTCGCGTGATGCACGCGCGCGCCGATCGCCAGGCCCGCCGCGGAGGCCTCGGCGGCCTGCACATCCATGGACCCGAAGCCCGCCGTCTTCTGCCGGGCTGCCGCGAAACGCCCGGCGCCGTAGGGCGAGGCCTGCGGGCGCAGCACCTCCAGCGCGTCCTCCGGGATCTCGTTGATGAAGCGCGAGGCGACGTTGTAGGACTCGCGCCCGTACAGCCGCCGCGTCTCGGCGTGGATCAGGTACAGCTCCTTCTCGGCGCGGGTCATGCCGACGTAGGCCAGGCGGCGTTCCTCCTCGAGCCGCCCCGGCTCTTCCAGCGAACGCGCATTGGGGAACAGGCCCTCCTCCATGCCGGTGAGGAATACCAGCGGGAACTCCAGGCCCTTGGCCGAGTGCAGGGTCATCATCTGTACCGCGTCTTCATGCGGATCGGCCGCGCCCTCGCCGGCCTCCAGCGCCGCGTGGGCGAGGAATTCGGTCAGGCGATTGCCCTCGCCCTCCTCGCTCTCGGCGGTGGAATCCATGTCGAAGGCGCGCGCCGCACCCACCAGCTCGTCCAGGTTCTCCAGGCGCGCCTCGCCGCGCTCGCCCTTCTCCTTCTTGTAGTGCTCGCGCAGCTGCGCTCGCTCGATTGCCTGCTCCACCTGGTCCGCCAGCGGCTGGCGCGGCAGCTCCTGCTGCAGGGTGCGGATCAGTTGCACGAAGCCGGCGACGGCGTTGCGCGCGCGCCCGGGGAGGGCATCGACATCCACCGCGTGGGTGGCGGCCTGTAGCAGGCTGGTGTCCGCCGCCTGGGCCGCTTGGCGCAGGCCCTCCAGGGTCTTTTCGCCGATCCCGCGCGGCGGTTGATTGACCACGCGCAGGAAGGCGGCGTCGTCGTCGCCGTTGCCGGCCAGGCGCAGGTAGGCCAGGGCGTCGCGGATTTCCTGGCGCTCGAAGAAGCGCAGGCCGCCATAGACGCGGTAGGGCATGCGCCGGCCGATGAAGGTCTCTTCCAGCACGCGCGACTGGGCATTGGAGCGATAGAGCACCGCGCACTCGCGGTACAGCCCGCCCTCGTCCACGTGGCGGGCGATGGTCTCGGCGATGAAGCGTGCCTCTTCCTGCTCGTTCAGCGCGGTGTACAGGCGGACCGGTGCTCCCTCCTTGTCCTCGGTCCAGAGCTCCTTGCCGAGGCGCCCGGCGTTGTGCCGGATCAGGGCGTTGGCCGCGTTCAGGATGTTGGCGCTGGAGCGGTAGTTCTGCTCCAGGCGTACGACCTGGGTGCCCGGGTAGTCCTGCTGGAAATGCTGGATGTTCTCGATCTTCGCGCCGCGCCAGCCGTAGATGGACTGATCGTCGTCACCCACCGCGAACACCGGGCTGTCGCCGGCCAGCAGGCGCAGCCAGGCGTACTGGATGTCGTTGGTGTCCTGGAACTCGTCGACCAGCACATGGCGAAAGCGCGTGCGGTAGTGCTCCAGCAGCGCCTTGTTGTCGCGCAGCAGCTCCAGCGAGCGCAGCATCAGCTCGGCGAAGTCCACCACGCCGGCACGCTCGCAGGCCTGCTGGTAGGTGGTGTAGATGCGCACCCACTGGCGCGCGACCGGGTCACCGGTATCCGGAAGGTGCTCCGGGCGGGCGCCCTCGTCCTTGCGCGCGTTGATGTACCACTGCGCCTGCTTCGGTGGCCAGCGCGCCTCGTCCAGTTCCAGGCCGCGCAGCACACGTTTGACCATGCGCAGCTGGTCGTCGGAGTCGAGAATCTGGAAGCCCTGCGGCAGCCGCGCGTCCTGCCAGTGCTGGCGCAGCAGGCGGTGGGCCAGCCCGTGGAACGTACCGACCCACAATCCGGTCGCCGGGTGGCCCAGCAGCGCCTCGATGCGCCCGCGCATCTCGGCCGCCGCCTTGTTGGTGAAGGTGACCGCCAGCAGGCTGTGCGGGGCCACGCCCTCGACACCGATCAGCCAGGCGATGCGGTGTACCAGCACGCGGGTCTTGCCGGAGCCGGCGCCGGCCAGCACCAGCAGCGGCTGTGGAGGGGCGGCCACGGCCTCGCGCTGGGCCGGGTTCAGGGAATCGAGCAGGGGGGAGACATCCATGCGCGAATGGTAGGGAAACCCGGCCGGAATCGCACGTTGTGCACGCGGGACGTGTGCCTTCCGCCGCGCAAACGCGCTACTCTCGGTCACAACCGTCATCGGCCCTGCGCGGGGAACCTCGCCGCCGAGACGAGTCCCAAGTAGTAACACCGCGCACGAGCAATCGGAACATCGCGAATGAATGACATGCCCTCGCTGCACCGGCTGGATACGCCGGTCTCCGGACAGGAGCTACACCCGGACAACCTGCTTTTCGCTGAGACCCTGCTGGAACGCTACCGCGAGGACCCGGAGTCGGTTCCGCCAGCCTGGGCCGACTACTTCCGCTCGCTGGAGAGCGCGCCGCGTCGAGAGCGCCGTCGGCGTTCCAGCGATCGTCCGGATCTGGCCCATGAGCAGTTGCAGATCCGGGTGCTGCAGTTCATCAACTCCTATCGCTACCTGGGCCACTTCGGGGCGCGGCTGGATCCGCTGGAGCGCGAGGCCCCCGAGCCGCCGGTGGAGCTGAGCCGGGAGTATCACGGCCTGGACCGCGTGGGCCCGGAGATCCTGTTTGACCCGGGTTCCCTGTTCATCGAGGGCCCGGTCTCCCTGGACACGATCGAGCGGGTCCTGCGCGAGACCTACTGCGCGAGTATCGGCGCCGAGTACATGCACATCGCGGCGACCGAGGAGAAGCGCTGGTTGCAGGAGCGGCTGGAGTCGGTTCATGGGCACTTCGGCTTCGGCGACGAGACGCGGCTGGCCATCCTCGAACGCCTGACGGCGGCCGAGGGGCTGGAGCGCTATCTGCATCGGCGCTATGTCGGACAGAAGCGCTTCTCCCTGGAAGGGGCGGAGAGCCTGATCCCGCTGCTGAATGCGCTGGTCCAGCGCGGTGGTGCGCGCGGGCTGCAGGAGGTCGTCCTGGGCATGGCGCATCGTGGGCGCCTGAATGTGCTGGTCAACCTGTTCGGCAAGGCCCCTGCGGATCTGGCCGGCGAGTTCGAGGGCCGCCCGCGCGACGACCGGGGTACCGGGGACGTCAAGTACCACATGGGCTTCTCCTCGAATGTCGAGACGCCTGGCGGCCCGATCCATCTGGCGCTGGCGTTCAACCCCTCGCATCTGGAGATCGTGACGCCCGTGGTAGAGGGATCGGTGCGCGCCCGCCAGGTGCGCATCGGCGACCGCAAGGGCAGTCGGGTGATGCCCGTGGTGATCCATGGCGATGCCGCCTTCGCCGGACAGGGCGTGGTCATGGAAACCCTGAACATGTCCCAGACCCGGGGCTTCTCCACCAAGGGCACGGTGCACGTGGTGGTGAACAACCAGATCGGATTTACCACATCGACCCTGAAGGACGCACGTTCGACACATTACGCGACCGACGTCGCCAAGATGGTGAATGCGCCGATCCTGCACGTGAACGGCGACGACCCCGAGGCTGTGGTATTCGTCACCCAGGTCGCGTTGGACTACCGCATGCGCTTCGGCAAGGACGTAGTGATCGACCTGGTCTGTTACCGCCGCCAGGGGCATAACGAGGCCGACGAGCCGGCCGCCACGCAGCCGCACATGTACCGCCGTATCCGCGACCTGCCGACCACCCGCGAGCTTTATGCCCGCACACTAATCGAGGCCGGGTTGACCGAGGAGAAGACCCAGGACGAGGCGTTCGAGGCCTATCGCGCCCGCCTGGATGCCGGCGAGCCAGTGGCCCTGTCGCTGCACGACGACGGGCATGGCACCACAACCAACTGGGCGCCCTATGTGAACCAGACCTGGGATCAGGATGTGGAGACGGGCGTGGAGAGCGCGCGCCTGTCGCGTATGCTCGGCCAGCTATCGACACCGCCGGAGGGTTTTCAGGTCCACCCGCGTGTGCAGAAAATCCTCGACGCCCGCTGCGCGATGGCAGCAGGCGAACAGCCGCTGGACTGGGGCGCGGCCGAGACGCTGGCCTACGGCACGCTGATCCAGGACGGCTACCGTATTCGCCTGTCCGGTCAGGACTCCGGGCGCGGTACATTCTTCCACCGCCACGCGGTGCTGCATGACCAGGAGACCGGGAAGGCGCTAGTGCCGCTGCGCCGGCTGGATCCGGATCACCCGCGCTTTCTGGTCATCGATTCGCTGCTGTCCGAGGAAGGCGTGCTCGCATTCGAGTACGGCTATTCAACGGCCGCGCCGGAGGCCCTGGTGGTCTGGGAGGCGCAGTTCGGTGACTTCGTGAACGGCGCGCAGGTGGTGATCGACCAGTTCATTTCTTCCGGCGAGCAGAAGTGGGGCCGTCTGTGCGGGCTGACGCTGCTGCTGCCGCATGGTTACGAGGGGCAGGGTCCGGAGCATTCCTCGGCCCGGCCCGAGCGCTTCCTGCAACTGGCGGCGCAGGAGAACATGCAGGTCTGTGTACCGACCACACCCGCGCAGATTTTCCATCTGCTGCGCCGGCAGATGGTACGCCCCTACCGCAAGCCGCTCGTCGTGATGACGCCTAAGAGTCTGCTGCGGCACCAGGATGCGGTCTCCGATCTCGCGGCGCTGGCGCACGGTCAGTACCAGACGGTCATCGACGACGCACGCATCGAGGACCCCCAGGCCGTCAAGCGTGTGTTGCTGACCAGCGGGCGCATCTACTATGACCTTGCTTCAAGCCAGTCCGAGGGGCAGCACTGGGATGTCGCGATCCTGCGCCTGGAGCAGTGCTACCCGTTCCCTGAAGAGCGTCTTACCGAATTGCTGGGACGCTACCCGCACGCGGAGGAGTTCGTCTGGGTGCAGGACGAGCCGGAGAACCAGGGCTATCTGGGATTCCTGGCGCCGCGCATCAATCCACTGCTGACGGTGCGTGGTCAGACGCTGCACGCAGTCGCGCGGCCCCCGGCCGCCGCGCCGGCGGTCGGCTACCCGGAGGTTCACAAGGCGCAGTTGAAGGATCTGCTCGAACGCGCGTTCGGTCCGATCAGCTCGCGCGATACCCCGCACCCCACGCCCTGAATATTGACGCACAGCACAAGGAAGCGAGATGGCATCCGATCCCACCCCGATCCAGGTCCCTGAACTCCCGGAGTCTGTCGCCGATGCGACCGTGGTCGCCCTGCACAAGAAGGCGGGCGACGCGGTCAAGCGCGATGAACTGATCGCCGAGCTCGAGACCGACAAGGTCGTGCTCGAGGTCTCTGCTCCGTCCGCCGGCACTTTGACCGCGCTGGAGGTTAGCGAGGGCGATGTGGTGAAGACGGATGCGGTGATTGGCTATCTGAGCGCGGCCGACGAGGCCGCCGCGGATGATGTCGACGCCGAAGAAGAGGCCTCGACGCCCGCTCAGGACCCCCGCGAGTCCACCGACACGAAGGCAGAGTCTTCGTGGTCCGAGAAGGATGACCGAGCCCAGGCCGCCGCAAAGGCCACGCCTGATCGTGCCTCGGGCTCTGCGCCGCCCACTCCCAGTCCGGCCGTGCGCCGCCTGCTGCAGGAGGCCGGGCTGAAGCCCGAAGATGTCGAGGGCACGGGCGAGGATGGTCGGATTCTGCGCGAGGATGTCGAGCGTGCGCAGGCCGCCCGCTCGAGTGCGGGTCAGGCCTCGTCACCCGCTCCCAAAGCCGAACGGTCCCCGGCGCGAGAGCCCGCGCCGACGGCAGGCGGTATCGAGCGTGTCCCGATGACGCGGCTGCGCGCGCGGATCGCCGAGCGGCTGCTGGAGGCCAAGCAGTCCACCGCGATGCTGACGACTTTCAACGAGATCGACATGTCCGCCGCGATGGACCTGCGCGCGCGCTACAAGGAGACCTTCGAGAAGCGCCACTCGATCAAGCTGGGCTTCATGGGCCTGTTCGTGGCCGCCGCCAGCCGCGCGCTGGAGCGCTTTCCGATCATCAATGCCGCGCTCGATGGTGAGGAGATCGTCTATCACCACTACAGCGATATCGGCATCGCCGTCTCCTCCCCGCGCGGCCTGGTGGTTCCGGTGCTGCGCGACACGGGCAATGCATCCATCTCGGAGATCGAACGGCGCATCCGCGACTTCGCCGAGCGCGCTCGTGACGGCAAGCTGGACATCGACGAGTTGCGCGGCGGCACCTTCACGATCACCAACGGCGGGGTGTTCGGCTCGCTGTTTTCCACCCCGATCGTGAACCCGCCGCAAAGCGCCATCCTCGGCATGCACGCGATCAAGGAGCGCCCCGTCGCGGTGGACGGCCAGGTCGTGATCCGCCCGATGATGTATGTCGCCCTCTCCTACGACCACCGTCTGGTCGACGGTGCCGATGCCGTCCGCTTCCTCGTCGCCATCAAGGACGCGATCGAGGATCCGGCGCGCCTGCTGCTTGACGTCTGACCCCCCCCATCGTTCCGGTCCGCCCCGAACCGCCCTCCTGTAGGAGGTCAGCCCCCTGACCGATGGGGCGTCGGCCAGGCCCTTATCGGTCAGGGGGCTGGCCTCCTGCAGCCGTCAGGGCCGAAGGTGGAGCAGGTTCGCCCTCAGTCGAACGGCGCGATCAGTTCACGTATCACGTCGTAGTCGGCGTCGCTGACCGGGGCGAACCCGTCATAGCTCTCGTCCAGCGCGCGCAGGGCTGGCCCCGAGGCGGGGTCGTCCGCGCGGGCGGCCAGCAATACCTCGCGGATGCGTTCGCGCAGCGCCGGGTCCAGCCCGTCACGTGCAGCGATCACGTACGGGGGCAGTAGTGGCGACTCGTGCAGGATGCGGATGCCGTTGCCCTCCCATTCGTACGCGGTGGTGTCCTTCAGGATGCCGGCATCGAAGTCACCGTTGATCACCCCGCGCACGATGTTGTCGTAGTGCCCGAGGAAGTGGTACTCGCCCAGTTCGTCCAGGGTGACGCCGGCATTGACCACGGTGGCCCGCTGCAGCAGCGCCGCCTCGTCGCCGAATGCGAAACGCTTCCCGACCAGGCCCTGCGGGGTCTCCAGCGGACTGTCCTCGCGCACGACCAGCATCAGGCGAAAGGCTTCCTCGCCCTTGGTGACGGTGCGCACCAGCGGCTCGACCTGGCCGCGGTCACGGGCGCGGATGTAGGCCACCGGGGTCAGATAGGCGATATCCGAACGCCCCTCTGCGACTTCGCGAATCGCGTCCGGCATGTTCGGCGACAGGCGCAGGCCGACCTCCATGCCCAGTTCCGCCGACAGATAGTCCGTCACCGGTTCCAGCCGGCTGAGCATGCGCGCCGGAATATCCATCGCCACCGAGCCGAAGATCAGTTCGCCTTCCTCCTCGTCCATCTCGCCGGCCGCCCCCATGGGCAGGGCCAGCAGCCCCGCCAGCAATGCCCCAAGCCATCCTGTCCTGTTCATCCCTTGTCTCCTGATTGGTCTTGCCCGAGCGGATCTTCCGCGGCGAGCGTGGTGTAATCAGTCACGCGGTTGCGACCCCGCCGCTTGCTGGCGTACATCGCCTGATCCGCCGCCCGGCAGAGTGCGCGGGTGGTGGTGAGATCGTCCTCCAGCGATAGCCAGGCGACGCCAATGCTGACAGTGATGGATGCTCGCGCGCCGTCGTCAAGCGCCACCTCCATCGCCGCAACTGCCTCGCGCAGTGCCTCCGCGATGGCGAGCGCATCCTCGGGTTCGGCGCGACGCAGGAAGACCGCGAACTCCTCGCCGCCGAGGCGGCAGACCAGATCGGTCGTGCGGACCCGGTCCTGCAACAGCTCGGCGAAACGCCGCAGGATCCGGTCGCCCCCTTCGTGTCCGTGGGTGTCGTTGATCTGCTTGAAGGCGTCGAGATCCAGGATCAGCAGGCTCGCGGGATCTCCGTGGCGGCGGAACAGGGCCACGTCCTTCTCGATCGCTTCCTGAAAGGCGCGCCGATTACCCAACCCTGTCAGCGGGTCTGTCAGGGTCAGCTGTTCCAGCTCCATGTTGGAGGCCTCCAGTTCAGACTGCTGTCGCAGTAACTGGTCATAGGCCTCCTTGAGTTCGCGATCCGCTGCCTCGACTCGGCCGCGCAGCTGTTCATTGGCCGTGTTCAGCTGGGCACGCATCTGGTTGAACCGACGGGCCAGCTCGCCAATCTCGTCGCGGGATCCGACCGGAATGTCGCGCAGGATCACGCCGTTTTCGTCGACGTTCGACTCCAAAGACCGTGACACGCGCGTCAATGGCCCAATAATGATCCACGAGAGTGCGATGAATTCCGCCGCCGCGATCAGGGCGATGACCGCGACCTCGCGCTGGATCAGGGCGCGTTTTTGCTGCTGGAGCTGCGCAAGAATGGGCTCGATGCTGAGTTCCATTTCCAGGTAGCCCACGTCGCGGTCGTCGAGCATGATGGGGCGCTCGAACGCGACGCGTTCCAGTTCCTCGCGCTGGGGATGCTGCATCTCCGCCATGGTGTTACCGCGGTCGCTGATGACGCGCACATGCACTACGCCGCCGGCCTCGACGACCTGCTCCAGCAGCAGCTGCAAGGTGTGGTAGTCATAGCCGACCACGGGGTAGGCCAGGGAACGGGCGAGATAGTCGGCGGTCTCGGCGCCGCGGCGGTCGGTCTCGTCGAGCACATTGCGCTCGACATCGCGCAGCACCAGATAGCCGCTGATCGACAACGCGGTCAGCAGCACTGTCAGCAGGATCAGGACGACCTTCTGGCGGATCCCCAGCCGGAACAGTTGTCGACGCCCGTTGGTCATGCTTTTCCCCTGTATCCCATGTAGCAGGCGGGCCGTCCCGGGCGCGCGGGCCTGCACGTTACCGAGAGAGTAAAGAGGCCCGCCGGGGGCAACAAACAGGGTTCGTTAATACACGGGCGAAAGTCGGGCTCGGCGGTTGTGCGGTGCGGATAGACGGTCGTCAGTTGCGGTCGACAGGGCGTCGGTACGGGCCCGGGCGCAGGCCGAACAGCAGCATGGCGGCGCCGAGCAGGCCGAGTGGCCAGGCCGGCCAGGCCAGTCCGAGCCAGGTGGACACGTCGAGCTGGGTGGCCAGCCCGGCCAGGGCGAGCAGGCCTGCGCCCCCCCAGGCCTCGTGGCGCCGGCGGTTCTGGCGGCGCAGCCCCTCTTCCAGATCGCGGATCTGCTGGCGCAGGGCGGCGTCGCGGTCGGCGCGCTGCTCCTCCACCGTCAGGGCCTTTTCCAGGTGCATGGGCATCTCGGGCAGTTGGGCGAGCAACCGAGGCAGGTGCTGCTGCGCATTGCGGATGAATGCACGCACGCCCATGCGCTCGTGCATCCAGTCTTCGATGAACGGCTTGGCGGTGGTCCAAAGATCCAGCTGTGGATACAGCTGGCGGCCCAGGCCCTCGATGTTCAGCAGGGTTTTCTGCAACAGCACCAGCTGCGGCTGCACCTCCATGTTGAAGCGACGGGCGGTCTGGAACAGGCGCAGCAGGACTTGGCCGAAGGAGATCTCCTCCAGCGGGCGCTGGAAGATGGGCTCGCAGACGGTGCGGATGGCCGCCTCGAACTCGTCCACGCGGGTATCCTTCGGCACCCAGCCGGATTCCACGTGCAGTTCGGCTACGCGCCGGTAGTCGCGGTTGAAGAAGGCGTGGAAGTTCTCCGCCAGGTAGCGCTGGTCGGAGTCCAGCAGCGAGCCGACGATGCCGAAGTCCACCGCCAGGTAGGTCGGGTCGTCCGGGTGCGTAGCATCGACGAAGATGTTGCCCGGGTGCATGTCGGCATGGAAGAAGTTGTGTCGGAATACCTGAGTGAAGAAGATCTCCACCCCGCGTTCGGCCAGTAGCTTCAGGTCCACGTTACGTTCACGCAGCGCGGCGATGTCCGCGACCGGGATGCCGCCAATGCGCTCCATTACCAGCACGCTGCGACGGGTGTAGTCCCAGATGATCTCCGGGATGTACAGCAGGTGGCTGTCCTCGAAGTTGCGGTGGATCGCGGCGGCGTTCGCACCCTCGCGGATCAGGTCCAGCTCGTCGGTGACGGTCTTTTCGTACTCATCCACCACCTCGCGCGGGCGCAGACGCTTGGCCTCGGACCAGTAGCGATCGGCCAGGTCCGCGATCAGGTGCATCACCTCGAGATCCGCGCGGATGGTCTTGAGGATGCCGGGGCGCACGACCTTGACCACCACCTCGCGCCCGTCCTGCAGTGTGGCCGCGTGCACCTGGGCGATGGAGGCCGAGGCGATCGGGGTGTCCTCGAAGCGCGCGAAGGCGATCTCGATCGGGCGTTCCAGCTCCGATTCGATCAGGGCGCGTGCCTGCTCGAACGGGAACGGGGGCACGCGGTCCTGCAGGCGGGCCAGCTCCACCGCAATGTCATCCGGCAGCAAGTCGCGCCGGGTCGAGAGCATCTGCCCGAACTTGATGAAGATCGGACCCAGGTCTTCCAGCGCGCGGCGGATGCGCTCGCCGCGCGTACCCTCGGTGCGGCGGAACCAGTTCCAGGGGGCGAGATAGAGCAGGAAGCTGAGCGGGCGCAGCGGCTTCAGCGTGAACAGGATGACGTCCAGGCGATAGCGCACCAGGACCCGCGCAATGGTCCACAGCCGCAGCCCCCGGTACAGCGCGCGGCGCATCAGGCCTGCCGGTCGTCAGGAGCGGAGGCGTTGGCCTCTGGGGAGTGTCTCCCCAGCTGGCGCAGTCGCGCATCCAGCCGGGCGACATCGTCGCGCAGCGCGGCGACGTCGTCGGCGAAGGCCTCGAACGCACCGCCCGCCGGCAGCCACTCGAGTTCGTCGCGCAGGTAGTCGGCCGTGTCCTCGGCGGAGCGGCGGCCGAGGTGGCGCAGGCTGTCGCGTGCCTGATCCAGCAGGTCCCGCAGGGGTCCGGCCGCTCCGGCGCCGGCAAAGCGCTCGAACAACCCCTCCCAGTCGACCCCGGAGTCGCGCAGCGCATGCTGCAGATCGGAGAGCACGGTGGCATCGCCGGTGATGGTCAGCCCGGAGCGATCGTCACGCGCCATCGCCGCGGCCAGCGACAGCGGCGAGCCCGCCAGCTGCACGTCCACCGGTTCCTCGACACCGCCCACCACCTGCAGGCGGTCGGCAGCCCCGATCAGTGACAGTGCGATCCCCGGCGGTTCGATCACGACAGCGATCGCACGCCCGGCCAGGCGCGCCCGGTCCTTTTCCGGCGCGCTCGCCAGGTGTTCGTTCAGCGCGGCCTCGATCAGGGCCGTGAACGGGCTGGGCAGGGCGAAGGGTTCGGCCATCAAGGGAGACACTGATTAATGTACACGCTCGCGCTCGAGTCGCTTTTGCGTGCGAACAAGGCGCGGTGACTGCCGTGCAGTCATTCTGCACAAGGGAGCCGCAACGCCGTGCGCGCGCAAAAGCGGCCGAGCCCCTTCGCTTATTAAATTGTGGGGTTGGCACCCCAGGTTCCCCGATCCTGCGTTGTGCCGCTTACAGGTAGAACCACTACCTGTCGCACGACGCGCCTTGTCTTGGAAAACCTGGGGTACCAACGCGAGTGTGTACATTGATCAGTGTCTCCCTAGAACTTCGTGCCGCGGTGCAGGGCGACGATGCCGCCGGTCAGGTTGTCGTACTCGACCCGTTCCAGCCCGGCATCGCGCATCATCCCGGCCAGGGTCTCCTGATCCGGGTGCATGCGGATGGACTCCGCCAGGTAGCGGTAGCTGTCCGCATCGTTGGCGACCAGCTTGCCCATCAGCGGCAGCATCTTGAACGAATAGATGTCGTAGATCGGGCGCAGCGGCGCCATCGGCTGCGAGAACTCCAGCACCAGCACGCGCCCGCCCGGCTTGATCACCCGGCGCATCTCGGCCAGCGCGCGCTCCTTGCGGGTCACGTTGCGCAGGCCGAAGGCGATGGTCACGCGGTCGAAGTAGTCGTCCGGGTAGGGCAACTGCTCCGCATCCGCCTGCACAAAGTCGAGGTTGCCCACATGGCCCTCGTCCAGCATGCGGTCGCGCCCGGCCTCCAGCATCGAGGCGTTGATGTCGCAGACCACGATCTGCCCCTTCGGCCCGACGCGCGGCGCAAAGGCGCCGGCCAGGTCCCCGGTGCCGCCGGCCAGGTCCAGGATCTTCATGCCCGGGCGCACGCCGGTACGCTCCAGTGTGTAGCGCTTCCAGATGCGATGGACGCCCAGCGACATCAGGTCGTTCATCACGTCATAGCGCGAGGCGACCGAATGGAAGACCTCGCCGACCCGCGAGGCCTTCTCGGACTCGGGTACGGTCTGGTAGCCGAAGTGGGTCTTGCCAGGTTCTTCTTTCATCGAGGTGCCGTTGTCAGTGCGTCTTGCGCTCGTGTCCGGCTTCTTTCAGCCGATCCAGGTAATCCTGCCACAGACGCTCCTGGTCTGTGCCGAGCTCGTGCAGGTAGTCCCAGTCATAGATGCCGGTATCGTGGCCGTCGGAGAACACGAGTTTCACCGCATAATTGCCGACCGGCTCGATCTCGGTGATGTTCACATCCTCCTTGCCGACCTGCAGGACCTCCTGGCCCTTGCCGTGTCCGCGCACCTCGGCCGAGGGCGAATACACGCGCAGGAACTCGCAGGGCAACTCGAAATGCGAGCCGTCCGAATACGTCAGCTCCAGGATGCGCGACTTCTGATGCAGCTGGATATCGGTGGGTCGGTGGGTACTGCTCATGCGGCCTCCAGAATCCACAGTCCGGGCGCCGCCCGAACCGAATCAGCGGACCGCCAAACGGCGGCCATCAATGGACTGCGAGGATACCAGCCCTGCCGGCCCGCGTGGCATCTCCCCGTTCGGCGCGCCGGGTTGGTAAGGAAAAGCGGCTCAAGCGTGAACGCTTGCATGGATCACGACGTTTCCTCCTTGCGGAATCACGAGGCCTTCCTGTCGGGTCACCCGAGCGCGCGATCCGCCTGAGAAAGCCGCGACTGCATCTCTCCGTCCAGCCGGATGGGGGCCGGTGACAGCGGTGCTGGAATGAAGGCCCGACACCAGAGGGTTGGCGGACATATCGGCCCGCGCGTGATTAAGCGTCTGTTCCCTGCATAGAGACACCAGCCTTTCCCGTGGAAGCCACCGGGTCTCATATTAAACGCTGGCATTAATACTGCGATCAGCATGAAGCCATATTGAAAGCAGCCAATCAAAAGAAAGGTAGGCGGCTGAAGACCGACTCTGGCCGCACCAAACGGCTGATACCTGTTCTCGAGATCCGGGCTATTGGCGGCTTCTGCGAGTCGGGAAAGCCCCGATTCGCAAGCCAGGGGCGTCTTGACAGGACTTGGGAGCCGCATCAGAGTCTGCAACCTTAATCATGGAAAGGGAATGTCCATGACCTCGCCACGGATTGGCGCATTCGCCGTACCGGCACACCTCGATCTTGCAGCCACCATGACCTTTCGTGCTCCCACGCTCGCGCGGGTCGGATTCGGGCGGGCGCTCGATTGTCGCCGCGGAGGTTTTTGCCATCTCCCCTTGCGGTTCCAGTTGGACATATCACGAACCGCAAGAGGCGCTCCATGCTCTGGTTGATCGCCTATGTGATCGCACTGATCGCGGCGGCTGGCATCCTGTCCGAGCGATCACGGGCGCCCGTTCGGGCCAGGGTTCTGTTCGCCCTTGCCGTTCTCGCGGTGCCATTCGTGCTGGAGACCTTCGGCTGGATGCTCCTGGGGGATGAGCCCCATGATCTGATCGCCGCCCAGCTCGGGCTTCTGTCATACGTCATCGGCCCCATTCTGGTGGCCTGGTACTTCCTGTATCGCTATCCGCTGCCGGCATCCGCACGGCATGCCCCGAAACTGAAGAGCTTTCGTCTGGCGGTTGGCGCCTGGCATCGCCATATCCTCTTTCTTGGCTTCATGGCGTTTGTCGTGGTCGGGATAGGCGCCACATACAACCCGCTCACGCAATGGGCGTACGACCGTGTTGGCCAGCACAACCTCGAAAACGAGGTAGTCCGGGCCAAGCTGGCGGACCAGCACTTCGATATCCCGATGCGATATTTCGTGATTGACGCGTATGTGCCGCGTGGATACTGGCCGAAGGCCAAGAATCGCCGGGTGGATGTCGGCGCCCTGAGCGTCTACGTCATGTTGCCGGATCTGCGACCCTTCTATCCCGAAGAGGAACATCTCTGGAATCTGGAGGGTGGCGGCCGCGGTGACCGAGTTCGTATGACGATCCGGGAGGATGATTTTTCCGAACCCAATGTAAAGACGTTACGAGCGCGGGCCGCTGAATCAGGAGAGCCCCTCGCCCCGGAAACGGCAAAAACGTATGGCGTTGATCTGCACGATGTGGATGTGGACGCTTTTTTGTACGCCCGCAGTCTCCGCCTGTTTCCACGCGATGAATCCGAAGCGTGGTTTATCACCTGCACGAGTCCGGAGGACGTCCCTTCCCCTAGTGTTCTTTAACAAAAGTTCGTATTTTTATCGAGGCGATCGGTTAGACGGGCGATCGACGCGATAATTTGATCGGCTGTTTTGCGCCAGATGAACGGTCGAGGCTCATCGTTGTACGTCTTCAGGTATTCGCGGATGGAGTCTTCCAGTTCGCGAGTACTGCGATGCGATTGACGCTTGATCCAGCGCTGCGAGATGAGCGCGAAGAAGCGTTCGACCAGGTTGATCCAGGACGCCGAGGTCGGCGTGAAGTGCACGTGGTAGCGCGGTCGTGCAGCGAACCAGGCCCGAACCTTTTCGGTCTTGTGGGTGCCGTAGTTGTCCAGGATGAGGTGGACGTCGAGATC
>NZ_KB822963.1:0-194154 GCF_000364985.1 Thioalkalivibrio sp. HL-Eb18
CACGTGGACCTGCACCCCCTGATCATGAAGCCAGTACGCCAGCGGCTCGTGGTAGATGCCGGTGGCCTCCAGATACACATGGAGCCCCTCGGGGGTCTCGCCGGTGTTGCGCTCGAGCCAGTGCAGCAGCTCCCGGTACTGGTCTTGGCGGTTCGGGAACACCTTGGGCTTCACCTTGCCCGCCTCCAGATCCCGGACCCACATGCAGTCGAGCTTGTTCTTGCTAACATCAACGCCAATATGAGCCATCTCGTCCTCTCGCCTTGTCCGTACAGCCTCACCCGTCCGTCACGGAGGGGGGTCTTGGATACCGTTCAAACTTCGAGATGAGAAAGGACTCGGGGCCAATCTACAGAACAGGTTCGTGACCTCAGGAGCCTGACGGGTTACCCGAGCCCAATACGGTTCATGGTAGCGATCCGTGAACCGCAAGACACAAGGAGCCTGCTTGCAGGCGAAGCCTCTGCCCGCGTCTGGCTTTGGCGGGGGCATTCGCCTGCAAGCAGGCTCCTACGGGGGCTGAACCGCCGTTTTGTAGCAGGAGGCTCACAGCGATTTCTTGAGCATGGTGCGGCGGATATCGCCGATCGCCCGGCTGGGGTTCAGACCCTTCGGACAGACCTGGGTGCAGTTCATGATGGTGTGGCAGCGGTATAGCTTCCAGGCATCGTCCAGCTGTGCCAGGCGGTGATCGGTGGCCTCGTCGCGACTGTCCTGGATAAAGCGCGCGGCCTGCAAGAGCGCGGCCGGCCCCAGGAACTTGTCCGGGTTCCACCAGTAGGACGGGCAGGCGGCGGAACAGCAGCCGCACAGGATGCACTCGTACAGACCGTCCAGTTGGTCACGATCCTCCGGACTCTGCTTGCGCTCGACCTCGGGCTCCGGGCTGTCGTTGACCAGCCAGGGCTCGGCCTTGCGGTACTGGTCCCAGAAGTTGGCCATATCCACGATCAGGTCGCGGATCACCGGCATCCCCGGGAACGGGCGCAGCGTGACCGGCGCCTCCAGATCCGCGAGCGGCGTGATGCAGGCCAGGCCGTTCATGCCGTTGATGTTCATGCCGTCGGAGCCGCAGACCCCGTGCTGGCAGGAGCGGCGAAAGCCCAGGGAATCGTCCTGCTCCTTCAGCAACAGCAGCGCATCCAGCAGCATCATCCCCGGCTCGACCTGGTCGTCGGGCAAGGTGAACCGCTGCATCTTCGGTAGCGTGTCCGTCTCCGGGTTGAAGCGGTAGATCGAGAATTCCATCCGTCTGTTCCTTCAGCGCGTGTCGCTGCGATTCGCCGCGCGAACCGCAACCCGCGCCGCATTGCATTCCCGGCGGGCCATCAGTACACCCGCTCCTTCGGCGGGAACGAGGGCACGGTGTTCGGCTGTGTGCGCACCGGCTTGTAGTCGAGGCTGTCGTCCGCCAGCGAGTACAGGCTGTGCTTGAGCCAGTGCTGATCGTCGCGCTCGGGGAAGTCGATACGCGAATGCGCCCCGCGGCTCTCCTCGCGCCCCAGCGCAGAGCGGATGGTGGCGATCGCGCAATCCATCAGGTTCTCCAGCTCCATCGCCTCCACCCGGGCGGTGTTGAAGGTGGCCGAGTGGTCCGCGATCACCGCGTGATCCAGGCGCTCGCGCAGGGCACGGACCTTCTCCACCCCCTCGCGCATCACCTCGTCGGTTCGGAACACCGAGCAGTGGTCCTCCATCACCTTGCGCAGTTCGCGCTTCAGCGGTTCGACCTGCTCGGCGGAGCCGTCGCCCGGGTCCTTGCGGTCCCAGCGCGTCAGTCGTGCCATCGCCTGCTCCACCGCCGTCTCGTCCAGCGGCCGGTGGTAGTGGTTCTCGCGCAGGTATTCGAGGATATGGTTGGCCGCCGCACGCCCGAACACCAGGATGTCCAGCAGCGAGTTGCCACCCAGGCGGTTGGCCCCATGAACGGAGACACAGGCGGCCTCCCCGGCCGCGTACAGCCCCGGCACCGGGTCCTCCGGGGTGTCCTTGACCGGCGCGACCACCTGCCCGAAGCGGTTGGTCGGGATGCCGCCCATGCTGTAGTGGCAGGTCGGGAACACCGGGATCGGGGCCTCGATCGGGTCCACGCCGAGGAAGGTCATGCTGGTCTCGCGGATGCCCGGCAGGCGCTGCATGATCGTGTCCGCGCCCAGATGGCGCAGATCCAGCAGCACATGGTCCGCATTGCGCCCGCAGCCGCGGCCCTCGCGCACCTCGGTGGCGATGGAGCGGCTGACCACGTCGCGCGAGGCCAGGTCCTTCGCCCGCGGGGCATAGCGCTCCATGAAGCGCTCGCCCTCGGAGTTGATCAAGTAGCCGCCCTCGCCGCGTGCGCCCTCGGTAATCAGCATCCCGCGCCCGGCGATCCCCGTCGGGTGAAACTGGACAAACTCCATGTCCTCCAGCGGCACCCCGGCGCGCAGCGCCATCGCCATCCCGTCGCCGGTGTTGATCAGGGCGTTGGTCGTGGTGCGGAACAGCTGCCCCGCCCCGCCGGTGGCGATCAGCGTGGTCTTCGCCTCGATCACGATCGGCTCGCCGGTCAGGATCTCGAAGGCCAGCGCACCGAGCACGAAACCCTGTTCGTCACGCAGCAGGTCCACCGCGAAGTACTCGTCGAAAAAATGCGTGCGAGCGCGCAGATTCTGCTGGTACAGCGAGTGCAGGATCGCGTGCCCGGTCCGGTCAGCCGCCGCACAGGTACGCGCCGCCTGGGTCTGGCCAAAGTTCTGGCTCTGCCCGCCAAAGGCGCGCTGATAGATATTGCCGTTGTCCAGACGCGAGAACGGCACGCCGAAGTGATCCAGCTCGTAGACCACCTTGGATGCGGCGCGGCACATGTACTCGATCGCATCCTGATCGCCCAGATAGTCCGATCCCTTCACGGTGTCGAACATATGCCAGTGCCAGGAGTCCGGCAGTACGTTGGCCAGGGCGGCGTTCACGCCGCCCTGCGCGGCCACCGTATGCGAGCGCGTGGGAAACACCTTGGAGACCACCGCCACCTTGGCATCGCCGTTGGACAGCTGCAGCGCGGCACGCAGGCCCGCGCCGCCGGCGCCGATGATCAGCGCGTCGAATTTGCGCCGCGTCAGGTTCATGCAAGCCCCGTTCGAATCAGGAGGTAGAGGGCCCACAGGCCCAAAAGGATGAGCGCGCCCGCGCTGAGGGTCAGCACAGTCAGGCGCAGCGCCAATGGTTTCACGTAGTCGAGCACGACATCGCGCAGGCCGATCCAGGCATGCAACAGCAGCAGCACGACAAACAGTGCACTGCCCAGCAGCACAGCCGGGTGCGCGATTACCGCCACCCAGGCCGCGTGATCCACCGGCGGTGCGATCAGGAAATAGCCCAGCACCACAATCACGAACAGCCCGACATAGACGGCCGTGAGCCGCTGCAGCAACCACGCGCCCTGCCCCGACAGCAGCCTCACAGGATCAACCCCAGCCAGACGGCAAGCGTGGCGAAGATCGCGGCATACAGGGCGTCACGCGCGGTGCGCAGCGAGCCGGCCCGATCCTCCCCGATGCCGAACTCCATCAGCAGATAGCGAATCCCGGCGAACAGGTGATGCAGCAACCACCACAGGCCGATCAGCAGCAACGCCAGCCCGACCGGGTGACCGATGATGGCCGCCACCTGGGCGAACCCCTCGGGACTGGCCAGCGAGCGGTCAAGCAGCCACAACAAGACGGGGATCGACAGGATCAGAAAGATCCCGGTAATACGGTGCAGGATGGAAACCACGGCGTTCAGCGGGAGACGGATCTTGCGCAGATCCAGGAAAACGGGCCGTGCCGGAGAACTCATGCCACCCCCAAAACCGGATGATAAAAAATGTCGGGCTGACACCCTGCAAGAGGTTCGTCTACTATCGACCCGCTTGGTTCAGCCGGTCGCCCGACCTGTGTTGAGCTTACCACCTCAATCCGCCGCCGTGGGTCCTCGAGGCCGCCAGCCGACAGGGCACACGACGCGAGCGCTGTCACAGGAGCGTTTTCGATGCGCGAAGACTGGAAGAATCACCTGATCGACGCCGGGGCCGAGTTCGAGGACGACAACCTCCTGCACTACGGCAACCCCGAGCGCGAACGCCGCATGGCCATCAATGGCGAGGTGATCTGCGACCTGTCCCATCGGGGCTTGCTGGAGGTCCGCGGGGACGACGCGACCGAGTTCCTGCAGGGGCAGTTCGGCAACGACATCACCCAGGTCGATGCCAGCCACAGCCAGATTTCCAGCTATTCCAGCCCCAAAGGTCGGGCCTATGCGGTGTTCCGGGTGCTGCGCACCGCGGACAGCTATCTGCTGGAGATGCCGGCCGACCGCATCGAGGCTATCGCCAAGCGGCTGCGGATGTTCGTGCTGCGGGCCCATGTGGTGATCGAGCGCGCCGACGACTCGCACATCCACTTCGGGCTCTCCGGCCCCGACGCGGAATCCGAACTGAACAACGCCCTGGGCGCCTGCCCCGCAACCGTCGACGACGTGGTCGAGAAAGACGGCGTGACCGTCGTGCGCGTCAACGGCGTGCACCCGCGTTTCGAGCTGTTCGGCGAGCTCGAACCGATGCGCACCGCCTGGGACAAGCTGAACGTGCGCTCGGGCCCGGTGGGTCCGCGCGAGTGGGCATTGCTCGACATCCTCGCCGGGATGCCGACCGTGGTCGAGGCGACCAGCGAGATGTTCGTGCCGCAGATGCTGAACCTGCACGCGCTGGGGGCGATCAACTTCGAGAAGGGCTGCTACCCGGGACAGGAGGTGGTGGCCCGCATGCACTACCTCGGCAAGCTGAAACGGCGCATGTTCCGCCTGGCGATCCATGCCGCGGAGCCACCGCAGCCGGGCTCGCCGGTGTATCGCGCCGACGGCAACCCGGAGCAGGCGGACGGCGAGATCGTGGCCGCCGAGCTGCACCCGGACGGGCTCTACTCGGCTCTGGCGGTGGTGCAGGTGGCGGCCGCCGAGGGCGAGCTGCACTGGGGGTCACCGGATGGCCCGCGGGCGGAGGTCGTCGACCTGCCCTACGCGGTACCGGAAGGAGCCTGAGCCATGCGATTCCTGTTCTTCTTTTTCGTCCTGATCCTGCTGGCGCTGTGGGCGGCCTTCTTCAGCCGCCCCAACAACCCGACGCTGTCCAACTGGCTGTACGTGCTGGCCGGGGTCCTCGCCGTGCTGTTCCTGATCGGCTACCTGCGCCTGGACGGGGTCATATAGCGCGGGCGCGTCACGAAGAGCGCCCTGCGCTATTCGTGACCTCGGGCTACTCGTGGATGTAGTCGACGACCTCGAGCCCGAAACCGCCCAGGCCGTGGAAGCGCTTGGGCGCGGACATCAGCTTCATGCGGCCCACGCCGCAGTCCGCCAGGATCTGCGCACCAATGCCGTACATGCGCCACTCGGCCGAATTCTCGCGCCCGCCGCGCTCCTCCTGCTGAGGCTGCCCAAGCTGTTCCAGGCGCTGCGCCAGGGCCTCGGCACTCTCGTGCTTGCGCAGCACCACCACGACCCCCTCGCCCGCCTCGTCAATGCGGCGCAGGGCGTCGTCCAGCGGCCAGCCACAATCGGGGCCGGCGTAGCCGAGGGTGTCATGCAGCGTGTTCTCCAGATGCACGCGCACCAGAGTGTCCTGCTCCGGCTTCGGCTCGCCGCGCACCAGCGCAAAGTGCAATTGGTGGTCGACCTCGTCCTGGAATGACAGCAGGCGAAACTCGCCATGCGCGGTCGGGAACGGGCGCTCCGAGACGCGCTGAACGGTCTTCTCGTTCTCGATACGGTAGCGGATCAGGTCCTCGATCGTGCCCATCTTCAGGTCATGTTCGGCACAGAAGCGCTCGAGGTCCGGGCGCCGCGCCATGGTGCCGTCCTCGTTGAGGATCTCGACGATCACCGCGGCCGGCTCGGCGCCGGACAGGCGCGCGAGGTCGCAGCCGGCCTCGGTATGCCCTGCGCGCACGATCACCCCGCCCGGCTGCGCCATCAGCGGAAAGACATGCCCCGGCTGGACGATGTCGTCCGGCTGCGCGTTCGGCGCCACGGCCGTGCGGATGGTATGCGCGCGGTCATAGGCCGAGATGCCGGTGGTCACGCCCTCGGCGGCCTCGATGGACAGCGTGAAGTTGGTGCCATGCACGTCGTTGGTGTCGGTCACCATCAGCGGCAACGCGAGCTGCTTGCAGCGCTCGCGGGTCAGCGTCAGGCAGATCAGCCCGCGGCCATACTTGGCCATGAAGTTGATGTCCTCGGGGCGCACATGCGAGGCAAGCATCAGAAGATCGCCCTCGTTTTCGCGGTCCTCGTCGTCGACGATGACCACCATGCGCCCGGCCTGCAGTTCCTCGAGGATGGTTTCGGTATTGGAAAATTCCATGCGTGCCTTCGGTCGGGGGCCGTGCGCTCAGTCGCGCGGCCCGGAATGATTGGGAAAGCCCTGTGCGGCCAGCCAGGCTTCGGACAGATGGCCGGCGTCCGTGCCCGGCTCCGCCGCACGCTCGCCGAGCATCAACCGTTCCAGATAACGGGCGATCAGGTCGACCTCCAGGTTCACCGGCGTACCCACGGCGTAGACGGAGAAGCGGGTCAGCGACCAGGTGTGGGGGATGATGTTGACCTCGAATTCGGCCCCGTCGACCCGGTTCACGGTCAGGCTGGTGCCGTCGATGGTGATCGAGCCCTTCGCCGCGATGTAACGCGCCAGCGCGGCGGGGGCGCGAAAGCGCACGCGGGTGGAGCGCGCGTCCGGCTCCATCGCGATCACCTCGCCCACGCCATCGACGTGGCCCGAGACCATGTGCCCGCCGAGGCGATCGCCCAGGGCCAGCGCCCGCTCCAGGTTGACCCGGTCGCCAGGCCCCAGGGCCCCCAGTGTGGTCACGTCCAATGACTCGCGCGAGACGTCCGCAGCGAAGCCCCCGGTGGTCAGGTCAGTCACGGTAAGACACACGCCATTGACAGCGATGGAGTCACCCAAACGAGTGTCGGACAGGTCCATCCCCGGCGCATTCACGTAGAGGCGCACGTCGCCCCCACTGGGCGTCAGACGATCCAGGTTGCCAAGGGTCTCGATGATTCCGGTGAACATGGGCCTTGTTTCGGTTGCAGGCCACCCCGGGAGGGGGCGCCGCGAACCGACCATCTTAGGGAAACACTAGTGAATTCGCACCACTGGGTTACGGGTGCCGGGGCCTTGCCAGGCAAATCCCCACTAATGTGCGGTGCCCTGGCGGCGCGGGCGCGCGCGCAGGCGCAGGCTATCACCCACCCAACGGCTCTCGAGGATCTCCAGCTCCGCACGCTCGTCCATGCGCGCCAGCGGCCATTCAACCAGCGGGCGGGCGCTCGAGCCCAGCAGCAGTGGCGCCTGGTACAGCAGCCACTCGTCCACCCAGCCCCCGCGGGCCAGCGCCCCGGCCAGACCCGGTCCGGACTCCACATGCAGTTCGTTGACCTCGGCACGCGCCAGCTCCGCCAGCACCTCTCCAAGGTCCAGCCCACCGTCGGGCGAGTCGCTGGCCAGCGCGATCGGCCGCACATCGGCGCCATGCCCACGCAAGGTATCGGCTGCCGGCGAGCGTGCTGCATCCGGACCGGTCAGGATCCAGACGGGGCCGCTCTTCAGGATCTGGGCGCCGGGGGGCGTGCGCAGCCGGGCATCCAGGATCACCCTGAGCGGTTGCCGGGTGGACAGGTCCGAGTAGTGCGGGTCATCGGGAAAACCGGCCTGCGCGGCCAGCTGGTGCGGCTTCAGGCGCACGGTCAGGCGCGGGTCGTCGGCCACCACGGTACCGCTGCCGGTCAGGATCGCCCCGGCGCGCGCCCGCCACAGCTGCACGTCGCGACGCGCCGCCTCGCCGGTAATCCAGCGCGACTCGCCCGAGGCCATCGCCGTGCGGCCGTCCAGGCTCGCCGCGAGCTTGATCCGGACCCAGGGGCGTCCCTGCTCCATGCGCTGGACAAAGCCCGGGTTCAGCGCCCGCGCCTCGGCCTCGAGCACGCCGGTTTCGACCTCGATCCCGGCCGCGCGCAGCGCCTCCATGCCGCCACCACAGACTTGCGGATTGGGGTCCTGCATCGCGATCACCACCCGGGCCACGCCGGCCTGGATCAGTGCCTCGGTACAGGGGGGGGTACGGCCGTGGTGACTGCACGGCTCGAGCGTTACGTAGACGGTGGCGCCGCGCGCGGCTTCGCCGGCCGCGCGCAAGGCGTTCACTTCGGCATGTGACTCGCCGGCGCGCCAGTGCAGCCCCTCGCCGACGACCTCGCCCTCGCGCACCAGCACGCAGCCCACCCGAGGATTGGGATCGGCGCTGAAGCGGCCAAGATCGGCCAGCTCCAGCGCCCGCGCCATGTGACGCCGGTCCTCCACCGCCTGCTCGTGTCCCGGCTGTGCCATCAACTGCCCTCCTGCGAATCGCCCGGTGCGGAGGCGTCCGTGTCGGCGAGTCCCTCATCGATCAGGCGCAGCTGCGAGCGACGCATCTCCGGTGTCAGGTCATCCTCGAGGCGCTCGATGGCCTCGCGGAAGGACTGCACGCTGGCAAAGCTCAGATAGATGGAGGCAAAACGGATATAGGCCACATGGTCCAGGGCATGCAAGGCCGCCAGGACCATCTCGCCAATGCGGTCGGACTTGACCTCGGGGGCCGCCAGGGAGGCGAGCTGCCGCTTGATGTCGTCGATCACGCGTTCGACATCCTCGGTCTTCACCGGGCGCTTGTGCAACGCCCGGCGCAGACCGCTACGCAGCTTGTCCTCGTCGAACGCGACCCGTTCGCCGGAGCGCTTGACCACCCGCGGCAGGCTGAACTCCGCCCGCTCGAAGGTGGTGAAGCGCGCCCGGCACTCGCGGCACTCGCGCCGACGCCGGATCTGTTCCTGCTCCGGACCGGCCGTGCGCGAGTCGACCACACGCGTGTCCTGAGCACCACAGGCCGGGCAGCGCATGGCGAGCCGCCGCTACGTCGCGTTATTCGGCCGCGCCGTAGACCGGGAACCGACGGCAGATCTCGACGACCTTGGCGCGGGTCGCGTCGATCACCTGCTCGTTCTCGTGGTCATCCAGCACGTCGGCGATCCAGCCCGCCAGCTCGCGCGACTCGGCCTCGGTGAAGCCGCGGGTCGTGAGCGCGGCGGTGCCGATGCGGATACCGGAGGTCACGAACGGCGACTGCGGGTCGTTCGGCACCGCGTTCTTGTTGACCGTGATATTGGCGCGGCCGAGCGCGGCGTCCGCGGCCTTGCCGGTCATACCCTTGGAGACCAGGCTCAGCAGGAACAGGTGGTTGTCGGTGCCGCCGGAGACGATGTCATAGCCGCGCTCGACCAGGACCTCGGCCATCGCGCGGGCGTTGGCGATCACCTGCTTCTGGTAGGTCTTGAATTCCGGCTCCAGGGCCTCCTTGAACGCCACCGCCTTGCCGGCGATCACGTGCATCAACGGACCCCCCTGGGTGCCGGGGAAGATCAGCGACTGGAACTTCTTGTTCAGCTCCGGCTGACCCTTGGAAAGGATAAAACCGCCACGCGGCCCGCGCAGGGACTTGTGCGTGGTGGAGGTGACCACGTGGGCATGGTCGATCGGATTCGGGTATTCGCCGGCGGCGATCAGCCCGGAGACATGGGCCATGTCCACCATCAGGTAGGCGCCCACGGAATCGGCGATCTCGCGGAAGCGCTTCCAGTCGACCACGCGCGAGTAGGCGGAGAAGCCGGCGACGATCATCTTCGGCTGGTGCTCGGTGGCCAGGCGCTGGACCTCGTCGTAGTCGATCAGGCCCTCGTCGGTGATGCCGTACTGCACCGCGTTGTAGATCTTGCCGGAGAAGTTCGGCTTGGCGCCGTGGGTCAGGTGCCCGCCGGCGTCCAGGCTCATGCCGAGCACGGTGTCATGCGGCTGCAGCAGGGCCATGTACACGGCCGCGTTGGCCTGCGAGCCGGAATGCGGCTGCACGTTGGCGTAGTCGGCGCCATAGAGCTGCTTGAGTCGGTCGATGGCGAGCTGCTCGACGATGTCCACGTACTCGCAGCCACCGTAGTAGCGCTTGCCCGGATAGCCCTCGGCGTACTTGTTGGTCAGCACGGAGCCCTGGGCCTCCATCACGCGCGGGCTGGTGTAGTTCTCCGACGCGATCAGCTCGATGTGCTCTTCCTGGCGCTGCGCCTCCTTGCTGATGGCGCCCCAGAGTTCGTCGTCGTAGCCGTGGATGCTCATGTCGATCGAAAACATTCGGATCTCCCGTTTCATTACTTTCGTGGATTCGGTTTCCCGGCGCGCCGATTCACCGGCGCAGGCCTGGGAAGGGGGAAACAAAGACGCGTAATGATAGGGGATGCGGGGCTTTTTTTCAGGCGACCACGCCGGCAAGGCCCCGCCACCCGCGATTCGGCACGCCACGCAATACCGACATTATTTCCTTTTTTTCAATCGCCTAGACGAGTTTCCGTTCTTTCACGAGACCGGTGCGGTAGCGAGGCCAACCGATGCGCCCCGTACTCACCATTAGTGTCCTGTTTCTTTACACCCGATCTCGAACCGGCGTGGAAGCCGGCATACGGCCACCGCCCTCTAACCACGTGCGCACTAGGCCTGTCATCCAAATGGATGCCCAACCAGCGTCACACTTTTTTACACCCATACCCTTCGCGCCATGCTCGAGCGCATGGACATTCGCCTATCCATATGTTTTTGCGTGTGGATTCTTTGTACCGAGCCCGCATGGCACCTTTTCTGCATACCCCTGCATGCACAAGGACCGGATGGGCCGGATCCGCGCAAGCTACCCAGGGGGCTATTCCCAGGGAAGGTGCATCGAATGAAACCCATACGCATTACACCCTATTTCGCGAGTGCCGCCCTGTTGCTGGGCCTGGGCCTTTCCGGCGCCGCACAGGCTTCGTTTATTAGCTGCGAAAGCCTGGACGGGGGCCTCGAGGATCGCGTTACCAGCAACATCGGCTGCCAGGTACTCCAGCCGCTCGATGGCAATGCGAACGACCCTGTGGGCGGCGACTCAGCCAACTGGATCGTCAACACCGCCGGTGGCACGGGTTTTTTTGGTATCAGCGACTGGCAGTTCGATGGTCGCTGGGAAGACCCGCCCGACAGCAACGGCGATCCGCTGGAATTTGATCCGGCGGACCCGACACTCAACCTGGTCACCCTGAATGGCCACTCTCTGAGCGGCACCTGGACACTCGATCCGAGCTTCGTCTACGGAGACCTCCTGTTCCTGTTCAAGGACGGCGGCAACACGAACCTGGTTGGCTATCTGATGACCGGTTACAGCGGCTCCTATTCCACGCCCTTCAGCCGACCGCCGTTCCCGCTGCCGGGGGCAGGAAACGACCGCGACATCTCCCACGTCAGCATCTACTACCGCCCCGGCGGCCGTGTCCCCGAACCCCACACTCTGCTGCTATTGGGTCTGGGTCTGGGCTTGCTGGGTATCGTCGTCCGCCGCAAAGCGCGCAGGGACACGATGGCAGCCTGATCACCTCCTGCTCGGCTTCGGCATGATGGCGCCCAGGTGGCGCCATCATTGCGTTCAGGCTCCCCGATCCACAATGAATCGCTGGCCTCGACCGGACATGTCCGGTTTTTTTACATCTTGGCTATACCCCGCGACCGCCTCCTCAAAGCAATTCCCGCAAGCGGTTGTTTCAGCAGCCGAATCCCCCATCTCGTCGAACATGGCACGAAGCGTGCTGCATTCCCGCCTTGTGAGTGATGGCACTTTCGGACGATCCCCGTCCCCGCCGCATTCATGAGACACCATGGAGGGACTTTCGTCCCATGGAGATAAGCCCGATGTCATGCAAGCCTTTGCCCTCGTTCCTGGCCGGGACGTTGCTCCTGTTGACCCTGTCGCTTTCCGGGGCCACCCAGGCCGCACTTCTCGATTGCAGTGCCCTGTCCGGCAACGTCGGCGACAAGGTCAGCAACAATATCGGCTGCCAAATTTTGTCGCCTTTGGATGGTGCGGCCACCGACTCCACCACCGGGGACCCCTCCAGCTGGCTGGTAAATACCGCGGGCGATACCGGGTTCTTCGGGATCAGCGACTGGCTGTTCGACGGCCGCTGGACCTCCCCCGGGTCGAACAGCTCGACCCTCGCCAGCTTTGATGGCAATCGCCACAACGGGCAATGGAGCCTCGATTCCGAATGGGACTATGAAGACCTGCTGTTCGTGTTCAGCCATGGCAACGGCACCAACCTCGTCGGGTTCCTGATGACCGGAATGAACGGGGAATACAGCTCACCCTTTACCCAACCGCCCTTCAACTATCCGGGTGCGGCTACACGCAACATCTCGCATATCAGCGTCTATTACCGTTCGAGCGCGGTCGGCACCGTCCCCGAACCGAAGACGATGCTGCTGATGGGCCTGGGGCTCGGCCTGCTTGGGCTGATACTTCGCCGAAACCGGCTTCAGGGGTCCCGTTTTCCGGCCTAGCCGAACACACCGCGGCCCGTCGCCGCGCGCCATAAAGGGCACGCCTGTCGGGCGTGTCCTTGATCCTGCTTGAAGAGGGTCCTGCACAGGACCGCGGATATCCAAAGGCGGGGCTGCCCCCATCGTCCCCGCCCGCAGGCACAATCGACCTGAATGCGAACGTGCTATTTGATCGACGTCTCCCTAGAATCCTCGGCACTGCCGCGATTCGTTCCCGGCAATACCCCGGAGGGCGTATGAATCGATCCAGTGTGACGAGGACCGACCGGCGATGGCTGCAACGGCTGCTGCCAGTGCTCACCCTGGTCAGCCTGCTGCTGGCCACCACCACACAGGCCGAATCGCGCTTCATCAATATCGGCACCGGCGGGGTCACCGGCGTGTATTACCCGGCGGGCCAGCACCTGTGTCGTCTGTTCAACACCCGCCGCGACGAGCACGGGATGCGCTGCACGGCGGAGAGCACCGGCGGGTCCGTGTTCAATCTCAACATGATCCGGTCGGGCGACATGGACTTTGGCGTCGCGCAGTCGGACCTGCAGTACCACGCCTATCGGGGCTCCGGGCGTTTCGAGGCGTTCGGCCCCGCCCCCCATCTGCGCGCGGCGTTCAGCCTGCATGCCGAACCCCTCACCCTGGTAGTGCGACCTGACGCAGACATCGAGGGGCTGGATGACCTGCCCGGCAAACGCGTCAACATCGGCAACCCGGGCTCGGGCCAGCGCATCCTGATGGAAGAACTGATGGAGGCGCTGGGCTGGGACCAGGACACCTTTCGCCGGGTGAGCGAACTGCCCTCGCGCGAACAGGCCCAGGCGCTGTGCGACAACCGCATCGACGCCTTTGTATTCTCGGTCGGCCACCCCTCGGCCGCGATCCAGGAGCCCATCGCGACCTGCGATGCGCGGCTGGTGTCGATCGAAGGCGCGACCGTCGACCAGCTGGTCGAGGACACCCCCTATTACCTGCGCGCCGTGATCCCCGCCGGCACCTACCCGGGCCAGGGCGACGACATTCACACCTACGGTGTCGGTGCCACGCTGGTGACCTCGACCCGCACCTCGGAGCGCGCGGTCTACGAGATCACCCGCGCGGTGTTCGAGAACTTCGAGACCTTTCGCGGCCTGCATCCGGCCTTTGGCCCGCTGGAGCGCGAGACGATGGTGGACGAAGGACTATCGGCCCCCCTGCATCCGGGGGCTCAACGCTATTTCCGTGAAGCGGGGCTGATCGAATGAGCGAGACCAGGGGGACTACCGGGGAGGCCACGGAACCGGCCGACAACGCGGCCGAGACTGCTCAGGAACTGGAGTCCGGTGCGCGTCACCCGGGGCGCGGCACACGCAGCCTGATCTGGCTGACTGCAGTGGCCTGGTCGCTGTTCCAGATCTGGATCGCCTCACCCCTGGGCGACTGGCTGGATTTCTTTGTCGTCTCGGATACCGAGGCGCGCTCGATCCACCTGGCCTTTGCGGTATTCCTGGCCTACCTGCTGTTTCCGGCGATCCGCCCGGGCACGCGCCACGTGTCCTGGTCGCGCGCCATTGGCGTGACCTACGCCCTGGGCGGGCTGATCCTGATGGCGTTCGGGATCTGGCAGTTGCTGGGTCTGGAGCGCCTGGCCGAGGTCTACGTAATCATCGGACTGACCCTGCTGGTGATCGCATTGCCGCTGCTGCGCGGCCATGACCCGATCCACCACATACCGCTGACCGACTGGATGTTCGCGGCGATCGCGGCCTTCAGCGCGCTGTACCTGTACCTGTTTCATGCCGAACTGGCCGATCGCCCCGGGGCGCCCTCGGACGTCGATCTGATCGTCGCCGGGATCGGCCTGATCCTGCTGCTGGAGGCCACCCGGCGCGTACTGGGTCCGGCGCTGACGATCATCGCCGCGATCTTTTTGTTCTACACCTTCGCCGGCCCGATCATGCCGGACATCATTGCCCATCGCGGCGCCAGCTATCCCCGCGCGATGGCGCAGCAGTGGCTGTCCAACGAGGGGGTGTTCGGGATCGCGCTGGGGGTCTCGACCAGCTTCGTGTTCCTGTTCGTGCTGTTCGGCGCGCTGCTGGAGCGCGCAGGGGCAGGCGACTACTTCATCCGGGTCGCGTTCTCCCTGCTCGGGCACATGCGCGGAGGCCCGGCCAAGGCGGCCGTAATGGCCTCGGGGATGACCGGGGTGGTTTCGGGTTCGTCCATCGCCAACGTCGTCACCACCGGGACCTTCACCATCCCTCTGATGAAGCGGGTCGGCTTCAGCCCGCACAAGGCCGGGGCCGTCGAGGTGGCCAGCTCCGTGAACGGACAGCTGATGCCGCCGGTCATGGGGGCCGCCGCGTTCCTGATGGTCGAATACGTCGGCATCCCCTATGTCGAGGTCCTCAAGCACGCGATCCTGCCGGCCCTGATCGCCTATATCGCGCTGATCTACATCGTGCACCTGGAGGCCTGCAAGAACGGCATGGAGGGCCTCAAGCGCGCTACCGTCACCACCTGGCGCGGCCGCCTGATCAGCTTCGGGATCACGGTCTCCAGCCTGGTCATACTGGCGGGCGCCGTGTACTGGGGGCTTGGCTGGATCAAGGACGTGGCCGGCGACGCGGCCGCCTGGATCATCGCCGCCCTGCTGTTTACCGCCTACCTGGTGCTGTTGTGGATTGCCGCTCATGAACCGGAAGCGGCGCCACTGGATACCGAGCGTCCGCTGCCGCGCGTGCTGCCCACGGTGCTCGGCGGGCTGCACTACGTGCTGCCGCTGGTGGTACTGGTCTGGGCGCTGGTCGTGGAGCGCCTGTCGCCGGGGCTTTCGGCCTTCTGGGCCGTCGCGTTCATGATCTTCATCGTGCTGACTCAGCGGCCACTGGTCGCACTGTTCCGGCGCCAGGGCCGGCTCGCACAGGCGGCCTGGGTCGGCGTATGGGAGCTGTTCCAGGGTTTCGAGACCGGCGCACGCAACATGATCGGCATCGGTGTCGCGACCGCAGCGGCCGGGATTATCGTCGGTACCGTCGCGATGACCGGGGTCGGGCTGGTGCTGACCGACCTGGTCGACACCCTCTCTGGCGGCAACCTGCTGCTCGTGCTGTTCCTGACCGCGCTGATCAGCCTGGTGCTGGGCCTGGGACTGCCGACCACCGCGAACTACATCGTGGTCGCGACCCTGATGGCCCCGGTGATCGTGGAGCTGGGCGCCCAGAACGACATCCTGATCCCGCTGATCGCCGCGCACCTGTTCGTGTTCTACTTTGGCATCATGGCGGACGTGACACCCCCGGTGGGGCTGGCCTCGTTCGCCGGAGCGGCCGTGGCGAAGGCGGATCCGATCCGCACCGGGATACAGGCCTTCGCCTACAGCCTGCGCACCATCGCGCTGCCATTCTTCTTCATCTTCAACAGCCAGCTGCTGCTGATCGGCGTGGACAACGTGTTCCAGTTGCTGCTCGTCTTCCTCGGCTCGCTGGCCGGCGTTCTCCTGTTTACCGCGGCGACCCAGGGCTACTTCCTGACCCGGAGCCGCCGCTGGGAATCGGCGCTGTTGCTGGTCAGCGCGTTCGTGCTGCTGGCCCCGACCGTACTGATGGATCGGGTAACAGAGCCCTATGAGCGAATACCAGCCGAACAGCTGTTCGAGGTCGTCGAGACCATCCCGGATCGCGAATCCCTGCGGGTGGAGGCCACCGGTATCGACCTGGAGGGCCGTGAGATCACCCGCACCGTGATGTTCCCGCTGGGCGACCCGGATCTGGAGCCGCGCGAACGCCTGTCCGATGCCGGCCTCGACGTCTCCTTTGACGAAGACGCGGAAAAGGCCCGCATCCAGACGGTTGCTTTTGGCAGTCCGGCCGGCCGGGTAGGCTTGGAAGGCGGCTGGACGATCACCAGCGTGCTCGTGGAGACCGACCGTCCCAGCCCCTACTGGTGGTACCTCCCGGGTCTCCTGCCGGCGCTGCTGGTGGCCTGGAACCAGCGCCGCCGCGAGCCGCCCTCCGGGCCGACCGCGGCGGCACCAGCGCTCAGCGCCTGACGATCCACGCGACAGGAGAACGGTACTATGGAACAACCCAAATACGGCTTTAACGTGATTCTGAGCGTCCCGATGGATACGGCTATCGAGCGCACGACGGCGGCCCTCGGCGAGGAGGGCTTCGGCATCCTCAGCGAGATCGATGTAGCCGCCGCCTTCAAGAAGAAGCTGGATCTCGATCATCGTCCCTACCGCATCCTCGGCGCGTGCAACCCGCATCTCGCGCGTCATGCCATTGAGGCCGATCCCAACATCGGGCTGCTGTTGCCCTGCAACGTCCTGGTGCAGGACAACCAGGACGGGACCTGCACCGTCGGTTTCATGGACCCGGTCGCGGTGATGGCCCTGGTGGACAAACCGGGCGTCGAGGCCCTTGCCAGCGATGTCCGGGAACGCCTCGAACGGGTCCGCCAGGCACTGGAAGCCGGCTGAGCCTGCCGCCCGGTGAGAGACACCAAAGACCATGCCGCGCCGCTCGCGGAGGCGATCCGCGAGGCCAGCGTGGCAGGGAACCGAATCGCCCTGCGCGGCGGTCGCCAGCATGGTGATCAGAGCTTCCCCGACGGCATCCCCACCGGCGTACTCCAGCTGGAGAGCCACGAACATCGGGGGATCGTGACCCTGGAGCCGAGCGAACTGGTCGTCACCGTGCGCAGCGGCACCCCCGTGGTCACCCTGGACCAGGCCCTGGACGAGGTCGGCATGATGCTCCCCTTCGAACCCGCGCTGGGCGCCCCCGAAGCCACCGTCGGTGGCATGGTCGCACTGGGCATGTCGGGACCGCGCCGCCCGTGGGCCGCCGCACTGCGCGACGCCGTGCTCGGCACCCGGGTCGTGAATGGACGCGGCGACATCCTGCAGTTCGGCGGCCAGGTCATGAAGAACGTCGCCGGCTTCGATGTCTCGCGCCTGATGTGTGGCAGCCTGGGCGGTCTCGGGCTGATCCTGGAGACCAGCTTCAAATTGTTGCCGCGACCGGCCTGCGAGCGCTACCTGCAGCGCGAGGATGATACTGAATCGTTCATCGCGCGCTGCAGCGCCTGGGGCCGCACCGGGTGGCCATTCTCGGGCATCGCCTGGCACGACGGCGTCACCCATATCCGTCTTGGCGGCGGCGAGGAAGCGGTGGACGAGGCCATCCAGCGTATCGACGCCGAACCGGGCGACCCGGCCCGGGGCTTCTGGAGCGCACTGAGGGACCGCAGCCTGCCCCTGTTCACGGACGAACTGGCCGCCGGGGCCCGGCTGTGGCGGATCAGCCTGCCACCGGCGACGGAACCGCTCGCGCTGTCCGGCGAGTGGCTGCTGAACTGGGGCGGCGCGGAGCGCTGGCTGCGCACGACGGAACATCCCGAGACCGTGCGCCGCGCCGTAACCGACGCCGGCGGGCACGCCCGCCTGTGGCTCGGCGACGCCCCGGGCGTGTCCCGCCTGCACCCGCGCGGGGAGGCGCTGGAGGCCCTGGAAGGCCGCCTGCGCGAGGCCCTGGACCCGGACGGCGTCTTCTTCGCCCCCCTGCTGCCGAACCCCCGTTCCCGCCGGCCGCGCACGACCTGAGCCATGGAGACCCGGCTGCACGAACGCTTCGCGAACGATCCGGCCGCGCGCATTGCGGAGGATGCGCTGCGCGCCTGCGTGCACTGCGGCTTCTGCAACGCGACCTGCCCGACCTACCAGGAGCTGGGCGACGAGGTCGACGGCCCGCGCGGGCGCATCTACCAGATCAAGGAAATCCTCGAATCCGGCGAGTCGAACCCCACCGCGCGCACCCACCTGGACCGCTGCCTGACCTGCCTCAACTGCATGACCACCTGCCCCTCGGGCGTGGACTACAACCACCTGGTCGCCTATGGCCGGGAGGTGATCGAGCAGGACCTCGATCGCAACTGGCGCGAGCGGACCCTGCGCGGCCTGCTGGCCCGCACCCTGCCCGCGCGCTGGCCGTTCCGCCTGGCCCTGGGGCTGGGGCGCATGGTCCGCCCCGCCCTGCCGGCGACCCTGCGCCGCCGAGTACCCGAACGGCAGGACGCCAGGAAAGCCCCGCAACCGACCCCTTCGCAAGCACTGGAGGGTTTTTCCCACGGGCGCATCCTGCTGCTGGCTGGCTGCGTGCACGACGCGATTGACGCACGCACCAACGCCGCGCTGAAGAACCTGCTGGGACGCCTCGGCGTCGAGGTCGTGGAAACCAGCGAGGCCCGTTGCTGCGGCGCGGTCGAGCATCACCTGGCCTTCGAGGAGCGCGCGCGGAGCCGGGTGCGGGCCAACCTCGACGCCTGGCAGCCCATGCTCGAACAGGGGGTGGACGCCGTGGTCAGCACCGCCAGCGGCTGCGGCGTCATGCTGCGCGACTACGGGCACCTGCTGGCCGGGGACCCCGGCTACGCGGAACGCGCACGCACCGTTTCCGAGCGCGTACGCGACCCGGTGGAGTTGTTCACCCCGAGCGCCATCCAGAGGCTGGGCATTCGCGCGCCTCAAGGCCACGACCCGATCGCCTGGCACGCCCCCTGCACCCTGCAGCATGGCCAGCGCCTGGCCGGGCGCGTAGAACCGCTTCTGCAGGCGGCAGGCTTCGAACTGACACCCACAGCCGAACCTCACCTGTGCTGCGGCTCGGCAGGGACCTACTCGATCACCCAGCCGGCGATGGCCGCACGCTTGCGTACACGCAAACTGGACAACCTGGAAGCCCAGAGGCCCGCGCGCATCGTGACCGCCAACGTCGGCTGCCAGACGCATCTCCAGTCCGGGACGGACACCCCGGTCGAGCACTGGCTGACGCTGCTCGAACGCCACTGCCCGGCAACTCCCGTCGGTGCGTAGGGGCGCTTGCCCGGGCCCGTACGGCACACTAGATTCCCCCTTTTCCAATCCGGTAGACGCATCCATGCAGGCAAAATCCTTTCTCCCCCCGCAGCGCACCCTGATGGGCCCCGGCCCCTCCGACGTGAACCCGCGCGTGCTGAGCGCGATGAGCCGCCCGATCATCGGCCATCTGGACCCGGTGTTCGTCGGCATGATGGAGGAGATGAAAGGTCTGCTGCAGTACGCATTCCAGACCGAAAATGCCCTGACCCTGCCGGTCTCCGCGCCCGGATCCGCCGGCATGGAGACCTGCTTCGCCAACCTGGTGGAACCGGGCGACAAGGCGATCGTCTGCATCAACGGCGTGTTCGGCACGCGCATGAAAGAGAACGTCGAGCGCTGCGGCGGCACCGCGGTGGTGGTCGAGGATGACTGGGGTGCCCCGGTCTCCCCGGGCAAGGTCGAAGACGCGCTGAAGGGCAACCCGGACGCGAAGATCCTGGCCTTCGTGCATGCCGAGACCTCCACCGGCGCCTGCTCGGATGTCGAGACCCTGTGCCGTCTGGCGCGCGAGCACGACTGCCTGACCATCGTGGACGCGGTCACCAGCCTGGGCGGCAGCCCGCTGAAGGTCGACGACTGGGGCGTGGACGCCATCTATTCCGGCAGCCAGAAGTGCCTGTCCTGCACCCCGGGCCTTTCGCCGGTCAGCTTCTCCGAGCGCGCGGTCGAGCGCATCCAGGCGCGCAGCCACAAGGTGCAGAGCTGGTTCCTCGACCTGAATCTGGTGATGGGCTACTGGGGTGGCGGCGGCAAGCGCGCCTACCATCACACCGCGCCAATCAACGCCCTGTACGCCCTGCACGAGTCGCTGGTGATCCTGGCCGAAGAGGGACTGGAGAACAGCTGGAACCGTCATGCCCGCCACCACGCCGCCCTGCGCGCGGGCCTCGAGGCGATGGGTCTGACCTTCCTGGTCGACGAGGCCCACCGACTGCCGCAACTCAACGCCGTGCATGTCCCCGCAGGCGTGGACGAGGCCGCCGTGCGTGCGGAACTGCTGGAGCGCTACAACCTCGAGATCGGCGCCGGGCTCGGCCCCTATGCCGGCAAGGTCTGGCGCATCGGCCTGATGGGTCATGGCGCCAACGAACGCAACGTCTCGCTGTGCCTGTCCGCGCTGGAGGCCGTGCTGGCCGACATGGGCGCGGTCAAGCCGGGACAGGCCCTCGCCGCTGCCCGCGCCCGCTACAAGCAATCGTAGCGCCGAACGGCCTGACTCGATGACGAATCCGAGCCGATAACGAAACCTGCGGGAGACACAACATGACGCTTTCCGAACTGCTGCAGTACCTGGACGAGAACATGGACGGGGTCTTCCTGGACGGCGACCCCGCCGCCACGCTGGACAAGGCACGCGAAGGCTCGCACCGCAACCCGATCGCCTCCGAGGTGCTGGTGGCGTTGATGGACGGTGCCGGCGCCGACCGCCCGGACACCACCCTGGAGCGCGCCGAGGCGGTCAAGGCCATCGGCCCAGTAAGGCTGAAATACATGGCCGACGATGCCCCGGTCGAGGGCTTCCGCCTGGTGGAGAAGACCATCGTCACCATCGACGCCGCCTACAACGACGAGGCCCTCTCCTCGCGCGGCTGACCCCCTCGCCCACCGCGCCACACCCCGAGGACCGCGCAGTGGCTATCCGGGGTGCTGGCGACAGCCTACTCACAAGGGGCGGGGTCAACTCAAACCAGACCGGCCAGTGCCAGCACCGCTCCGGCCATGCTGGCCCCGATTAGCGCCCCCATTGCGACATCGCTGGGATAGTGCAGCGCCAGCACCAGGCGCGAGGCGGCAACCAGGGTGGCGAACGGCACCACCAGCCAGGCCCAGACGGGGAACCATGCTACCAGCACGACCGTGAATCCCACCGCATGCATGGTGTGGCCGGAGGGGAAGCTGAACTCGTCCAGTGGATCCACCGTGCGGGTGAACGGACGGCCGCGGTTGCACGGTCGCGGTCGGCTCGTACGGCGCTTCAGCCACTTGTACAGCGGTAATGACGCCAGCCCCACCACGGCCATCTGCAGGCTGACCCAGGCGGCCTCGGGACCGTGGAGCAGCGGTAGCAGGAGCATCAGCCCGTACCAGACGACCCCGTCTCCCAGCCGGCTGATCAGTCCGAAGAAGCGGCTGACCGCCCACTGACGATTGACCTGATTGCACAGCTGGCAGATCGCCAGCTCCGCCTCATCCATGCGCCGAGGCATGCGCATCACGGGCCTCCGTCTGCACCAGTTGCACCAGGACCGACTCGAAGCCGCCGATCACCTCGGACCAGTCCAGCGTGGACGCATGTTCCCGCGCTCGCGCGCCGAGCAGCGGCCACTGCTCGGGATGGTCGGCGAGCTCGCGTGCCGCGCGCACGAAGGCCTGCTCGTCGACCCGGCGGGCGCCGGTCAGCGAAACGCGGACACCCGAGACGCCATCGACCAGGTGCTCGTGGGCGGCGGCCGTATCGAACGCGAGCACCGGCAGACCGCTGGCCATGGCCTCGATCACCACGTTGCCGAAGGTCTCGGAGGTCGACGGGAACAGGAACAGGTCTGCGCTGGCGTAGTGCTGCGCCAGGGCCTGCCCGGTCTGCTGCCCGGCGAAAATGACATCCGGATGCGCACGCGCCAGGCGCTCCCGCTGGGGGCCGTCCCCCACCAGCACAAGCCGCGCATCGGGACGGGCTGCCTGGATGGCGCGGAAGGCGGCGATCACCAGATCCAGGTTTTTCTCCGCGGCCAGGCGTCCGACATGGATCACGACGGGCACCGGGCCACTCGCACCCCACTGCCCCCGCAGCGTCCGGGAACGGCGCGCGGGAGTGAAACGCCGGGTATCCACCCCTCGCGCCAGCACCCCCACCCGCAGGAACCCCTGTTCCCGAAGCTCCTCGGCCAGCGCGCGGGTGGGTACCAGGGTGGCGCCGCAACGGTTGTGAAACCGCCGCAACAGACGCCGCACCGGGAGGGTCAGCAGTCCCAGCCCGTAGTGGCGGGCATAGCCATCGAAGCGAGTGTGAAAACCCGAGGCCACCGGGATGCCGAGCTGCCTGGCCACCGCCAGCGCGGCATGCCCGAGGGGTCCTTCGGTGGCGATGTACGCGACATCCGGGTGTGAGTGCCGCCACAGGCGGCGCAACCGGCGCGTGGAGGGCAAACCCATCCGCAGCCCCCGGTAGCCGGGGATCGCGATACCGGGGAGCGTGACATCCTCGGGGCTCATTGCATGCCGGGGCCCCGCGACGGGCCGATCCAGCACCTGCCGCGGGCGAATCACCTGTACTCGGTGGCCGCGTTCCCGCAGCCCCTCGGTCAGCCGCTCGAGGGTATGCGCCACACCATTGACTTCGGGTGGCCAGGTCTCGGTCACGAGGGCCACGTTCAAACGGCCCGCGCTCAAACGCTCCGAATTCGGGCCACGCGATGCAAGAACTAACGGGGCGGGCATCGTCGCGGCCTCCATGGTCAGCGCGCCTTTCGTCGCTTCGTAGTGGGCGGGTTCAGGGGCTCGGCGGGCAGCCCCAGGCGCTCGACGATCGCGTCCCGCGAGGCCTCTGCCAGCGAACGGCGATCCTCTTCAGCGGTTTGCAGCGGCGCAAGGAAATGCACCTGCACGCGGGTCTCGCGGCGGCACAGCAGGTGCCAGGCATTCACAAGGAGGCGGTCGTCGTCGGTATAGGCGACCGGGACCGGCCCGCCCTCGGGGCGCTCGTAGTCCAGCGCCACCGGCTGCACCGGATGGCCGTTCTCGGCCACCGCGGCAAACAGGCGCGGGTGGAAGCGGCGTACACCCTGCCCGCGGCTGGTCGTCCCTTCCGGAAACACGACGAAGTGCCGCCCCTCGTCGAGGCCCTCGCGCATGGCCTCGATGTGGGCGTTCGCCTCGCCGGCGCCGCGGCGGATGAAGCGCGTGTCGTGCTGGCGCGCCAGCCAGCCGATCACCGGCCAGCGGGCGATCTCGTCCTTGGACAGAAAACACGGATCCACGGCCGCGCCAATCAGCGGGATGTCCAGCCACGAGACATGGTTGGCAACCACCAGCGAGGCCTGCTCGGGCGGAGTGCCGGTCAGGCGAAAACGCACCCCCGCCAGCCACAGCGCACGGTCGTACCAGTCGCGGCGGGTGCGGCTGCGCGTCTCGAAGGCATCGCCCCGGCGCGACATGCGCCAGGTCAGCCAGACGCCCTTCAGCAGGTGCAGGAGAATGCGCATCAGCCTACCCGATGCCCGCAGGCTTCCCGTCATTGTGCAACCCTCGGCTTGCGGGCGCGGTCGCGCCCAGGAAGTGCCGATGGTAGCGATCCGGAAGGTCCCTGACATCCAGCAGGACCAGCAGATCGGCGAGATTGAAGTCGGGATCGTGACAGGCCTCGCCGCAGATACGGGCACCCAGGCGCAGGTAGGCCTTGAGCAGCGATGGCAAGCCGGCGCGCGAGGGTGTGCCGTGCCAGATACTGAGGGAGTTGGGCAGCGGCCGGCGCGGTGTCACGCGCAGACGCGACGGGCCGCGATGAAACAGGCGCAGCCAGGCAAGCTGGGCCGGGGTCCGTTCGGTCAGCGAAAGGCTGGCGCAGCCCATCAGGTACTGATACTGCCGCGCGGTCATAAAGCGGGCGAGACCGGACCAAAGGGCATTGATCGCCGCACCCTGACGCTGATCCGCGCGCACACAGGTGCGCCCGATCTCCAGCGTCTTGCCGGGCAGGTTCATCAACGGGCCCAGCTCGAACTCGGCCAGTGAGTAAAACCCACCGGCAACGGCCGCGCTCTCCTCGGTCAGGATGCGCGTGCAGGCGACCAGCTCCCCGGTGCGGGGCTCGCGTACCAGGAGGTGATGGCAGTGGGGATCCAGATAATCGGCATCCAGCTCGCCTTCGGCGTCGGAAATCCGCGCGCCCATCTCCTCCGAGAACACGGAGTAGCGCAGGCGCTGAGCGGCCTCCAGGTCGCCCGGTCCGGCGGCCAGATGGACGCGAAAGCCCGTCTCGGCGTGAGCCGCCTTCGCGGGCGGGATGATCTGCGGTGCGGACATGGGCGCCACCTCCGGTTGAACTGTCCCGGAGGCTACGCCCGCGATTTGACGACCTCGTGTAACCCGCGTGACGTTCCCGTGAACACGCCACGGGTGTCAGCGGGGAGGGTTTTCTACGGCAGCTGACCGGTATAGGCCCCGGATTCCACCGGCAGGTCCTCGGCCTCCCATCCCTTGATACCACCCGCCACGTTCACGACCTGGCCAAAGCCCATTTCACGCAGGCGCTGCACGGACATCGCGGCACGTCCGCCCGTGGCACACATCACGGCCACCGGTTTGTCGCGGGCGTTGACCAGCGCTTCGATGCGATGCGGCGTGTTCGGGTCCGCCGCGCCTTCCAGCAGGCCACGCGGGATCAGCAGCGAGTTCGGCACATGGATCTTTTCGTATTCGTACGGTTCGCGCACGTCCACCAGCAGCCAGTCCTCGCCGGCCTCCATCTTCTCGGAGAGTGCCTCGGGGGAGATCTCCTCGACGTGCTGGCGCGCCTCGGCGACGAAATCCATCAACTTCTTCTCGCTCATTCGAACATTCCTTTTTGCAATGAATCGGACGCCCCCCCGCAGGAGGCTGCTTGCAGGCGAACATTCCTGCCTATGTCCGACTCTGGCAGGGGCTTCGCCTGCAAGCAGGCTCCTACAAACGGGGCTGACTCATTCTATCGTGGGTGCGTGGCCGGGTGATTCAACCCGCGGCGAGCACACCTTCCAGGGCAGCGGGGTCGGTCACGGGCACTTCGCAGTGCAGGCCGCGGCAGAGATAGGCGCGCACACCCGTCTCCGGGGCGGCCTTCTCCGCCAGCGCGGGAGGCAGATCGTCCGCCTGCGCCGGAATCGCGAAGACCCACATCGGAGCATCATGCGCGCGCAGCCGTTGCTGCCACGGAGCAAGTTCGTCAGCCGCTCCGCGCAGCACGACCAGCGGCGGCGGCTGCTGGTGCATGTCCAGTGCGACCAGCAGGCTCATGTGGCCCAACGGGGCCTGTTCGATCATCGGCCCGGCGTTGGCCAGCGTGCGCTCGGCGGCCTCCAGATAGCGCGGCTCGGCGAGCAGGTAGCCCAGTTTCTGCAGGGCCTGCGCGGCAATGCCATTACCGGCGGCCATCGCATCGTCGGCGTAGACCTTGGGCCGCTGGATCAGCGCCTCGTGATCGCGCGCGGTATAGAAGAAGCCACCGTGTTCGGTATCCTCGAAGTCGGCCAGCAGGGCCTCTGCCAGGGTCGTGGCCCAGCCCAGCAGGTCGCCATCCCACTCGACCTCCAGTAGTGCCAGCGTGGCCTCCAGCAACAGGGCGTGGTCGTCCAGATAGGCGCGCGGCAGTTCGCTGGTGGCGCCCTCGCGGAAGCTGGCAAACAGCCGGCCGTCGTGCCAGAGCCGTTCACGCACCGCGCGCATCGCCGCGCGCGCGAGTCCCAGCCAATCGTGCCGTTCGAGCGCACGCGCCGCGCGGGCGAGCCCGTTGATCATCAGCGCGTTCCAGGCCCCCAGGATCTTGTCGTCGCGATGCGGCCGCACGCGCTGCTCGCGGGCGGCCAGCAGGCGCTCGCGGGCGCGTCCCAGGCGCGTTTCCGCCTCGGACTCGTCGATACCCAGGGCATCGGCCACGGTCGCGATCGGGGCCACCTCGTGCAGGTGCCAGCGACCCTCGAAATTGGCCGGGCCGTTCAGCCCCCAGACCCGGCTGGCGACCACCCACTCGTCCTCCGGCAGCAGGCCCTCGACCATCTCCGGATCCCAGACGTAGAAGCGGCCCTCCTCGCCCTCGGAATCGGCATCGAGGCTGGAGTAGAAGGCGCCGGAGAGGTCGCGCATCTCGCGCTCCAGCCAGGCGACCGTCTGTTCGGCCACACGCCGGGCACGGTCGTCGCCGGCGGCCGCGCGCTCGGCATACAGGCCCAGCAGCGGCCCGTTGTCATAGAGCATCTTCTCGAAGTGCGGGATCATCCAGCGCGCATCCACCGAGTAGCGGCAGAAGCCGCCGCCCACCTGGTCGAAGATCCCGCCTGCGGCCATCGCCGCGAGCGTCCGCTCGAGCATGCGCTCGGCCTCGGCATCATTGTGGCGCGCCGCGTGCCAGGCCAGCCATTCCAGGCTCGCCGGGTGCGGGAACTTGGGTGCATCGCCAAAGCCACCGAACTGATCGTCGAAGGTCTGGGCCAGCTCGGCCCGCGCCTTGTCCAGCACCCCGATCGCCGGGATCGCCCCGCCTGCCGGTCGATAAATGCGCGCCAATGCCTGCTGCAGCGACTCGTTCTGGCGCTGGATCTCGTCCGGGTGCTCGGCGAGAAAATCGGCCACGCGATTCATCAGGTCGACGAACGACGGCAGCCCGTGACGCGGGGTGCTCGGAAAGTACGTGCCGGCAAAGAACGGCACCTGGTCGGGTGTCAGGAACACCGTCAGCGGCCAGCCACCCGGGCGCTGCGACAGCAGCATATGGGCATTCTGGTAGATGCGGTCGAGGTCGGGACGCTCTTCGCGGTCCACCTTGATATTGATGAAGCGACGGTTCATCACCTCGGCGGTGGCCGGGTCCTCGAACGATTCATGCGCCATCACATGGCACCAGTGGCAGGCCGAGTAGCCGATCGACAGCAAGATCGGCTTGTCCTCGCGGCGGGCGCGTTCCAGCGCGTCCTCGCCCCACGGATACCAGTCCACGGGGTTGTCGGCATGCTGTAGCAGATACGGGCTGCTGGCTCCGGCCAGTCGATTCATCGCACGACCTCCCTGGAAATCGGATTCGCCCCGGCGGGTACAGGTGCACGCCAGGGCCAGGCCGGGTAGCATGTGCAGCCGATTTTCCATCCGCAAGCGACCATGCCCACGCACCCGTTTATCGATCCGGTCGCCCTGTCGCTGGGGCCACTAACCCTGTACTGGTACGGGCTGATGTACCTGATCGGCTTCGTGGCCTTCTGGGCGCTGGGGGCCTGGCGTGCGCGCACACAGGGCTGGGCGCCCCTGCAACCAGTACAGGTGGGCGACCTCCTGTTCTGGGGCGCGATCGGCGTGATCATCGGCGGACGTCTGGGCTATGCCCTGTTCTACAACCTGGATGCCACACTCGCCGACCCGGTCAGCCTGTTCCGCGTCTGGGAGGGTGGCATGGCCTTCCACGGCGGTCTGGTCGGGGTGCTTGTAACCTCCTGGCTCTATGCACGCCGGCTCGGCGTGGGCTTCTTCCGCCTGACGGACTTTGTCGCCCCGCTGGTACCGATTGGCCTGGGCGCGGGGCGTATCGGGAACTGGATCAACGGGGAGCTGTGGGGCAAGCCCACCGACCTGCCCTGGGCGATGATCTTCCCGGCTGCGGACTACGTGCCGCGCCACCCGTCACAGCTTTACCAGGCGTTCCTCGAGGGGCTGGTGCTGTTCGTGGTGCTATGGATCGTCTCGCGTCACCCGCGCCGTACGGGGCTGGTTTCCGGGCTGTTCCTGACGCTCTACGGCAGCTTCCGCTTCCTGGTCGAGTTCGTGCGTGTGCCGGATGCGCATATCGGCTATCTGGCCTTCGACTGGCTGACGCTCGGCCAGGTACTGAGCCTGCCGGTCATCCTGTTCGGGATCGGCCTGATCGTCTGGTCGCGCAAGAACGCCGTGCCGGAATCCCGCCCGGCTACCGAGAACCCCTGACATGCAGCAATACCTTGATCTCGTCCGCCACATCCGCGCGCACGGCATCGACCGTCCGGACCGTACTGGCACGGGCACGCGTTCGGTGTTCGGTTACCAGATGCGCTTCGACCTGGCCGCGGGCTTTCCGCTGGTCACCACCAAACGCACGCACCTGCGCTCGGTGATCCACGAACTGCTGTGGTTCATCCGCGGCGAAACGAACATCGGCTATCTCAAGGAGCACAAGGTTCGCATCTGGGACGAGTGGGCGACCGAGGGCGGGGACCTCGGCCCGATCTACGGGGCGCAGTGGCGCAACTGGGCCGGGCACGACCAGCTGGCCGAACTGGTGAGCAACCTGAAGAACCGTCCCTACTCCCGGCGCCACATCATCAGCGCCTGGAACGTGGCCGATCTGCCGGACGAGTCCATCTCGCCGCAGGAGAACGCGAACGCCGGGCGCATGGCGCTGGCGCCCTGCCACACCCTGTTCCAGTTCTACGTCGCCGACGGCCGCCTGTCCTGCCAGCTCTACCAGCGCAGCGCCGATGTCTTCCTCGGCGTGCCGTTCAACATCGCCAGCTATGCCCTGTTCACGCACATGCTGGCGCAGGTGGCCGACCTGGAACCGGGCGACTTCGTGCACACCTTCGGCGATGCCCACCTGTATCACAATCACGAACAGCAGGTGGACGAACTGCTGGGCCGCGAGCCCCTGCCACTGCCCACCCTGCACCTGAATCCCGAGGTCACGGACCTGTTCGCCTTCACCTTCGACGACATCGAGGTGCGTGACTACCAGTCGCACCCGCCAATCAAGGCGCCGGTGGCGATCTGATGGCGACTCCCGAGATTCACCTGATCGTCGCGCTGGACCCGAACCATGTGATCGGGCGCGACAACGACCTGCCCTGGCACCTGCCGAAGGACCTGCAGCACTTCAAGCGTGTCACCGACGGGCACCCGATGATCATGGGTCGGCGCACGTTCGAGTCCATTGGCCGCCCCCTGCCGAAACGCCGCAACCTGGTGCTCACGCGCCAGGCGGACTGGCGGGCGGATGGAGTGGAGGTCTATCCGGATCTCGATAGCGCCCTCGCCTCCATCCCGCAGGGCCCGGCCTTCGTGATCGGCGGTGCCGGGCTGTTCGCCGAGGCCCTGCCCCGAGCCTCGGTGCTGCACCTGACCCGCGTGCACGAACCCCATGCCGGGGACACCTGGTTCCCGGCCATCAACCCCGATGACTGGGACTGCGTCTGGTCCGAACGCCACGAACCCGACGACCGCCACGCCTGCGCCTTTACCTTCGAACGCCTGGAGCGCCGCTAAACCGAAGCGCCCGGTGCGCCCGGAAAGCACCAGCGGGTTGCGCAGACGGGCCTGACCGTGCGTACACTTCCCGTCATGGCACAACTGACCTTTCAGGGGGCGACCGGCGAAGTCACCGGGTCGCGTTATCTCCTCGAGACCGACGACGCCCGCATCCTTCTGGAATGCGGCCTGCATCAGGGCAACAGCGAGGCGGACGAGGCGAATCGCGCCTCGCTGACCGAGCTGGCGGAAACGATCAATGCGGTGATCCTGTCGCACGGGCATCTGGATCACTCGGGGCTATTGCCCAAGCTCGTGCGCGACGGCTACCGCGGGCCGATCTACTGCACACCGGGCACGGAGGAGCTGCTCGAGATCATGCTCGAGGACGCCGCGTTCGTGATGAGCAAGGACATCGAGTGGGAGAACAAGTGGCGCCGCCGCGCGGACAAGCCCCTGCTGGAGCCAATCTACGACATCGATGATGTCGCAACCACGCTGGGACTTTGCCGGGCCATCCCCTACGGCGACACCCACACCATCGCGGGCGATGTCCGACTGACCTTTCGCGATGCCGGGCATATCCTCGGTTCAGCCATCGTGGACCTGATCGTGCCATCCGGCGGGCGCGACCGGCACCTGGTCTTCTCCGGAGACCTCGGCAATGCCGACGCGGTCCTGATGCACGCTCCGACCCGCCCGGAACACGCGGACCACGTGCTGCTGGAGAGCACCTATGGCAACCGCGACCACCGCCCGATGGACGAGACGGTCGAGGAATTTGCTCAAGTGCTGGCCGAGGCCGACAAGAGCGGCGGCAACGTGCTGATCCCGGCCTTCGCCGTGGGGCGCACGCAGGAGATCCTCTACCACCTGAGCATGCTGCATCACGCCGGCCGCCTGCCGCAGCAGAAGGTCTTCCTCGACAGCCCGATGGCCATCAAGGTCACCGAGCTCTACGCCCGCCTGCGCCGGACGCTGGACCCGGAGGACATGGACCGGCTGCACCAGGCCGCGAACGGCGACCCGAACGGCTATCTGCCCGGGCTTCAGGTCTGCCGCACGGTGGAGGAATCCATGGCGATCAACCGCATCACCGGTGGCGCGATCATCATCGCCGGCTCCGGCATGTGCAACGGCGGACGCATCCGTCACCACATGAAATACAACCTGTGGCGACGCGAGGCGCACCTGGTGATCGTCGGCTTCCAGGCGGCGGGTACGTTGGGACGGCGGCTGGTGGACGGCGCCGAGAAGGTCAAGCTGCTGGGCGAAGACGTTGCAGTGAACGCGAAGGTCCACACCCTGGGCGGCTTTTCCGCCCACGCCGGGCGCAGCCAGCTGCTCGACTGGGCACGCGGTTTTCAGCACCAGCCGGTGTTCCATCTGGTCCACGGCGAGCCAGAAGCGCGCGAGGCCCTGGCCGCCGGCCTGCGCGACGAGCTAGGGGCCGAGGCGCATGTACCCGCCTTCGGCGAGACCATCACCCTGTAGCGCCGCGCTCCCACAACACCGATGCCGGAGGCCGAAGCCGTCAGCACCTATGCCCTGATCGCCGGCTTCCTCGGCGGTCTCGGGCTGTTCCTGCTCGGGATGACCCTGCTGACCGACGGCCTGAAGACGGCTGGCGGCAAAGCATTGCAACACATCCTTGGGCAGTGGACCCGCACCCGGCCACACGCCCTCGCCTCGGGCATGGGTGTGACCGCCCTCGTGCAGTCTTCCAGTGCGGTCACGGTCGCCACCATCGGCTTCGCCAATGCCGGCCTGCTGACGCTGGGCCAGTCGGTCTGGGTGATCTTCGGGTCCAACGTCGGCACCACCATGACCGGCTGGCTGGTCGCCCTGATCGGCTTCAACATCCGCATCGAGGCCTTTGCCCTGCCGGCGATCGGCATCGGCGCCCTGCTCTACCTGTTCATGAAGGCCGCACGCCCACGCTACCTGGGTCTGGCCCTGGCCGGCTTCGGCCTGCTGTTCTTCGGGATCGATGTACTGCGCGAGACCTTCGAGGGTCTGAGCGCGACCTTCGACCTCTCCGCCCTCGCCCGACCGGGCTTCGCCGGACTGTTGATCATGGTCGGCATCGGCGCGTTGCTGACCGTGCTGATGCAGAGCTCGTCGGCATCCATGGCAATGGCCCTGACCGCCGCGATGAGCGGGGCCGTGCCGCTGGAGGCCGCGGCCGCCGCAGTTATCGGGGCGAACCTCGGGACCACGGTCAAGGCACTCCTGGTCGTGATCGGCGCGACCCCGAACGCCAAGCGCGTCGCGGCGGCCCATGTGATCTTCAACGGCCTGACCGCGATCGTCGCATTGCTGATCCTGCCCTGGTTCCTGGCCGCGATCGCCTGGATCTGGGGCAGCACCGGGGAGGCCCCGGCCCCGGCGGTACTGCTGGCGCTGTTCCATACCGCGTTCAACCTGCTGGGTGTGGCGCTGATGGTGCCTGTCGCCCCGCCGATGATCCGCTTCCTGCAGATGCGTTTTCGCACGGAAGAGGAGGACATCGCCCGGCCACGTTTCCTTGACCGGCACAGCGCCGGCGTACCGGACCTGGCACTGCAGTCGCTGCTGCAGGAGACGGACCGGCTGGCGGATATCAGCCACTCTATGGCGCGCGAGGCCCTGCGGGCCGATCCGCCAGCCGAGGGCAGCCTGGACACCCGCCGGGCCGCCGTCGAGCAGCTGACGGCGGCGATCAGCGATTTCGCCACCCGCACCGCCAACCACCCCATGCCGCAGGCGGTAGGACACGGGATCGCCGAGGTCGTCCGCATCGCCCGCTATCATCGCGAGATAGCCGTATTGGCCGAGCAGATCACCGACCTGCGCAGGCACTCCACCGGCGAGGAACGCCCAGCCGTCAGCGACCAGCGCCGCGCGTGGCAGGAGCAGGTCATCCGCGCCCTCGACCTGGCCAACCTCGAGCCCGAAAATGGCGAGAACATCGCGGCCGCCGAGGCCGTCCAATCGGTTGAAGTCGCCTATGCCGACCTAAAGGCCGCACTGCTGCGCGAGGGGACCTTCGGCTCGCTGAGCATGGCCGAGATGGAGCGGCAGCTGCGGATCATCAGCATGGCGCGTCGCCTGGTGACGCAGGCCGACAAGGCTCGACGCCACACCGAGAACCTGGAAAACCATCCTCGTGACATCGATTCGACACTGGATTCGGAAGCCGCATGATCGAGCGCCACGTGTTACAGGAAGCCATCGACAACCGTCGCGCCGAGGCCCTGACCTTTGACGAGCTGGAATACGCCCGGCTACTGGAGCCGGTGAACCACTACCCGCGCGGTTCCGTGGTGCTGCCGGATGGCTCGGTCGTGCCCGGATACCCGGCAATCGGGCGTATCCAGTCGCTGGAGGCCGGGCTCCCGCGGCAGTTCGAACAACCGTTCTGGGCGGAGGAAAAAATCGACGGTTTCAATGTGCGCATCCTGCGCTGGAAAGGGCGCCTGTATGCGTTCAGCCGCGGCGGTTACGTCTGCGCGTTCAGTACTGACCGGGTCGTGGACTTCATGGACCCGGTCATTTTCAATGCCGAACCCAATCTGATTCTGTGCGCGGAGATCGCCGGGCCGGATACGCCGTACCTGGAAGGGTCCACGCCCCGGGTCGCCCATGACGTGGGCTTGTTCGTATTCGATCTAATGCGCCTGGGACAGCCCGGCTTCGTGTCCCAGCCAGAGAAGTTCGCGCTGATCGAGCGCCACGCCCTGCCCCCGGCGCCCCTGCACGGGTGGTTCACCCCGCGCGACACCCGCGCCCTCGGCGAGCTGATCCGGCGACTGGACGAGGAAGGCGCCGAGGGACTGGTGCTGAAGACCGCGGACGGGCAGCACCGGGCCAAGTATGTCACCGGGAGTTCCTGCGTCTCCGATATCCGGGTCTGCGCGGAACAACTGCTCGACCTGCCGCCGGAGTACTTCACCAACCGCCTGACACGGCTCGCGATCTTCCTGTCCGAGCACCCGGATCGACACCATGCCGATCTCGAGCAGACACTGGGCCAGGCGCTGCTGTCGGGGCTCTACGGTGCGGTCGCTCAACACCGGCGTCAGGGGCACGTCGGCCATCGCTATCGCTGCCGCTTTCGCGAGCATGCCAACGCCCTGCACTTCATGAACCACATGCGCGCCACGGGCGGGCGTCACGTAAGCTTTGCCGACGACGCGCCGCGTGAGGAGGATGGCTACTGGCTGCTGGAATTCGAGCGCCAGTTCGACCGCATCACGGGCACACTGGCCTCCGCCCTGGCCGGCGACCGCCAGTACGACTGACCCGGGTCCGGGGTCAGGCGCCGGGGCGCTCCGCCTCCGCGAGATTCTCCATCACCCGGCGCAGGTAGTCGGCCGTAACCAGCTTGATCCCCATGCGATTGCCCAGCTTGCGCATGCCCTCGTCGGCACTGGCCAGCTCGGCATCGAGTTCCATCGCCAGCAGGACGGCATCGACATCCTCGCGCGAATCCACCAGGCCCTTGCGCATGGCCTCGCGAAAGCGTTCGCGCAGCTGGGTGATCAGTTCCGGCTTGAGCGATTCGGCTGCACCGGCCTGGCGCGTGTGCTCCTCGGCGATGCGCAACCCCCGGTCAATGCGCGTACGCACCTCGTCGATGAACTCGTAGAGGATGTCGCTGGGCAGCGTCAGGGCGAAGCGGCGCGGGGAACGCACCCAGACCACGGTCTCGAAATCCGCGGCCAGGGCCTCGAGATCGCGCATGCCACGAAACTCCTCGTACACCGACAACGGCATGTAGAACTCGGCCGGGCAGTCCCGCGCCAGGTGCAGGAAGGTCCGCAGGATGTCCTCCGGGTCCGCGCCAAACTGGCCCGCCACATGCGGGTTGGTGAACACGCTGGTATCCAGCACGAAGCGGCGCATCACGACCTCCTGTCGGGTTCGTTCTCCATCATCGGCGGCGGCCGGAAACCCGTCAACCAGGCCCACCGTACAATCGGCGCTGGGGGCACCCTGTGGCATAATCGCGCCTGACCTCCCAGCCATACAGGGACGACCCTTGGCCACCCGCGCGGAAGTGGAAAAATTCCTCGAGCGCCTGCGCTCGGATCTGGAACGCCAGCAGATCGACATCCCGACCCTGCCGGATATCTCCGTGCAGGCGCTGTTCATCGTGCAGGACGACACCAGCTCCATCGCCGATCTGGTCAACCTGATCTCTCGCGATACGGCGCTCGCCACGCGGCTGGTGCGTCATGCCAACAGCCCTGCCTATCGGGGACTGAGCCGCTGCGCGACCATCCGGTCCGCAGTGACCCGCCTGGGGATGGAGCGGGCGCGCCAGACCATCATCGCCCTGTCGATGAAAGAGGTGTTTCAAAGCGGCAACGACGCGATCCGGCAGCGCATGGAGGCGTTGTGGAACCACAGCCTGGAGGTGGCGATCATCAGCTATCTGCTGGCCCACCGGCATCCCCACCTGGACCCGGATACCGCCCTGCTTGCCGGCCTGGTGCACGACATCGGCATGATCCCGATCCTGCGCCGCGCGGAGAAGACACCGGCGATCTACGAGGACCCGCGCGCCCTGCAGGCAGCGGCGGACGCCGCGCACGTGGCGATCGGCCGCGCAATGCTGAAGAACTGGAACTTCGAGCCGGAGATCATCCGCGCGGTCGCCGACCACGAGAATCTCCAGCGCGAACCGGAGCCCGAGTCCCCGATCAGCTACAGCGACGTCGTACAGGCCGCGAACATCGAAAGCCATGTCGGCACCCCCCACCGCCTGGCCCACATCGATCGCGAAGGGGTCGCTGCACTGCGCCGCCTGGCGCCGCGTTCGTCCAACCGGGATCTGGACTGGGAAGGCGACGCGATCGGCCTGGAACACGTCAACCAGATCATCGAGTAAGACGAGGACACCGACACCCGCTGCGGAACGCCCGCCCCCGGGCGTGGTCTTCCCTACATAGCCACTTAGGGAAGTTCCGCTGATGACCCTCCAACTGGTGTACGTCAGCCGCGCGGCCTTCGCGCCTCATGCCCATGCCGCCCAGGGTATCGAGCCCGAGGTCGGGCGGATCCTGCTGCAGTCGCGCCAGAACAACCCCCGGGCCCGCATCGTGGGCGCCCTCTATTACGGCGACGGCCACTTTTTCCAGTGCCTGGAGGGTGAACCCGAAGCGGTGTACGCGACCTTGGAGCGCATCCGCCGCGACCCGCGCCACGAAGAGATCACCGTACTGCGCGAGCGCGAACTGGAGCGCCCCGGCTTCGGAGAGTGGTCGATGAAGTATGTACCCGCGGCCGGCGAGGTGCGCGCCCTACTGCAGCAATTCGGGCAGCGTCGGTTCGATCCCTTCGGCTTCGACGACCAGCAGATCGAGGCGATGCTGGATCTCTTGCGCAGCGGACGCGACAGCGAGCTGGAGGCGGCACCCGCGACCAGCGGAAGCACGCCTTCAACGAGCCACGCCCCGCCGGGCGATTGGCGCCGCCAGTTGGCCCTGGCGGGCTGGGTCGCGGCCGCCGTAACCGCAGGCATCGCCGGCACGGCAGGCTATCTGTTCCTGGCCGGGGCCTGAAGGAGGCCCGGTCCCTCGCGCCGCGGCGCCTACTCCCACTCGATCGTGGCCGGGGGCTTGCCGGAGATGTCGTAGGTCACGCGCGAGATGCCGGGGATCTCGTTGATGATCCGGCGCGAGACGTGATCGAGGAAGTCGTACGGCAGGTGCGCCCAGCGCGCGGTCATGAAATCGATCGTCTCCACCGCGCGCAGCGCGACGACGTAGTCATAGCGCCGGCCGTCGCCCATCACCCCCACCGACTTCACCGGCAGGAAGACCGCAAACGCCTGCGAGGTCTTGTCGTACAGATCGGCCTTGCGCAGTTCCTCGATGAAGATCGCATCGGCGCGGCGCAGCAGCTCGGCGTATTCCTTCTTCACCTCGCCGAGGATGCGCACGCCCAGGCCCGGCCCCGGGAACGGGTGGCGGTAGACCATCTCGGTGGGCAGACCCAGCTCGACGCCGATCTTGCGCACCTCGTCCTTGAACAGCTCGCGCAGCGGCTCCACCAGCCCCAGCTTCATGTTCTCGGGCAGCCCGCCCACGTTGTGGTGCGACTTGATCACATGGGCCTTGCCGGTCTTGGAGTCGGCCGACTCGATCACGTCCGGGTAGATCGTGCCCTGGGCCAGCCACTGCACGTTGTCGAGCTTTGCGGCCTCCTCGTCGAACACGTCGATGAACAGCCCGCCGATCACCTTGCGCTTGACCTCCGGGTCCTCGACCCCTGCCAGCGCGCGCATGAAGCGATCCTCGGCGTCCACCCGGATCACGTTCACGCCCATGTGACGGGCGAAGGTCGCCATCACCTGATCGCCCTCGCCCAGGCGCAGCAGGCCGGTGTCCACGAATACGCAGGTCAACTGGTCCCCGATCGCCTTGTGCAGCAGCGCACCGACCACCGAGGAGTCCACGCCGCCGGACAGGCCCAGCACCACGTGGTCGTCGCCCACCTGCTCGCGCACGCGGGCGGCCATGTCATCGATGATGTTGTCGGCGGTCCACAGGGCCTCGCAGCCGCAGATGTCGTGCAGAAAGCGCTCGATGATGCGCTGACCCTGGGTGGTGTGGGTCACCTCGGGATGGAACTGTACGCCGTAGAAGCCGCGCTCCGGGTCGGCCATGCCGGCGATCGGTGCGGAGTCGGTGGAAGCCATCAGGCGAAAGCCCTGCGGCAGCTCGGTCACGTGGTCGCCGTGCGACATCCACACGTCCAGCAGCCCGTAACCCTCCGGCGTGGTGTGATCCTCGATGTCGCGCAGCAGCGGCGTATGGCCGCGGGCGCGCACCTGGGCGTAGCCGAACTCGCGGCGCTCGGAGGGCTCGACCCGGCCGCCTAGCTGGGCGGCCATGGTCTGCATGCCATAACAGATACCCAGCACCGGAACGCCCAACTCGAACACCGCTTCTTCGGCTCGTGGCGGGTGATCAATGTTCACCGACTCCGGCCCGCCCGAGAGGATAATGCCGGTGGGATTGAACGCTCGGATGTCCGCCGCCGACATGTCCCAGGCATGCACCTCGGAGTAGACCCGGGCCTCGCGCACACGGCGGGCGATCAGCTGGGTGTACTGGGAACCGAAGTCCAGCACCAGAATGCGGTGGGCGTGAAGATCCTGGGTCATGAGGTCATCCGCTGGACCGGCCGGACGGCCGGTGGGGTATCGGGACCGGGCCGGGACGGCCCGGTCAGTCCATTCGGTAGTTCGGAGCTTCCTTGGTGATCGCCACGTCGTGCACATGGCTCTCGCGCATGCCCGCGGCGGTCACACGCACGAAGTGCGGCTTGCTGCGCATCTCGTCGATGTCATGGGCGCCGACATAGCCCATGGACGAGCGCAGCCCGCCCATCAGCTGGTAGATGATCGCGACGATCGAACCCTTGTACGGCACGCGGCCCTCGATGCCCTCGGGCACGAACTTGTCGGCCGAGCTGTTCGGATCCTGGAAATAGCGATCCGAGGAGCCCTGCTGCATCGCGCCGAGCGAGCCCATGCCGCGATAGATCTTGTAGGAGCGGCCCTGATAGAGCTCGACCTCGCCCGGGGCCTCCTCGGTCCCGGCGAACATCGACCCCAGCATCACGCAGTTGGCGCCAGCGGCGATGGCCTTGGCCAGATCGCCGGAGAAGCGCACGCCGCCATCGGCGATCATCGGCACGCCGGTGCCCTTCAGTGCCTCGGCCACATCCGAGATCGCGGTGATCTGCGGCACACCCACGCCGGCCACGATGCGGGTGGTGCAGATCGAGCCGGGGCCGATCCCGACCTTCACGCCGTCGGCCCCGGCTGCGACCAGGTCCTTCGCGGCGGCGGCGGTGGCGATGTTGCCGCCGATTACCTGCACCTCCGGATAGTGCTTCTTCACCCAGGCGACGCGATCCAGCACGCCCTGCGAGTGACCGTGCGCGGTATCCACCACCAGCACGTCCACCCCGGCCTCGACCAGCGCGGCCACGCGCTCGTCGGTACCGGCACCCACGCCAACCGCCGCGCCCACGCGCAGGCGACCGCGATCGTCCTTGCAGGCATTCGGGTGTTCGGTGGACTTCTGAATGTCCTTGACGGTGATCATCCCGCGCAGCTGGAAGTCGTCGTTGACCACCAGCACCTTCTCGATGCGGTGCTTGTGCAGCAGTTCCAGTACGTGACCGCGATCCGCGCCCTCGGGCACGGTGACCAGGCGCTCACGGGGGGTCATGATCTCGGTGACCGGGGCCTCCATACGGGTCTCGAAGCGCAGGTCGCGGGAGGTCACGATGCCGACCAGGTCATTGCCATCCACCACCGGCACGCCGGAGATATGATTGGCCTGGGTCAGCTCCACGACCTCGCCGATCGTCGCGCTCGGGCCGATGGTGATCGGCTCGCTGATGACCCCGCTCTCGTACTTCTTGACCTGCTGGACCTCGGCGGCCTGGCCCTCGATCGACATGTTCTTGTGCACGATCCCGAGCCCGCCTTCCTGTGCCATGGCGATGGCCAGGCGCGCCTCTGTAACCGTATCCATCGCGGCGGAAACGACCGGCGCGCTCAACTGGATCTCGCGGGTGATGTTCGTGGTCAGATCAACATCGCGGGGGACGACGTTCGAATGCCCCGGGATCAGCAGCACGTCATCGAAGGTCAGGGCTTCACCGAGTATCCGCATGCATCGCTCCAGGACAGTCCAGCCGGGAAAGAACCGATTCTTTCCCGGGAAAGATAAATAGCCGGTCAGTATAAATTTTCTGGCCACCTCCCGACAAGCAGACCGGGCAAACGCCGTGCATGTCGCGCGGCAGACGCAACGTCGGCACCCTGCTACGATGACCGTCCTCGTTTCAAGCTACCGAGCCCGTTCATGCCCGAGCGCATGCCCCGCCTGAGTCGCCGCCGACTGCTTGCCCTGATGCTCGCGCCCGGGCTGATGGCGATCGCCGCGGCACCGACGGCCCGCGCCAGCTGGTGGCCCTTCAACCCCGACGTACTGCGCGCGCTGACCCGCCGCCCGGATGCCTCCGATCTCACGACGGCCGAGATCATCGAGGCGGTACACGAGGCTCTGATCATCGCCTCCCATTCGGCTACGGAGACCCTGTCCCAGCGCAACGGCTTCTTCGGTAACCCGGACGTACGCATCCCGCTCCCCGAGGTGCTCGCGACCGCCCGCCGGTCGCTGGATCGCATCGGCATGGCCACGCCGCTGAACCAGCTTGAGGAGGGGATGAACCGGGCCGCCGAGGCCGCCATACCCGAGGCCCGCGAGCCACTGGTGCGGGCCGTGTTCGCGCTGGACCTGGACAACGCCCGCGAGATCCTGGTCGGCGATGACGACGCCGCCACCCGGCATCTCGAATACCACGCACGCGTCGGTATCACCGAGGCGATGCGCCCGGCCATCCAGCAGAGTCTGGAACAGGTACAGGCCCTGGACACCTACGGCGAGCTGAAGGAACGCATGCGCGAGATCCCCTTCCTCGCACGTGTGCGCTTCGATCCGGTCGAGCACGTCCTGGAGCATGCGATGGACGGCCTGTTCTTCATGCTGGCCGAGGAAGAGGCCCGCCTGCGCGCCAACCCGCAGGGACGCGGCACCGATGTCCTGCACCGCGTGTTCCGGCGCCAGTAAACCCTCGAAAGCCACGCCCGCCAATCCCGAGCCATGAACGACGCCCCCGTACTCACCGTTACCGAACTCAACCAGTGTGCCGACGGCCTGCTGCGCGACGGCCTGGGCCGGGTACGCGTGGAGGGCGAGGTCTCCAACCTGCGCCAGTACGCCTCCGGGCACCAGTACTTCTCGCTGAAAGACGCGAACAGCTCGGTGAGCTGTGTGCTGTTTCGCGGTAATGCGCGCAACGCCGCCCGCTTCGCCGATGGCGACGCGGTGCAGATCCAGGGGCGCGCCGGGATCTACGCGGCACGCGGACAGTTTCAGATCATCGTCGAGCAGCTGCAGCCGGCCGGCGAGGGCCAGCTCCTGGCGGCGTTCCAGCGCCTGAAGGAAAAACTGGCCGCCGAGGGCCTGTTCGACCCCGAGCGGAAGAAACCCCTCCCCGCCTGGACCCACCGCCTCGGTGTAATCACCTCCACCCAGGGCGACGTGCGCCACGATATCGAACGCACCCTGGCGCGGCGCTTCCCGCTGCTGTTGCCCTTCACCCTCTACCCCACCGCGGTACAGGGCGCGCAGGCCGCCAGCCAGATCGTCGCGGCCCTGGAACAGGCCGCCCGCGAGGGTACCGTGGACGTGATCATCCTGGCGCGCGGCGGCGGTTCGCTGGAGGATCTACAGGCGTTCAACGAGGAGAGCGTGGCCCGCGCCATCACCGCCTCGCCGATCCCGGTGGTGACGGGTGTCGGGCACGAGACCGATACCACCATTGCGGACTTCGTCGCCGACCTGCGCGCCTCCACACCAACCGCGGCAGCCGAGGCGGTCAGCCCGGACGGCGCCACCCTGCGCCACCGGATCGAACGAGCGCGCGACCGGATGACTGCACTCGCAAGCCAGCGCGTTGCCCAGCACCGGCAGACGCTGAACGCCCTGTGGACCCGCCTCGAACGACGCCACCCGCGCCAGCTGATGGAACGCAACGCACAGCGCCTGGACGAGCAGCACGAGCGCCTGCAACGCGCCTGGCAGCGCCGGCACGAGCAGGCCGGCCAGCGCCTGCAGCATCTGCGCCTGCGCCTGGCCGGCGCCTCCCCCGGCAACCGCATCGCCTCCGCGCGGATGCGCCTCGACCATTTGCACCAGCGTCTCGCGCGCGCCGCCCCGGCACACGACATCCGCACGCACCGCGAGCGCCTGGCCCGCCTGCACCGGGATCTCGAATACCAGATGCGCCAGGCCCTGACGATCCGCCAGCAGCGGCTGGAGGCGACGCGACGCCAGCTGAACGCCCTCGGCCCTCAGGCGGTCCTGGAACGCGGCTATGCGATCCTGCAGACGGAAGAAGGGCAGGTCCTGCGTGACGCCGCGCGGACCGAAATCGGCGCGCCGCTGAAGGCCCGACTGGCACGCGGCGCACTCGAACTGAAGGTGACGGCGACGAAATCGCCGGAGGGTAACGAGTAACGCGAGGGCGCTTCAGCCCGCCTGTTCAAGCGCGGCCTGCAGGCGCGCACGCACCCGCTCGCGCCCCAGATACTCGAAGATACGGGGCAGCTCGGGGCCATGCGTCTGGCCGGACAGCGCCGCGCGCAGCGGCATGAACAGCTTGCGCCCCTTCGCCCCCGTCGCCGCGCCGACGGCCTTCGCCAGGGCGGAGAAATCCTCGGCCCCGTCCAGGGCATCCAGGGCGGCGTGGTAGAAATCCGCGCCCGCCTGCTGCAGCTCGGCGGCGGCCGCCTCGCTCACCGGGGGCGGGTCGGTGGCGAAGGCCTCCACCCAGATACTGGCGTCCTCGGCACGGGTGATGTTGTCGCGCAACAGCCCTGCCAGTGCCGGGCGCTCATCCGCCGGCACGCCCCCGAACACATCGAAGTCCTCGAGATAGGCCAGCAGGTCGGCATCGGACAGCTGGCGCAGGGCCTCGGCCTGCCAGTGCTCCAGCTGCTGTGCATCGTGGCGCGCGGCGCTGTGACCGATGCGTTCCGGGCTGAACTCCGCCGCGAGTTCCTGCGCACTCAGCAACTCGTCCGACTCGTAGCGGTGCCCGAGGCGGGCGAGATGGTTGAGGATCGCCAGCGGCAGGTAACCCGCCGTGCGCAGCTCCTCGACGCTGGCCGAACCATTGCGCTTGGACAGCGGTGCACCGTCGTGCCCCATCACCAGCGGCAGGTGATGGTAGGCGGGCGCCGCCAGCCCCAGCGCCTCCAGCAGCAGCATCTGGCGCGGGGTGTTGGCGATATGGTCCTCGCCGCGCACCACGTCGGTCACGCCCATCAGGGCATCGTCGATCGCATTGGAGAAGAAGAAGGCGGGCGTGCCGTCGGAGCGGCGGATCACGAAATCGCCGATCTCGTCGGTCCGAAAACTCACCGGCCCGCGTACCCCGTCCTCGAAACGGACCGTGCGGCCCAGCGGCACACGAAAGCGCAGGGTCGGCTTCTGCCCCTCGACCACGCGCCGCTCGGCCTCCTCCGCACTCAGGTGGGCACAGGTCCCCGGATAGCGCGGCGGCTTGCCCTGGGCGCGCATGCGCTTGCGCCCTCGCTCCAGCTCGGCGGGCGAGCAGAAGCAGGGGTAGGCCTGACCGGCATCGATCAACTGCTGGTAATAGCCATCGAAGATCCCGCCACGTTCGGACTGGGCATACGGCCCGGCATCGCCACCGGCGTCAACGCCCTCGTCCCAGTCCAGCTTCAGCCAGCGCAGGTCGCGCATCAGGGCAACCACGAACTCCGGGCGCGAGCGCTCGGCGTCGGTGTCCTCGATCCGCAGCAGAAAATGCCCGCCGCGCGAGCGGGCGAACAGCGCGCTGAACAACGCGGTGCGCACGTTGCCGAGATGGAGAAGCCCGGTGGGACTGGGCGCGAAACGGGTCTTGGTCGGCGGTGTCGTCATCGCGCGCATGGTAGCGGAGCACCCCGCGGGCCACCAGCCGGGCCGGCCGTGGCCCTAGGGAGACGCTGATTGAATCGCACGTCCGCGTTGGCGCCCCCTGTTTTCCGAGACAAGGCGCCTCTGGCAGCGGGTAGTGGTTCTACCCGCCCGTTCTTGATGGATTCGGGGCGCAACGCAGGATCGGGGAACAGGGGGCACCAACCCCACAAGCCATTCAAAGCAGGGGCTCGGCCGCCCGTTGTTATCAGAAACGGGCGTGGGAACGGCGTTGCGGCTCCTTTGTGCAGAATGACTGCACGACAGTCACCGCGCATTAAACGCACACAAAAGCGACTCGAGCGCGGACGCGCGATTCAATCAGCGTCTCCCTAGTAGCATTGCTGGCAGGGACCCCGCCTGCCGGGTACCATGGCCGCCCGACATTCATCCGGAGGGCCAGTCCCGTGCAGCGATCCCGTTTCCGGCTCGGCATTGTGCTGGCCACCGCCCTTCTTGCCCTACTGCTTTCAGGAGCCCCCATGGCCGATACCAATCCGCAGGTCGCGATCGAAACCAACCATGGCCGCATCGTGCTGGAACTCAATGCCGAGGCCGCCCCGGAGACGGTCGCCAACTTCATGTCCTACGTGGATGACGGCTTCTACGACGGCACGATCTTTCACCGCGTGATCCCGGGCTTCATGGTCCAGGGCGGCGGCTTCGACAAGAACATGAGCCAGAAGTCCGCCGGCGAGCCCATCCGCAACGAGGCGGATAACGGACTGAAGAACGAGGTCGGCGCGATCTCCATGGCGCGCACCCAGGACCCGCATTCCGCCACTGCGCAGTTCTTCATCAACGTGAACGACAACGACTTCCTGAACCACACGGCCCCGAACGCGCAGGGCTGGGGCTATGCCGTGTTCGGCAAGGTCTCCGAGGGCATGGACGTGGTGCGCAAGATCGAGGCCCTTCCCACCGGCCGCGCCGGCATGCATCAGGACGTGCCGCAGGAACCGGTCGTGATGGAAAGCGTCAAGCGCGTCGAGGACTAACCGCTTCGTGAGTGCCCGCGCGCCGGCCCTGGTCATCTCCGACCTGCATCTGGATCGCGAACCCGGCCCCCTGCTGGATGCCGTGCTCGCGTTTCTGGAAGGCCCGGCGCGCACGGCCTCCGCGCTGTACATCCTCGGCGACCTGTTCGAGTACTGGGTCGGCGACGACGCCGGCTTTCCCGCTGCCGAACGGCTCGCCGCAGGCCTGAAGACACTGGACATCCCGGTTGCCTTTATCCATGGCAATCGGGATTTTCTCGTGGGCGAGGCCTACGCCGCGCGCGCGGGGATGCAGCTCGCCCCCGAACCCCTGCACGCCGCCCTGCCCTGCGGACCCGCCGTGCTCCTGCACGGCGACTCGCTGTGCACCGACGACACCGAGCACATGGCCTTTCGCCAGCAGGTACGCAGTGGCGAATGGCAAAAGGGATTTCTGAGTCATCCACTGGAGGAACGCATCCGCCAGGCCGAAGCCATGCGCGCCGCCAGCCGCGACAGCGGCCAGATGAAGGCCGCTGCCATCATGGACGTGAACCCGACTGCAGTGGCCGACGTCTTCCGCGACGCCGACGTCCCGCTGATGATCCACGGCCACACTCACCGCCCGGCCATCCACGAACTCACCGTTGACGGCCAGCCCCGCCAGCGCTGCGTCCTCCCCGCCTGGGACGAGCACCCGGGGTATCTGGAGATCGACGCGACCGGCCCGGTCCTTCGCCAGCTGGACGGCTCACCCTACCCGGCGCACCTGCTGCACGCCTGAACGCGCGCGTTCCGGCTCCCCCAGGCAGACGCTGCCTTAATCGTACGACCTTCAGTCCTCAACGCGAGCTTCCGCATGAGGGGGCGCGGATCGTTCCCCATCCCAGCCGCCACCCATCGCCTTGAACAAGGTCGCGGTTGCATTGAGCCGATCCCGCAAGGCCTCACTCAGAGCCAGCTCTGCGTCCAGCAACGCGCGTTCAGCGTCCAGCAGCTCGATAAACCCGGTAAAGCCTTCTTCATACCGGATCTCCGCCAGATCACGCGTTTCCTGGATGGCCTGTACCTGGCGCCTGACCGCACCCACACGTTCGTCGGTGGTCTCGTAGAGCACCAGGGCATCTCGCACCTCGCGAAACGCCTGAGTCATGGTCATGGCATAACGGGTTTCCGCCTGGTCACGCAGGGCTTCTGCGGTCTCCACCCGGGCCCGGGCGCGACCGAAGTCGAACAGCGGCCCGGCCACGGTCGCGCCCACGCCCCAGGTCTCGGCCGAGCCGGTAAACAGATCGCTGGTTTCCGTGGCGGCGGTGCCGAGGAACCCCATCAGATTCAGGCGCGGAAGCCGGTCCGCCTCGGCGACGCCGATCTCGGCCGTGGAGGCCATCAATTCCGCCTCGGCGGCGCGGATGTCGGGCCGCCGACGCAGCAGTTCGGATGGCATCACCGCAGGCACATGCGCCGGCAGTTCCATGTCGGCCAGACGACGATCCCCGAAATCCAGCTCGTCCAGCAGTTCGCCCGGTGACATGCCCACCAGCACCGCGAGTGCCCCTTCCAGGGTCCGCACCTGCTGACGCAGTGAGGGGATGCGCGCGCGCGTGGTTTCCAGTTCGGACACCGACTGTCGCAACACCAGAGCATCCGTCTGGCCGCTCTCGTAGCGGATTCGCTCCAGTTCCAGGGTCCGCGCCCGCGATTCCAGCGTCTTCTCGGCAATGGCCAGCTGTTCCTGCGCACTGCGCAGATTCACGTAGGTGGCGACAACATCCGCCACCACATTCAGCCGAACCGCCTCATGGCTGAACCGGGACTGCTGCAGAAAGGCCTCGGCGGCCTCCTCCTGACGGGCGAGGCGCCCCCACAGATCCAGCTCATATCCCAGAATCCCCGTGATCGAGAACAGGTTTCCGGTGCCTCCGGCGCCCGGGATCGGCGACAGCCCTTCCGGCTGCCGTTCCCGTGCCGCCTCTGCCTGGGCGTCCAGCGTGGGCAATCGGTTGGCGTCCGCCAGGCCCAAACGGGCGCGAGACTCCTGAATGCGTTGCACCTGCAGGCGGATATCCAGGTTATCGTCCAGGGCCCGCGCCACCAGTGCGTCGAGCCGCGGGTCCTGGTAACGGGTCCACCACTGCTGCCAGGCCTCCTGCTCCTCGGCACTGAGCAGGACGTGTTCCGGCCAATCCTCCGGAAGATCAATGTCCGGGCGCTCATAGTCCGGCCCCACGGCGCAACCGCCGAGTATGAACGCCGCAGCGACAGCTACGCCCCACTTACGCATCGCGGGCCTCCTTCGCCTGCCGACGTTGCTGGCGCCAGGTGGCCAGATCCTCGAGCAGTTTGTAGAACAACGGCACGAACAGCAGGGCCAGGGTGCTGGCCGCGATCATGCCACCCACCACCACGGTGCCGATCTCCTGACGGCTGGCCGCGCCGGCTCCGGTGGCGAACACCAGCGGCAGCGTACCGATGATGAAGGTCATCGCGGTCATGACGATCGCACGAAAACGTTGCCGCGCCGCCGCCATCGCGGCATCGGTGGAACTCATGCCCTCGCGCCGGTTCTGCGCGGCGAACTCCACGATCAGGATGGCATTCTTCGCCGCCAGGCCGATCAGCACCAGCAGCCCTACCTGAAAGTAGATGTCATTGGGAAAGCCGCGCAGCATGGTTGCCAGGGCCGCGCCGAGCACACCGAAGGGTACGGCGGTGGCCACCGCCAGGGGCAGGGTCAGACGCTCGTACTGGGCGGCCAGAATCAGGAACACCATCAGCAGCCCCAGACCGAACGCCGCGCCAGCGGCACCGGCGGCAACGTCCAGCTGGTAGGCCTCGCCAATCCAGCCCATGGTGGTGTTGGCGTCCGAGTCCAACTCGGCCACCACGGCTTCCAATGCCTCCTTGGCCTGGCCCGTGGTGTAACCCGGTGCCGCATCCGCAAGCAAGCGCGCCGACTGATAGAGATTGAAGCGGTCGATAATGTCCGCGCCGCTGCCCCGCTCCAGACGCACCAGGGAATCCACGGGAACCATCTCCCCGGCATCCGAGCGCACGAATATATGCCGGAGGTCCTCTTCGCGACTACGGAACTCCGCTTCGGACTGGATATTCACCCGCCACAAACGCCCCTGGTAAGTGAAATCGTTGACATAAAGGGCGCCGAAGGTGCTCTGCATGGCCTCGAAGATGGTGTTGATGGGCACGCCGATGGCACGGGCCTTTTCCCGGTCCACGGTGGCGCTGTAGCGCGGGATGTTGGTATCCAGCGTGGCCCGCACATTAACCAGCTCGGGCCGTTCATTGCCGGCCTGCACCACCCGCTGGGCCGCTGCGTCCACTTCGTCCGTGGTGGTCTGACCGCGGACCTGAAGGTAGCCTTCCACACCTCCGGTCAGTGACAAGCCCTGAATAGGCGGCGGCGCGAAGGCGAACACATTGGCCTCCGGGACACCGGCCCCGACACCCATGATCCTGCCCACAACCGCCGAAGCATGCTGGTCCGGAGCTCGGCGCTCGGACCAGTCGCTCAGGTTGGCAAAGCCGACCAGGGCATTGGTACGCAGGGACGAGGCGATAATGTCGAATCCGGCGAACGCGGTGAACTGCTCGATCTCCTCGATCTCCCGGAGGCGGTCCGTCAGTTCGTCCCGCACCCGCTCCGTGCGCCCCAGCGCCGATACCGGCGGCAACTGGCCCACCACCAGCGCGACGCCCTGGTCTTCCTGCGGCACCAGACCGGATGGCAGGCGATCCAGCAGGAACACCGCCGTCGCGCAGAAACCCAGAAACAGCGCCACACCCACCGTGCGATGGCGCAACAGCAAGCCCACCGTTCCTACGAAACCACGGGTCAACGCATTGAAGCCGCTATTGAACATGGCGAACGGCCGGGCCACCGTTTGCTTCTGCTTGTCGAGCAGCAGGGCGCACATGGCCGGCGTCAGGGTCAGCGCCACCACGGCGGAAACCACCACGGATACGGCAATGGTCACCGCGAACTGACGGTACAACTCCCCGGAAAGCCCCCCCAGGAACGCCACTGGCGCGAACACCGCCACCAGCACCAGGGTCGAGGCCACCACCGCCCCGGCCACCTGCTGCATGGTTTCAATGGACGCCTCCCGCGCCTTCAAGCCCTTTTCGGCCATCAGCCGTTCCACGTTTTCCATAACGATGATGGCGTTGTCGACCACAATGCCGATCGCCAGCACCAGGCCGAACAGGGTCAGCAGATTGACCGAAAAGCCCATCGCCAGCATGCCGGCAAACGTGCCGACCAGGGACACCGGAATGGCCGCCACGGGGATCAGCGTGGCCCGCAGGTGCTGCAGGAACAGGAAGGTCACCACCACCAGCGCCACGGCGATCAGCAGCGTGATGAAGACCTGCCTGACCGAGATCTCCACGAACTCGGTGATGTCGTAGGCCACCGTGTATTCCAGGCCGTCCGGAAAACGCTCGGACAACTCGTCGAGGGCTGAACGTACCTCCCGGGCCGTGTCCAGCGCGTTGGCGCCGGGCTGCAGAAAGACGCCCAGGGGCACGGTTGGCTCACCATTGTAGGTGGCGGAAAACTCGTAGTTCTGGGCGCCCAGGCTGACCCTCGCCACATCCCCCAGCCGCAGGGTGCTGCCATCGGGCCCGGAGCGCAGGATGATGTCCTCGAAGGCCTCGGCGCTATCCAGCTGTCCCTCGGTGGTCACCGTGAAGGTAAAGGCCTGCCCCTCCGGTGCCGGCTCCGCGCCGATGCGTCCGGCGGCGAACTGGGCATTCTGCTCCCGGATCGCGGCGGCCACATCGGACGGTGTGAGCTCGAACTGGGCGAGCTTGTCCGGCCGCAGCCACACGCGCATGGAGTAATCCTGGGCGCCGAACAGGCTGGCATCGCCGACACCGGGCAGACGGACCAGTTCGTCCAGCACATTGAGCAGCGCGTAATTGCTGATGAACAGCGAATCGTAACGGCCATCCGGCGAGCTCAGCACCGGCACCATCAGAATGTTGGTGGAGCGCGCTTCCACCCGCACGCCCTGATCCCGCACCTGCTGCGGCAGGCGCGGCAGCGCGGCCTGCACCCGGTTGTTGACGTTGATGGCCGCCTGGTCCGGATCGGTGCCCATCTCGAACGATACGGCGATCTGCAGGGAGCCGGCATCGGTGCTGGTGGACTCCATGTAGATCATGTTGTCCACGCCGTTGATTTCCTGCTCCAGCGGCGCGGCGACCGATTCCGCCAGCACTTCGGAACTGGCACCGGGATAGTTGGCCTGGACCACGACCTGCGGTGGCACCACATCCGGGTACTGCTCTACCGGCAGCGCGCTCAGCGCCGCCAGCCCCGCCAACACGATCACGAACGAGATGACCGAGGAGAAGATCGGCCGGTCGATGAAGAAGCGCAGCATGTCAGGATTCCCCGTTGGTCTCGGTGACCTCGACCGAGGCGCCGTCACTCAGCGCCACCTGCCCGTTCACCACAAGCCGGTCCCCCTCATCCAGCCCCTCGAGCACCACCTGGCGGCCATCCACCACCGGCCCGAGCCGCACAGTGCGGATATGCGCGACGTCCTCGTCATCCACCACGAACACCCGGGGCCCGTCCCGACCCTCACCCACGGCGTTCTGGTCAATCAGGAACACATCCTCCAGCTCCTGCAGGACCAGGCGCACACGCACGAACTGGCCGGGAACCAGATCCCCATCCGGATTCTCGAACACCGCTCGGACGGAGACCGTGCCGGTGCGCGGATCGATGGTGCTGGCGGTGAAATCCACCTGACCCTCCCGCTCATAGGCCTCGCCACCGGGCAAAATGACCTGGGCCGCGTACGTCTGCACCTCATCCTGGACACGCCCCATGGCGCGGCGCGCCACGCGCTGGATCGCCGCATCGTTCTCCGGCAGAGCGAAGCGCACATGGGCCGGGTCATGGCGGGTGACCACCGTCAGCAGCGCGCCACGCTCGATCAGGCTGCCCTCCGGCAGGGTTTCCAGATCGGTGGCACCGGACACCGGCGCCGTGACCTCCGTATATCGCAGATTACGGCGGGCATCCGCCAGCGCCGCCTCGCTCATGGCCAGCCGCGCCTCCGCAAGCTGCAGGTTGGTTTCCGCCTGGTCGCGTTCGCGGCGGCTCACCGCATCCTGTTGGTACAAACCCGAGATACGGTCCCATTCGCGCTTCGCCTGGGCCAGGCTGGCCGCTGCATCCCCGCGCTCGGCCTCGGCACGGCGCACCGCGATCTCGTAGGGTTCCGGGTCGATACGGAACAGTGGATCGCCCGCCTCCACCAGCTGCCCTTCGGTGTAGAGACGTTCCTCGAGAATGCCGTCCACGCGGGCACGCACTTCCACTTCCCGGAAACCGCGCACGCGGCCGGCGTACTCGCCCTCGACCTGGACCGACTGAGGCGTGACGGCCTGCACGGTGACCACAGGCAGTGGCTGCTCCTGCCCGCCCGCGTCGTCCTGCGGGGCCCCGCAGGCGGTCAGCAGGAGCAGGAGGACCAGCAGCGCAATAGGGGCGCGAACCCCGCGTCGCGGCCACAGGCGGCCGAGCGTCTGGTTCACAACTGATGTGGTTCGGTACATGTTGACTCCAAGCCAGTAGAACGTGTGACGGGACCCCGGCACACACAATGACGCTGCCATCCAGCTGCGTGCGGCCGCCCGGGTCAGGACCCCAGGAGCACGCCGTGCAGGTAGATGTCAAACACTTGATCGAATCGGTCCACCAGGCATGGGCGACCGGCGGACGCTTCACTTGACATCACGGCCCCGTACACCAGGTCGCCCAGCCCATCCATGAGCGCCTCCACGGGAAGCTTGCGCATTCGCCCGGAAACGATCAGCGCCTCGAACTCGGGCGCCCATTCATGTCGCCGTGACATGGAGCGGGCGAAATAGAGGGGGATACCCCGATCACGGAATTCCGCTCGCTCCTGGATGAACAGCTCGACGGTTTCCGGGTGCTCGTCGAAAAACGCAAAGGCCGCACGAATGCCGGAGCGGAGCCGCTCCAGCGGATCCGAGTGCGGATCACGCGCCTCGCACATCCGGGCTTCCAGCACGTCCAGCTGCTTGGTCAGCGCGGCGCAGAACAGGTCTTCCTTGCCGCTGAAATAGCGGTACACGGTTCCCTTGCCCACGCCGGCCCGATCGGCAACTTCCTGAACGTCCGCGGATCGATACCCGCGCTCGGCAAACACCATTACCGCGGCGGCAAGCAGCTCTGTCTTCCTTGCATCCGGGGTTTTTCGTGCGTATCGCGCCTGGCTCACTTCCGCTTCCCGCCGTGTGTCCTTGATGCAGGCCCCAAACGGACGGACCCGTCAGTCCGCATGGTTTCACACCAACAAAGGCCTGTCAAAACGGGAATCTCCAATACCGGCGGGCGGACGGCGCAGACGCCGATCGGCCACCTGGGGAACATTGATGAATGCACACGCACGCGCGCGTCGCCTTTGCGTGCGCACAAGGCGCGGTGACTGGCGTGCACTCACTCTGCACCAGAGAGCCGCAACACCCTGCGCACGCCCGTGTTGACGAAAACGGGCGGCCGAGCCCCTTCACTCAATGACTTGCCGGGTCCTGATTAGCAACGCGAGTCAGCCAGCGGCTGGGACTCATTCGGGGACGTGCATGGGCCGTCCCGGGCCACTTTGATCCAGGCCTTCCTGGGAGTGTCACCTTCCTGAGGCCCCTTACCCCTGCCCGGTCATCCCGGCCGGAGCGAAGCGAAGAGCCGGGATCTCCCCCGTCGGGGCAACCCCAAGCGCGGAGATCCCGGATAACCGCTACGCGGTTTCCGGGATGACGAAACAGGGGGGGGGGCAGCTGGAGACCCGAGCCCGCACAGTCCTTGGGCCTGGCTTACTCTCGTTGCTAATCAGGTGCGGGGATGTCGCCCCAGGTTTTCCGAGGCAAGGCGCCTCAGGCAGCGGGTAGTGGTTCTACCCGCCCGCTCTTGATTTCTTCGGGGCTCAACGCAGGATCGGGGAACCTGGGCTGCCAACGCGAGCGTGTCCATTCATCACTGCCCCCGGGTGTTCCGACAGACTGGGCACGCGCGGCCTGCCACCATCCCGTGCCGCGCCCGCCCGCGGGCGTCGGGGGGCGTAGGATGTGATGAGCGCAGCGAATCGCATCAGGGTTTCGCACGGCGTGGGGAACGGTGCGATTCGCTGCGCTCATCACATCCTACAGCGAGGTCGGGGCGGCGGCCTGGGCCTCCAGCTGGGCCATCTCGGAGTCGGTGAAGCCGGCGGCGCGGCGGGCGGCATGGGCGAAGGGCGGGCGTACGCGGCCCGGCATGTACTCGGCTAGCAGCTCGAGGAACAGCGGTTCGGGATCGAGCCCGCGCGCGTGGGCCAGTTCGCGGAACCAGCGCGTGCCGATCGCCACGTGGGCGACCTCCTCGCGCTGGATGATCTCGAGCAGCGCCACGGTCGCGTGATCACCCGCCGCGGTCAGCCGCTCGATCATCCCGGGCGTCACATCCAGCCCGCGCGCCTCCAGCACGCGCGGGACCAGCGCCATACGGATCATCACGTCGTGGTCGGTAGCGAGCGCGGCCTCCCACAGCCCGTTGTGGGCCGGAAGGTCCCCGTAGTCTGCTCCCAGCTCGTGGAGTCGCGCGCGCAGCAGCCGGAAATGACGCGCCTCCTCGGCCGCCACCTGCAGCCAGTCGCTGACGAACGGCGCCGGCATGTCGCGAAAGCGATAGACCGCATCCAGCGCCAGGTTGATCGCATTGAACTCGATATGTGCAACGGCATGCACCAGCGCTACCCGCCCGGCTGTCGTGTGCAGCCCGCGCCGGGGCAGCTCGCGCGGGTGCACGAGCACCGGGCGCTCGGGGCGCCCGGGCACCTCCACGCGCTGCGGGGGTGGCGCCGCTGCTGGCGCCGTCGCGCCGGACCACCAGGCGTCCATCAGCCCCAGCACACGCTCGCACTTGGCCTCCGGGTCGGATTCCAGCAGGGCGGTCTCGGCCACCCGGTAGAGGCCCGCCTCCGGTCGCGGTGTCGCGTTCATGGATCTCCCTGTACGTACAGGCGTGCCGTCAGGCACGCACGCGGACGTTCACCATCATGTCGTTGTCCTCGTGTTCCAGGTTGTGGCAGTGGAACACGTAGAGCTGGTCGCCATCGTAGTCGTGCGTGAAGTCGATGGCGATGCGCACGGTCTCGCCCGGCCACAGCAGGACGGTGTCCTTCCAGCCCAGATCCGCGACCGTCAGCCCGTCGTCGTTGACCGCCTGTTCGCGCACGAAACCGGGGCCACCGGAGCGCGACAGCACCTGGAACGAGAAGCCATGGATATGCATCGGGTGCGGCATGCTGCGGTCCGCATTGCGGAGCGTCCACACCTCCTGGGTGTTGGCCTCCACCTCGATCGGCACCCGGTCCGGGTCATACGTCTCGCCATTGATACGCCACTGCATCGGGGCCATGTCCAGGAGGATGTCGCGTTCGGTTGCGTTGGACACGTCGATGGGGTCGATTCGCGACAGGCGCTCGGGCACCTCGGCGGTGACCGCCTCGCCCTCGCGGACCACGAACTCAAGCAGTGCGAGCGGATCGCCGTCGTGCATGCCGCCACCCATCATGCGCCCCATTCCTCCGCCCATGCCGCCGCCCATACCGCCGCCACGCATCATGCCGCCACCGGCCATCGGGTCGAATTCCAGGCTGTGCAGCTCGACTCGATCGCCTCCGGAAAACGCGGCGAAATCGACCAGAAGCTCCAGACGCTCGCCCGGTGACAGGAAGGCCTCTTTCACCTCCCAAGGCGATTCCAGCAGCCCCGCGTCCGTGCCGATGACCTGGAACGGGACCGCCGCGCCATCGGCCCGCAGGGCGAGGCGATAGATCCGGGCGGTGGATCCGTTCAGCAGGCGCAGGCGATGGATGCGACGCTCGACCTCGTGGCGGGCGGACGGCGTCATGTTCACCAGCACCTCGTCCCCGAGATACCCCATCATCCCCTGCATCGGATTCGGCTGGTACACCAGATGCCCGAGCCGGTCGAAGCGCTTGTCCTGCAACACCAGTGGCAGGTCGGTCTTGCCCAGCTCCAGGCCAAGGGCCTCGTTGAGGGCGTCGTTGTCGTCATCCGTCACCAGCAAAAAACTCGCCAGCCCCTGGTGGGCCTGGCGCGCGGTCCGGTGATGCGCATGGGTGTGGTACCAGTAGGTACCGCCGCGGTTGGTCACCTGGAAGCGGTATTCGTACTGTTCCCCGGGATCGACCGTATGGATCGGGTGACCGTCCTCCCGGCCCGGCACATGCAGGCCGTGCCAGTGGATGATCGTGCCCTCGTCGAGTTGGTTGTCGAGGGTCACATCCAGTTCGTCGCCCGTGCGCAGCAGCAGGATCGGGTTCTGATAGTCGTCCCCGTTCACCTGCGTGCGGTACCACAGGAACGGCGTCTCGCTGCGGCCCGGCACCGGCATCCATCCCTGTTCGGCCACCAGGGTGAAGGGCTTCTCGGGTGCGAGCACCGCAAACGGCCCGTCACTCCCGGGCAGAAACAGCGTGTTGTCGAAACGCGGGGCGGAGACCGCATGGTTGAACAGGGTCCAGCCGCCAAACGTGGTGACCACGGGCAGCGCCGCGGCCAGCCCGAGAAACTGGCGTCGTTTCATTGTTGCTCTCCTTGAGTACGCGAAGCGGGCATGCTCCGGCGCAGCAGGATGGAGTTGCCGATCACCGACAGCGAGCTGGCGGTCATCGCGATTACGCCGATCATCGGGTGCAGCAGGCCGGCCGCGGCGATCGGGATCGCGGCGGTGTTGTAGCCCCAGGCCCAGAACAGGTTCTGTACGATCTTGCGGAAGGTCAGCCGCGACAGCTGCACGGCCTCGACCACCTTGGTCAGTTCGCCACGCACCAGGGTCACGTCGGCGGCCTCGATTGCGACGTCCGCGCCGGCCCCGATCGCGATGCCGACATTGGCCTGCTGCAGGGCCGGGGCGTCGTTGATGCCGTCACCCACCATGGCCACGTGCTCGCCGTACTCCTTTTGCAGCTCACGGATGGCCTCGACCTTGCCCTCCGGCAGCACTCCGGCACGGACCTCGTCGATCCCTACCTGCGCGGCCACGGCATTCGCGGTGCGCTCGTTGTCGCCGGTGACCATCACGCAGCGGATGCCCAGGGCATGCAGCTGTTCGATGGCGACCTGCGACTCCTCCTTCAGCGTGTCGGCGACCGCGACAATACCGGCCGGCCGGTCGCCAATGGCCACCAGCATCGCCGTCTTGCCGGCATCCTCCAGCTCCCGCAGCGGCGCCAGCAGTGCGGCGGGGTCCAGGCCCTGCTCCTCCAGCAGCCGCTGGCTACCCACCAACACCCGTTCGCCGTCCAGGCGGGCCTCCACACCGCGCGCGGTGTGTGACTGGAACTGCTCGACCTCGGCAACCTCCAGCTCCCGGTCGCGCGCCCCTTGCACAATGGCGTCGGCCAGCGGGTGCGCCGAACCGGCCTCGACGGCCGCTGCCGCCCGCAACACGCGAGACTCGTCAAAACCCTCGGCCGCGATGACGTCGGTCAGCGCGGGCTTCCCCCGGGTAATGGTGCCGGTCTTGTCGAGCACGATCACCGCAATGTCCTTCAGGGTCTGGATCGCGGAGCCGGAGCGGATCAGCACGCCGCGCTCGGCCCCCATGCCGGAGCCGACCATCAGCGCGGTGGGCGTAGCCAGCCCCAGCGCACAGGGACAGGCGATGACCAGCACGGCGATGGCCGCCAGAATCGCCAGTATCAGCGGCGGGCGTTCGGAATCGACCCAGGGCAGGAAGCCCTCGCCCCAGATCAGGATCGGCTGCAGCGCCCCGGAGAACGCCAGCCAGGCCGCGAACGCGGCCAGCGCGATCACCAGCACAGCGGGCACGAAACGCGCGGTGATGCGGTCCGCCAGCTCCTGCACCGGCACGCGCGAGCCCTGCGCCTCGTTGACCAGGCGAATCACCTGCGACAGGAAGGTATCGGCGCCCACGCGGGTCGCACGCACCTTCAGCCGCCCCTGCTGATTCAGGGTGGCGCCCAGCACGGTGTCACCCTCGCCCTTGTCCACCGGGACCGACTCGCCGGTGGCAATGGACTCGTCCACGGTGCTCTCGCCCGCCACCACCTCGCCATCGGTCGGAACCTTCTCCCCCGGGCGCACGATCATCACGTCACCGACCTGGAGCGACTTGATCGACACCTCGACCTCCTCGCCATCGCGCTCGACCCGCGCGGTCTTGGCTCCCAGATCCAGCAGCTTGCGAATGGCCGAAGAGGCCTCGCCCTTGGCGCGGAATTCCAGATACCGTCCGAGCATATGGAAGGCCATGATGGTCGCGGCCATCTCGATGAACGAAGTCATCGGATAGACGAAACCGACCAGCCCGATCAGATAGGGCGGCAGCGAGCCCATCGAGATCAGCACGTCCATGTTCAGGTTGCCGCTTTTCAGCGACCGCCAGGCGGACCGATGCGTGGCCGCGCCCCCCGCCAGGAACACCACCGGGAAGGCCAGCAACGCGATGATCAACAGATAGCCGGGGATCGGCTGCCAGAACATGTGCGGCATCATCAGGACCATGATCGCGATGGTCGGCACCATCGCGAACCACAGACGGTTCCAGGCCTGCTTCACGTAGGCGGCGTCGATCGCCGCGTCGTCCGCCTCGCTGGCGGCGTCGTCGGTCTCCACCGCCGCCACGTCGTAGCCGGCCCCCTCCACAGCCGCGCGCAGGGCCTCGCCATCGGGCCCATCCGGCGTCACCTCCACCGTCACGCGGTGGTCGGAGATGTTGGTGCGCACCGTCTCGATCCCGGCGAGCTTCTCGATCGCCGCGCGCACGATGCCGGCGCAGTGATCCGAACCCATGCCCGGCACCACCAGCCGCACCGAACCGGAACCCCCGGCCTCGCTCTCGACCTGTGCGACGTCGTAGCCGGCGCCCTCCACCGCGGCGCGCAGCCCCTGCGGGTCGACCTGGTCGGGGTCATACCCCACCGTCACCCGGTGCCGGGCGATATTGGTCCCCACCGAGGTCACCCCCGGGGTCTTTTCCAGCGCCGAGCGCACGATGCCCCCGCAGTGGTCCGACCCCATGCCGGGGACGATGACCACCGCCTCGCGGGCGGTCGCCGGCTTCGTTTCTGACGTCGTCATCGCGTGACTCCTTACCGGCCACCGAACAAATACTTGATCAACGCGGCGATCGCGAGGATCAGCAGTACCAGGACCAGAAGCCCGATCAGGCCTCCGCCCAGACCCATACCGCCCAGCCAGCCAAAACCTTGTTCATTCATCATGATGGAGTCCTCCCAAGGACTTAAATTCAACGGCGATACGCGGTTTCGCGTATCGAGGGGGCGATCCGCAATCGCCCGGGGCCGGGCGGACGCCCGGCCAGGGAGGACTCAGAGAGGGGGACGCAGATCCGGGCCCGAACGGGCGCCGGGACCCATGGCCACGGCCCCCGGAACGGGGCGGGACAGCGATGCAGTGACCGGCTTGGTCACGGAGGAAGGCAAGGCGGAGGCCCCGCAGATACCGCAAACCGCGCACGGCATCTCGCAGCCCGAGAAGTCCGCCTGAACCGCGGGGTCCAAAGGCAGGGGTTCCGAGGGCGAGGTGGCGCCTTGATCCGGACAGTGGCCCGGCGTGGCGATTGCCGCCCCGTGATCCCCATGCATCATGCCCGCACCGGCGATCGGCGCCAGCAACAGCGCGGCGGCAATCAGCAGAGTCAGCAGATGGGACAGGGCTCGCGACACGGGCAGGCCTCGAAAGAGCATTCTTTTTACAAGTCTAGCAGCGTCGCGGACCGGTCACAAGAGATAGATCAAGCAGGGAAGCACAACAACATTACAGCACCGGCGCCAGCAGGTAGGCGGCACGCGCGGCCACGCGGCGCCACAGCGGCAGGTCGTCCACGTCCTGCCGGGACATCTCGCGCGAGCGGGCGAAGTCGGCCTCGAACATGCGCGCCGTCTCGCGGGCGAAGCCCTCATCCATCACCAGTGCGGTGACCTCGAAATTCAGCCGGAACGAACGGTTGTCCAGGTTGACCGTACCCACGGCCGCGCCCATGTCGTCCACCACGAAGGCCTTGCCGTGCAGGAAGCCCTCCTGATAGCGGTAGACGCGCACCCCGGCATCCAGCAGCGGTCCGAGGAAGGCATAGGCCGCATGCGTGGTCAGCGGGTTGTCGGTGACCTCGGGGATCAGCACGCGCACATCGACGCCGCTGAGCGCGGCCAGCTTGAGCATGCCCTGTACGCCCTCGTCCGGCACGAAGTACGGGCTGGCGATCCAGATGCGCCGCTCCGCCGCATGGATTGCCTGCTGCATCATCAGGCTGGCGGTCTCGAATTCGTCGGCCGGACCGGAGGGGAGTATCAGCACCGGGACGCCATCGTCCGCCATCGTCGCCGGCTTCCACTCCAGCTCCGGGATGGCCTCGGTGGCCCAGTGCCAGTCCTCCAGGAACACCGACTGCAGGGCCAGGGCGGACGGCCCCTCGATGCGCAGGTGGGTGTCGCGCCAGGGCCCGATCTTCGGGTCCCGCCCGAGGTACTCGTCCCCCACGTTCAGTCCGCCGACCCAGCCCTGTTCGCCATCGGCCACCACGATCTTGCGGTGGTTGCGGAAATTCAGCTGGAAGCGATTGCCGCGCCCGCGGGTGGAGTGAAAGTGCTGTACATGGACGCCCGCCTCGCGCAGGGTGTCCAGGTAGCTCCCGGGCAAGCGGTAGCTGCCGATCTCGTCGTACAGGAAATAGACCTCGACCCCATCCTGGGCGCGTTCCACCAGCCGCCGCTGCAGATCGCGCCCGAGTTCGTCGTCGCGCACGATATAGAACTGCACCAGCAGATAGCGCTCGGCCTGCTCGATCCCCTCGAAGATACTGTCGAAGGTCGCCTCGCCATCTACCAGCAACTCGACCTCATTGCCGTGGAGAAACGGCCAGCGGGCGAGTTGCTGTACCCCGTCCAGGTGCTTGCTTGGTGCCGCGGCAATGTACTGGTGAGACCACAATTCCTCGGTCTTCGGCTGCAGGGCCCGCGCCAGAGCGGAGTCCTCGTCGCGGCGCGCGACCACATAGCCGCGAAACTCGCTGGCGCCGAACACCCAGTAGGCCGGAACGGCCACATAGGGGACGGTGTTGAGCGACACGATCCAGGCCACCGCGCCCTGCGGCGTCCGGGTGGACATCAGCGCATCCAGCGAAGACAGGAACCCCAGCAGGTGAAACCCGATGACAACGGTCAGCAGGACCCGCCAGCGCGGACGCCGGCGGGATCGGGACGCGGCATCATTACCGAGGGGGCTGGACATGGCGTCCGGGGCAATCGCCGGCCGGTCGCGTCAGAGCGCGTCGAGCCCGCGGGCCAGATCGCGCTGGATGTCGGCGACCGCCTCCAGCCCCACCGCGACCCGCACCAGGGCCTCGGTAATGCCCTGGGCCTCGCGCTTGTCCGGGTCCACGCGACCGTGGGTGGTGGTGGCCGGATGGGTGATGGTGCTCTTGGTATCGCCCAGATTCGCGGTAATCGACAGGAACCTTGTAGCGTCGATCACCGACCAGGCGGCCTCGCGCCCGCCGGCGACCTCGAAGCTCAGCACGCCGCCGAAGCCGCTTTGCTGGCGCTTCGCGATCGCGTGCTGCGGGTGGGATTCGAGCCCCGGGTAATGCACGGCGGTGACCTTCGGGTGGGCCTGCAGCCACTGCGCCAGGGCCAGGGCGTTCTCGCTGTGGGCGCGCATACGCAGGGCCAGGGTCTCCAGCCCTTTCAGGAACACCCAGGCGTTGAACGGCGACAGGGTCGGGCCGGCGGTGCGCAGGAAGCCGTAGACGTCCTTGCCAACACGCTCGGCGTCGCCCACCACCGCGCCGCCCAGGCAACGCCCCTGGCCGTCGAGGAACTTGGTCGCCGAGTGGATGATGATATCGGCGCCCAGATCCAGCGGACGCTGCAGGATCGGGGTGCAGAAGCAGTTGTCCACCGCCAGCAGCGCGTCATGGCGATGCGCGACCTCCGCCAGCGCGGCAATGTCCACCACCTCGCCCAGCGGGTTGGACGGCGTCTCGCAGAAATACAGCCGGGTATTCGGCTGTGTAGCGGCCTCCCAGGCCTCGAGGTTCGACAGTTCGACGTAACTCACCTCCACGCCGAAGCGCCCGAGGTAGTTATTGAACAGGACCGTGGTGGTGCCGAACACCGAACGCGAGCAGACCACGTGATCGCCGGCCTTCAGCAGGCCCATCATGGTCGCCAGGATCGCCGACATCCCGGAGGCGGTGGCGACACAGGCCTCGCCCCCCTCCAGCGCGGCCAGTCGGTCCTGGAAGGTGCGCACGGTGGGGTTGGTGAAGCGCGAGTAGATGTTGCCCGGGCTCTCGCCGCCGAAACGCGCCGCTGCCTCGGCGGCCGAACCGAACACGAAGCTCGAGGTCGGGAAGATCGCCTCGGAGTGCTCGCCCTCGGGCGTGCGCTGGTAACCGTGCCGGATAGCGACGGTCTGCGGGTCGTATTCGCTGGGGTCGAAGTCGGTCATCGGGTCTCTCGAGGCACGGATTGCAGACCCGACAGTGTACCCGGCGCAGCGCTCAGTTTCCGGGCTGCAGCCGGTCGGCCACGCGGGTCAGCAGCTCGTAGCTGATCGTCCCCGCCGCGCGCGCGACGCGTTCCACGGGAAGACCCTTGCCCCACAGGGTCACGCGGTCCCCGACCTGCACATCGGGCACCCCGGAGAGATCCACCGCCAGCATGTCCATGGAAACGCGCCCGATCAGCGGGCAAAGCGCTCCCTTCACCCGCACCGGTGTGCCCGACGGGGCATGGCGCGGGTACCCGTCGGCATACCCCATCGCCACAATCCCGGCCCGGCCGGGCGCATCGGCGGCCCAGATCGCCCCATAACCGACGGTACTGCCGGGTTCGAGCGGCTGGGTGGCGATGATCGGGGCCTGCACGGTCATCGCCGGGCGCAGGTCGCTGTCCGGACCCTCCGGCAGGTGCTCGGCGGGTACCGAGGCCGGATGCGCGCCGTAGAGCATGATACCTGGGCGGCCCCAGTATTCACCGAGCGCCTCGGACGCCCCGCCCCGACCCCAGCCGGCAAACAGGGCCGCCGAATTGGCCACGCTGCGGCGTCCCGGAAATTCCGCCACCGTCGTCGCGAAACGGTCCAACTGGCGGGCATTTTGTGGATGCTCCGGATCGTCGGCACAGGCCATGTGGGTCATCCAGTGCAGTCCGCTCTGCCCGTGGCCGGCAACCTGCAGTCGCCTGGCGACCGTGGTCGCCTCCGCCGGCACGAAGCCCAGGCGGTTCATCCCGGTATTCAGTTTGATCCAGACGATGGGGAGCGTGACGCTGGCGGTCTCGAGATGGTCGAGTTGTGCCGCGTCGTGCAGCACGGGCTGCAGGTCGAACTCTGTGCAGGCATGGACCTCGGAGAGATCCCGCGGCCCCTGCAGCACCAGCAACGCGCCGTCGAAACCGGCAGCGCGCAGGGCTCGCGCCTCACCGACCTGGGAAACAGCCAGCCCGTCGCTGTCGCTGGCGAGTGCCTCGGCCGCCCACAGCAGACCGTGGCCGTAGCCTTCCGCCTTGATCACCGACCACATGGGAACACCGGGTGCGAGGCGCCGCGCCACGGCCAGGTTGTGCCGCAGGGCCTCGGGGTGGAGCTGGATGCTGGCCGCGCGTCTCACGCGTCGCCTCTGGCCTGGTATCGAGAAAGATGGGGTGCCAACGCAAGTGTGTACATGGCTGGGTATCCCCCTATTGCTCGATCCCGCCGTAGACGTCGGGGGCGTAGTTCTCGAAGCGAGTGAACTGCCCGCGGAAGGTCAGGCGCACAGTCCCGATGGGGCCATTACGCTGCTTGGCGATAATGATCTCGGCCGTGCCCTTGTCGGGGGACTCCTCGTTATAGACCTCGTCGCGGTAGACGAAGGCAATAATGTCGGCGTCCTGTTCGATGGCCCCGGACTCGCGCAGGTCGGACATCACCGGACGCTTGTTCGGGCGCTGCTCCAGCGAGCGGTTGAGCTGCGACAGCGCGATCATCGGTACGCTCAGCTCCTTCGCCAGGGCCTTCAACGATCGCGAGATGTCCGAGATTTCATTGGCGCGGTTCTCGCTGCTGCCTGGCGACTGCATCAGCTGCAGGTAGTCGACCACGATCAGCTTGAGCCCCTTGTGCTCGCGCATCAGTCGGCGCGTACGGGCACGCAGCTCGGTGGGTGACAGTGCCGGGGTGTCGTCAATAAACAGCGGGGCCTCGGAGAGCATCTGCACAGCGCTGGTCAGGCGTGGCCAGTCGCCGTCCTCCAGGCGGCCGGAACGCAGCTTCTGCTGGTTAATCCGGCCCATGGAGGACAACAGACGCATCGCCAGCTGTTCGCCGGGCATCTCCATCGAAAAGATCGCGACCGGTTCGGCGTTCTTCATCGCGACATATTCGGCGATGTTCATCGCGAACGAGGTCTTGCCCATCGATGGGCGGCCCGCGACGATCACCAGATCGCCGGGGTTCAGCCCAGACGTCAGGGCATCCAGGTCCTGATACCCCGTCGCCACGCCGGTGATCGGATTTTGCGTCTCGTAGAGGTACTCGATCTGTTCGACCGCGGCGGTCAGCAGGGGCTTCATGCCGCGGAAACCCCGGGCCCCGCGCGCCCCCTGCTCGGCGATGCGGAACACCTTCTGCTCGGCCTGGTCCAGCAGTTCCTTGGATTCCCGACCCTCGGGCACGAAGGCCGAGTCGGCGATCTCGGTCCCCACCGAGATCAGCGAGCGCAGGATGGAACGCTCGCGGACGATGTCCGCATAGGCCACGATATTCGCGGCACTGGGCGTCTCGGCCGCCAGGCGGCCCAGATAGGCCATGCCGCCCGCGTCTTCCAGCTCGGAGGTGCGCTCGAGCTGTTCCGACACGGTCACCATGTCGAACGGGGCGTTGCGTTCGGCCAAGGCGGCCACCGCCCGAAAGATCAGGCGGTGGTCGTGGCGGTAGAAGTCTTCATCGGTAATGCGGTCCGCCACCCGATCCCAGGCGGCGTTGTCCAGCATCAGCCCGCCGAGGACCGACTGCTCGGCCTCCTCGGAATGCGGGGGGATGCGCGGATTCGGCGTCATTGGCCGATTCATGCCCGGAGGCACCTTGTGAACCGGCCAGCCTGCCGGGCGTCAGCGACCTGTGGCCACTCTCCCGACATGCGGAGGATCACTCCTCGCCGATGACCACGACGTGGATGTCGACATCCACGTCCGTATGCAGGTGCAGACCGATCTCGAACTCGCCCGTGGTACGCAGCGGGCCTTCCGGCATGCGCACTTCCTTCTTCTCCACCTCGGTGCCCTTGGCGGTCAGCGCATCGGCGATATCGGCGGGGCCGATGGAGCCGAACAGCTTGCCCTCGCCACCGGACTTGGCGGTGATCTCCAGCACGGTGCCTTCCAGCTGCGCCTTGCGCGCCTCGGCAGCGGCCAGTGCTTCGGCGGCGGCCTTTTCCAGCTCGGCACGGCGGGCCTCGAACTCGGCAATGTTCTCCGCGGTGGCGAACTTCGCCTTGCCCTGCGGCAGCAGGTAGTTGCGGGCGAAGCCGGAGCGCACGGTCACGCGGTCACCCAGACCACCCAGGTTATCGATCTTTTCCAGCAGAATGACTTCCATCTTCGGTATTCCTGTAACGTTGGGTCAGCCCCAAAAACGAGGCATTCTACACCGGTCGCCGACCGGTCTCACGAATTGTTGTCACCGTCCGGGCCGTCATCACCCGGACCCTTGCGCCCGCCCAGCGCGCCAAGGCGCGAACGGATGTCCGCCCAGGCATCGATCACCCCGATCGTCGCCAGCAACAGGAACATCTGCGGCAGGGCCAGCGCCATCAGCACGTACATGCCCACCAGCCAGAAGCTGCTCATGCCCTGGTGATGCGTCAGCGCATGCACCAGTGCAATCCCCTGGAGGAAGAACAGCACCCCCAGAATGAACGCCAGCTCGGTCGCCAGCGGAACCGGGCCCAGATGCCCGATCAGCCCCAGCCCGACGGTGACGCCACTCATCGCCCGTCCGAACTGGAGCGCCCGGAACTCCTCGCCGAACGCCCCCGGGTTGTACAGAAGTGCCTGCCAGTAGCGCCCGATCAGCAAACTCAGCGTGAGGCTCAGCAGCACGATCCCGGCAAACAGCCCAGTCAGATAGGGCGCGGCCCGGCGCAATGCGGCTTCCAGCTCCTGAGCCCCGGTATCCGTACCCTCGACCAGCGGTCCCAGCAGGGCCATGCCCGCCTCGGACCAGGCCGTCTGCAGATCCGGGACCAGGGCATGCACCGCCAGCACGCCGAGCCCGGCGACCATCGCACCGGCCTTCAGTGTCATGCGCCAGGACACCGTGCGGCGCAGGACCTCGGCCAGCAATACCACCGGCGCCCACTGCACAAACCCCGCGGCCACGCCTGCCATCGGCGGGGCCTCCGGGATCAGCACGAACATCGCGGCCCCGAGCACCAGCGCCGACAACGCGGCGACGAGCAGGGCCTGCCCCAGGCCGACACGCAGGCCGACCAGTGCAATCAGGGCACTGCTGACGATCGCGATCGGCGGCAGGAAGAGCCCCGCAACGCCAAAGCCGGAGACCGCGCCCACGGCGCGGCCCCGGCTTTTCATCACGAATTCGGCCAGTACACGCAAGGCCGTGCGTCCGGGCGAACCGGAGCGCGGATCAGTGGTTGTCGCTGTACGGCAACAGCGCGAGGTAGCGCGCGCGCTTCACGGCCGTGGCCAGCTGGCGCTGATACTTCGCGCTGGTACCGGTCACACGGCTCGGCACGATCTTGCCAGTCTCGGTTACAAAACCCTTCAGCAGGTTCAGGTCCTTGTAATCGATGTAATCGATGCCTTCGGCGGTGAACTTGCAGTACTTGCGACGACGCGGAAAACGGGCCATGTCAGATCTCCTTCAAAAATTCGGTCAACGGGCAGGCGGGACTTACTCGGCGGAGGCCGAGTCGTCGGAGGCGGCCTGGCCACCTTCGTCGTCACGCTCGCGGCGACGGCCCTTGGCACCTTCCTCTTCCTGGCCCTTGGCCAGCGGGGAGGTCTCGGTGACGGCCTCTTCCATGCGCATGGCCAGGTGGCGCAGCACGGCATCGTTGAACCGGAAGGCACTGACCAGTTCTTCCAGCGCCTCTTCCGAGGCCTCGATGTTCATCAGCACGTAGTGGGCCTTGACCAGCTTCTGGATCGGGTAGGCCAGCTGACGACGGCCCCAGTCTTCCAGACGGTGGATCTTGCCCTCGTGACCTTCGACCAGGCCCTTGTAGCGCTCGATCATCGCCGGGACCTGCTCGCTCTGGTCCGGGTGGACCAGGAACACAACTTCGTAATGACGCATTTTCGACTCCTTGCGGGTATCAGCCTCCCGTCATCGCGGTGAGGCAAGGATTCCGTCCGCCGGATTACCGGCAGACGGAAAGGCGCGATACCTTAAACGAACTGGGCCCCGGCAACAAGCCCGCCACCGCCGGGCAGCGGCGCGGGACCCGGCCTGCGGTTTCAGTCGTCCACCGGCCACTCGTCGTCGGGGATGATGCCGTCGTCGCGCTGCTCGTGCCGCACCCACGCGACAATATCGGCCACATCCTGGTAGTCGAGACCGGGAACCGGGGGCATGTCGCCGAAGTCCCAGTGGTGCGCGACCACCCCGCGCTCCACGGCCATAAAAAACGTAACGTCAGCGTGATGCGATGGCTCGTAGATCCGATGCACCAGCGCCGGTCCCTGTTCCGTACCCCGTGCATCGGAGCCGTGGCACTCCGCGCAGCTTTGCTGAAAACGCTCGCGCCCGAGCTGCGGATCGCCCAGCAGCTCGACATTGACGCCCTGGATTGGATAGGGCGCCCGCTCCTGCTCCGTCGTATCCGGGGTCTCATCACCACAGCCCGCGAGGACCAGGCTCAACCCAACGATCGCAGCAGCCAGGACGGACCGGGTCATGGTAGTGGTTCGCCCCACCCTGCCCTGGCGTTCAGACGCAGGGTGAAGACGATCCCCGCCGAGCATATCCGCGTTGTGACCGGTGCCCGTCAGGGAGCGGAGCACGGTGTGGTTTTTCATTGGCATGTTCAATCCCTCTCAGTCGAAAACGAAAACAGATGCCGGATCGGGCACCGTCGATGCGAAACGCTCAGGTTTTCGGCGGAGGATTGGGAGGCCCGCGGGGTGTTCTCGCGCGCAGAAGCGTGGGCTCTCCGGCGGTCATATATGGGCCGGAAACGCTGGAGGGGGTAGCGCACGGAGGGGCCATGCAGCAGCCATGACCGAGGCATTCGGCCGTCTCCGTGCCGTGATCGCAATGCATGTCCGCACACGCCCCGGACGGGTCACTATCGACCGCAGGCGCCGACTGCATGGCGGGAATGGTCAGCGCCAGCACCAGCAGGGATAACAGCAGCCACCACTGCACTGGACGGGTTCGCGCGTACATGCCTGCAGCGTATCAGGCGCGCCGCTGGCGCCGGGCCTCGAACAGTGTGATGCCGGTCGCCACCGAGACGTTAAGGCTCTCCACCGTGCCGCCCATCGGGATCCTCGCGAGATGATCGCAAGCCTCGCGAGTCAGGCGCCGCATGCCCTCCCCCTCGGCCCCCATCACGATCGCGGTCGGCGGCCGCAGATCCACCGCATAGAGGTCCTGGTGCGCGGCACCATCCAGACCCACGGTCCACATGCCGGCATCCTTCAATGCCGCCAGGGTCCGCGCGAGGTTGCCGACTGCGACCACCGGCACGGTTTCCGCCGCCCCCGAGGCGACCTTGATCGCCGCCGGCGTGAGCGCCGCGCTGTGGTGTCGGGGTGTCACGATGGCACCGGCACCGGCCGCGTCTGCGGTGCGCAGGCAGGCACCCAGGTTGTGCGGATCGGTGACCCCGTCCAGCACCAGCACGAGGTCCAGCCCGTTGCGTACGCGCTGGACCAGCGCCTTTTCCTCGACAACCGGGCGCGGGGCGCAATGCACGATCACACCCTGATGCTGAAACCCGGGGTGGTGCTGGTCGAGCTTGTCGCGCCCCGCCCGCTCGACCGATATCCCGCGCGCCTGGGCCTGCTCCAGCAACTGCGCCAGCGCCGGCTCCAGGGTGCCGCTCGCCAGCTGCAACAGGCGCACGCGCTCCGGGGCATGCTGCAGCACGGCGGCGACCGCGTGGATCCCGCCGAAGGATTCGCCGCGAGGCCCCTTGCCGCCCTTGCCCATCGCCTGTACCCCTAGGAGGGACTGGATGAACGGCGCCGACGACCACGGCGGCGACGGCCGGACTTGCTACCAGGCTCGCCATCGTCGCCGGGCGCCGCTTCTGCAGCGTCGTTGGCTGGGGCCGGAGCCTCCGTAGCCGGGGCCTGAGGTGCGGAGTCCGCCGACTTGCCACGACCGCGGCCACCACGGCGGCGGCGCTTCTTTTTCGGCGGGGCGTCGTCCTGGCCCTGCTCGGGCGCGGTCTCAGGCGCCGGCTGCACGGACTCGGCGTCCTTGCGCTTGCGGCCACGCCCACCCTTCTTCTTCGGCGCGGGCTCGACTGTCGACTCTTCGGCCAGCGCCAGATCGATCTTGCGATCGTCCAGGCTGACGCGCACGACCTGCACGCGCACCTCGTCGCCGATGCGGAATACGCGTCCGCCGCGCTCGCCGGTCAGCGTGTGGCGCGACGGCTCGAAGTGATAGAAATCGTTATCGAGGGCGGTCACGTGCACCAGGCCCTCGATATAGACATCCTTGATCTCGACGAACAGCCCGAATCCGGTCACTCCGGAGACCACGCCGTCAAAGGTCTCGCCGACCTTGTCCTGCATGTATTCGGCCTTGAGCCAGGCGACCGCGTCACGTGTGGCGTCATCCGCACGGCGTTCCGCCATGGAGCAGTGCTCGCCGAGGGATTCCATGTCGTTGTGCGAGTACGGGAAGGCCTTGTTGCTGCCCTTGCGCAGCACATGGCGGATGCCACGATGCACCAGCAGATCCGGGTAGCGCCGGATCGGCGAGGTGAAGTGGGCGTAGTCATCCAGCGCCAGCCCGAAGTGGCCGTCCAGTTCGGGGGCATACACCGCCTGGCTCAGGGATCGCAGCAGCACGGTCTGAATCAGCTGCTGGTCGGGGCGCTTTTTCGCCGCCTTCAGCACCTCGGTGTAGTCACGGGGGCTCGGTTCACTGCCGCCGCCGAGCGTCAGGCCCACCCCATTGAGGAAGTCGCGCAGGTCGTCAACCTTGTCGGTCGGCGGCTGGTCATGGATACGGTAAAGCGCCGGCACCTTGTGCTTCTTGAGGAAGCGCGCGGCCGCCACGTTGGCCATGATCATGCATTCCTCGACCATGCGATGCGCGTCGTTGCGCTCGGTCGGCACGATCTTTTCGATCTTCCGATCCTCGCCAAAGATGATCTTCGTCTCGGTGGTATCAAAGTCGATCGCGCCGCGACGGTTGCGCGCGGCATGCAGCGCCTTGAAGACCTCGTGCAGGACCTCCAGGTGCGGCATCACGTGGGCGTTTTGTTCGCGAAGCGGCGTATCGCCGTCGAGCATCGCCGCGACGTCCTCGTAGATCAGGCGGGCATGCGAGCGGATCAGGCCCTCGTGGAAGCGGTAGCTCTTCAGTGCGCCACGCGCGCCGATCTCCATCTCGCAGACCATACTCAGCCGGTCCACGTTCGGGTTCAGCGAACACAGGCCGTTGGATAGCACCTCCGGCAGCATCGGGATCACGTTGTTCGGGAAGTACACCGAGGTACCGCGCGTACGTGCCTCGCGGTCCAGCGCCGCCTCCCGCTCAACATAGTGAGACACGTCCGCAATGGCGACCCACAGACGCCAGCCCTTGCCGTCGCGCTCGCAATACAGCGCGTCATCAAAGTCCCGCGCGTCGTCGCCATCGATGGTCACAAACGGCTGTGCGCGCAGGTCCAGGCGGCCCTTCTTGGCCTTCTCGCTGACCTCGGCGCCCAGCTCGTCGGCCGCGGCGGCGACCTCCTCCGGCCACTCGTGCGGCAGACCATGGGCACGAATCGCGATATCGATCTCCATGCCGGGCGCCATGTGCTCACCCAGCACCTCGATCACGTCCCCGCGCAGGCGTGCCGTGCGCGACGCGGACTCGCGGATGCGCACGACCACGATCTGGTCGTCCCCGGCCTCGCCCAGGCCATCGGGCGGCACCAGGATGTCGTGGGTGATGCGCTTGTTGTCCGGGGTCAGGATGCCCACCCCGTCCTCGATGCGCAGGCGCCCGACCACCTGGGTCGTGTTGTGCTCGAGGACCTCGACGATGCCGCCCTCGCGGCGGCCGCGACGATCCACGCCCATGACCCGCGCCAGCACGCGGTCGCCATGGAACACACCACGCATCTGGCGCGGCGAGAGAAACAGATCGTCGTCCTGTTCGTCCGGCACCAGAAAGCCGAAGCCGTCCGGGTGCCCAATGACGCGTCCGCGGATCAGGTCTTCCTGGTTGACCGGCAGATAGGCGCCGCGCCGGTTGCACAGCGCCTGGCCGTCGCGCTCCATCGCCTTCAGGCGACGGCGCAGGGCCTCGAGACGGTCGTCGTCGGAAATTTCCAGACGCTCGGCAATCTCGTCATAGGACAGGGGGTTGTCGGCTTCCTGCAGGAGCCCGAGGATGAACTCGCGGCTGGGGATGGGATTGTCGTACTTCTGCGCCTCGCGCTCGAAATTGGGATCGGCCGGCGCCTTGCTTCTTTTTCTTGGCATTCAAACAACTCGTTGGATGATTCGGTGGCCACCAACAACAGGCTGGCGACACAAGCTACCTATTATGCGGCATGTAAAGATTCGCTGCGCGGAAACGCCCGGGGGACACGCGAACCCGGTATCACGTTCGCACCCATGACTCGGGAGTCTCGCACCGGCGTTGACAGGCTCCTGGTCGCGCACTATATTGCGCGCTCCTGAAGCGCAGGACCCGGTCTCGTACCGGCGATCCGACCTCGTGCCGAGGTGGCGGAATTGGTAGACGCGCTAGCTTCAGGTGCTAGTGAGCGAAAGCTCGTGGAGGTTCAAGTCCTCTCCTCGGCACCATTTACCTGCTTCTCCATCCCCGAGACGACAACACCCGCCCATCCTCCGCACGGATCACCGTGTATCGGCGGATATACGCGTGCCCGCGCGGGCGACACGGGTTGCAACCCACACCGCCCGCTCAGGGTCTGCCTGGAATCAGCCGTCGAACGGATCGCGCAGGACCAGCGTTTCGTCGCGGTCGGGCCCGGTGGAGATCATGTCGATCGGGACACCCACCACGTCGGACAGACGCTCCAGATAGGCCCGCGCCGCGGCAGGCAGCTTGTCGTACTCGCGAATCCCGACGGTGGATTCCTGCCAGCCCGGCATCTCCTCGTAGATCGGCTTGCAGGCCGCATAGGCCTCGGCCCCGGACGGCGGCACCTCGTGGCGTTTGCCGCCACAGTCATAGCCGACACAGATCTGCACGCTCTCCAGCCCGTCCAGCACATCCAGCTTGGTCATGCACAGACCGCTGATGCTGTTGATCGCGACCGCCCGCTTGAGCGCGACCGCATCGAACCAGCCGCAGCGCCGGGCGCGCCCGGTGGTGGAGCCGAACTCGTTGCCCCGGGTGGCCAGGTGCTCGCCCATGTTGTCGAACAGCTCAGTCGGGAACGGGCCGGCTCCGACACGGGTGGTATAGGCCTTGGTGATCCCCAGCACGTAGTCGATATCGCGCGGACCGACGCCGGAGCCCGTCGAGGCCCCGCCGGCGGTCGTGTTGGACGAGGTAACGAACGGATAGGTCCCGTGGTCGATATCCAGCAGGGTGCCCTGCGCGCCCTCGAACATCACGTCCCGGCCCTGGGCACGCAGCTCGTGCAGCCGTCCGGCGACATCCGCGACCATCGGCTGCAGGCGCTCGGCGTGCGCCAGGCACTGCTCCAGAACCTCCTGCTGGTCGATCGTCGGGGCCTTGAAGTAGTGCTTCAGGGCGAAGTTGTGATAGTCCATCACCTCGCCCAGCTTGGCGGCCAGGCGCTCGCGGTGGAACAGGTCGTCCAGGCGCAGGCCACGACGGGCGACCTTGTCCTCGTAGGCGGGGCCGATCCCGCGCCCGGTGGTCCCGATCGCGGCCTTGCCGCGCGCCTTTTCGCGCGCATGGTCCAGCGCGACGTGGTAGGGCAGGATCAGCTGGCAGGCGTCCGACAGGCGCAGACGATCCGCGACCGGAACGCCCTTGGCCTCCAGCTCTTCCATCTCGGTAATCAGCGCCTCGGGCGACAGCACCACCCCGTTGCCAATCATGCATTCCACACCTTCGCGCAGGATCCCCGAAGGAATCAGGTGCAGCACGGTCTTCTCGCCATCAATCACCAGGGTATGCCCGGCATTGTGCCCACCCTGAAAACGGACCACAGCGGCGGCGTCCTCGGTCAGGCGGTCGACGATCTTGCCCTTGCCCTCGTCACCCCACTGACTGCCCAGTACGACTACGAAACGTCCCATCGGCTCAGTACTCCACTACCGTCCAGGCCCCGTCGCGCAGCTCGAGACGCGCATCAGCGGGGGGTTCATTGGTTTGCCCTTCCAGATCGCGCACCACGCGATTGCCGCGGGCACGCAGGTCGGCGATCGCGGCCTCCATGGCCACATCGCCCGAGGCCGGCGCACGCACCGTTCGACGCGGTACCGGCGGCGCCACCTCGGCACGGCGCAGCAACTCGCGCAGGTCGGTACTGAAGCCGGTCGCGGCGCGCGCGCGGCCAAAGACGCGACCAATATCGTTGTAGCGCCCGCCGCGTGCAATCGCCTGCCCCGAGCCTGGCACGAACACCGCGAACACCAGGCCCGTGTGATAGGCATAACCGCGCAATTCGCCGAGATCAACGTGGAGGTCCACATTCGGTTGTGTCGCCTCCAGACGCTCCGCCACCGCCTGCAGGTGATCCAGGGCCGCCCCCACCTCGGACGGCGCACCGGCCAGGGCCTCGCGGGCGGCGGCAATGACGCCGGCGTCCCCATTGAGATCCACCAGTGCGCGCAATCGCCGGCAAACGGCCGCATCCATGCCTTCCGCCCCCCATGCCTTGAGGGTCTCCTCGATCTCGGGGACGCTCTTGCGCTGCAACTGATCGAAGAAGGCCTCTTCGCGGGCATTGTCCAGACCAGCCTCGCGCGCCAGCGCGCGATAGATGCCGACATGACCCAGGTCCATGCTGGGCTGGTAAACCCCGCAGATCTCCAGTGTGGCGAGCATCAGGCGGATGATTTCGAGGTCGGAATCCAGACCGTCATGCCCAAACAGCTCGGCCCCGGCCTGCAGGGGACTGCGCGACCCGGACCACTCGTCCGCACGCGTACGCAGCGTACTCCCGACATAGCAGAGGCGGTTGGGCCCCTCGACCTTCAGGCGATGCGCATCGATGCGTGCCACCTGCGGGGTCAGATCCGCGCGCACCCCCATCAGGCGACCGTTCATCTGGTCGGTCAGCTTGAAGGTCTGCAAATCCAGCGCATGGCCCGCACCCACCAGCAAGGACTCCAGGTATTCCGCCAGCGGCGGCATGACCAGGTCATAGCCCCAGGTATCGAACTGGTCCAGCACCCGACGGCGCAGCCCCTCCAGACGCCGGGCGGCGTCCGGCAGCGCCTCGTCGAGGCCATCCGGCAGTAGCCAGCGGTTGATCTCGGTCATCTCGTCCCTGCCTTTATCCTAGGGAAACACGGGTCAATGTCCACACTCGCTGCCTCGTCGCTTTCGTGTGCGAACAAGGCGCGGTGACCGCCTTGCAGCATCCTGCACAAGGGAGCCGCAACGCCATTTCCGCGCCCGTTTTTGATCACAATGGTCGGCCGATCCCTTGCATCCAATGGGTTGCGGGGTTGGTGCCCCAGGCTCCCCGATCCTGCGTTGCGACCAAGCCATCAAAAACGGGAGGGTAGAACCACTACCCGCTGCCAGAGGCGCCTGGTCTCGGGAAACCCGGGGTACCCACGCGAGTGTGTACATTGATCAGTGTTTCCCATGTATCACCCGATGCGCACCGGGTCCCGGCATGACTCGGGCCCGGAAGACCGGGCCCGAGTCAAACGGTCACCGCGCACCGGGCACCTGCGATGGCACCCGGCCCCGGTGTTACTGGGTCGGCAGCGGCGCCGGCCGCTCCCCGCCCGGCGCGTTGAAGAACTGGAAGAACTCCGAGTTCGGCTCCAGGATGAAGGTGCTCTTCTCGCCGCTCATGCTGTTGCGGTAGGCGATCAGGCTCCGGTAGAAGCGGAAGAACTCTTCATCTTCACCGAACGAACGGCCCAGCGTCTCGGTGGCGCGGGCATCACCGGCACCCCGGATCTCCTCGGAGTCACGGTAGGCGTTCGCGAGGATGACCGTCCGGTCACGATCAGCACGCGAGCGAATACGTTCGGCCTCCTCCTGACCACGGGCCCGGAAGTCCTGCGCCACGCGCTGACGCTCGGCGCGCATACGCTCGTACACCGACTCGGAGACCTCGTCCGGCAGGTCCATCCGGCGCACGCGAACGTCGACCAGGTTGATCCCCAGCTCCAGCGCCGTCTCGAGCGCCGTCTGACGCACCGCACCCAGGATCTCGAGCCGCTCGCCGGCCACGACTTCCTGCAGTTCGTAGCGGGCGAACTCGTTACGCATGCCGTCGCGCAGGATCTGGGCGAGGCGTTCCTCGGCCAGACGTTCGTCACCGCGGGTCGAGCGGTAGAACTGGCCGACGTCGTCGATCCGCCACTTGGCGTAGAAGTCGACGATGATGTTCTTCGCCTCGGAGGTCAGGAACCGATCCGGCGGGATGTTCAGCGTCATGATCCGGGCATCGAATTTCTCGACGTTCTGGATCAGCGGAAACTTGAAGTGCAGACCGGGCTCGGGGTCGACCTGACGGATCTCGCCCAGGGCGAACTTGATCACGCGCTCGCGCTCGTCGACGGTGTAGGTCGAAAGCGCCACCACGATCCCGATGACAACAACGGCGATACCGGCTATGCGTAGCATTAGCGCACCTCCCGCGAGCGCTGGGCCGCCGGATCACGGCTACCCAGTCGATTGACACCTGACCCAGTAGTGGCACCCAGGCCACCGCGGCTGGTATCGATGGGTTGCGGGGTCGGCGTATCACCCGAGTTGGAACGGGTACCGGTACCACGGAACAGCTGATCCAGCGGCAGCATCATCAAGTTGTTGCTGCTGCCCACGTCGAGCATGACCTTGCGCGAATCCTCGAGCACCGCCTCGACGGCCTCCAGATACAGACGGTCGCGGGTCACTTCCGGGTACTGCTGGTATTCGACCAGCAACTGATCGAAGCGGGAGGCATCACCGTCGGCCCGCGCAATGACCTGATCACGATAGGCCTCGGCTTCTTCGATGATACGGGCCGCCTGACCACGTGCCCGCGGGATCACGCCATTGGCGTAGGCCTCGGCCTCGTTGCGGAAGCGGACCTCGTCTTCGCGGGCACGGATCGCGTCGGCAAAGGCCTCCTGGACCGGTTCAGGCGGCTGGGCCTGCTGCATGGACACGGCGGTGACCGTTACCCCGGCCCCATAGGAATCCAGGCTTTCCTGCATGACCACACGTGCCGAGGATGCGATTTCCCCACGCCCTTCCCCGAGGATGAAGTCCAGATTGGACCGTCCGACACGTTCGCGAATCGCCGATTCCATCACATGGTCCACGGTAATATCGGGGTTGCGCACGTTGAAGAGAAAATCGACCAGATCGAGGATGCGGTACTGCACCGCGATATCGATATCGATGATGTTTTCGTCGCCGGTCAGCATCAGCGCGCGGTGCTCGATGGTTCGCACGTTGTCGACGTTGACAATCTCGATCCGCTCAATCGGATACGGCAAGTGCCAGCCGGGACCCGGATTCTTCACTTCCTGGAAGGCGCCAAAGCGCAGCACTACACCACGCTCGCCCTCGGAGATGATGTGAAAGCCGGAAGCCAGCCATACCACCAGCGCGATAATCAGCCCGAGGCTGACCAGGGCCTGGGTACCACGGCCCATGCCACCGCCGGAGGAACCGCCAGAACCACTGTCGCCACCACCACCGAAGATTCCGTTCAGCTGGCGCGACAGCTTGCGCATCATTTCTTCCAGATCGGGGGGCTGGTTGCCCCCGCCGCCACCGCTACCACCGCCGCGCTGGCCACCGCCGCCCCCACTCCAGGGGTCGCGGTTACTATTTCCCGGTTCGTTCCAGGGCATGGACTGGACTCCGTCACTCGCTCAGGGCTGGCACCATCCGTTCAACTGACACGGATGGGCATAAGGGGCCACATTCTAGGGAGCCGGCCCCACCCGGGCAACCACGTCCGGAGGGAAATACGGGTTACTCGTCGCCCCAGGGAAACACGGATCAATGCACACGCTCGCTGCCTCAAAGCTTTTGCGTGTGAACAAAGTGCGGTGACTGCCGTGCACTCATTGTGCACAAGTGAGCCGCAACGCCGTTCCCGCGCCCGTTTTTGAGCAACAACGGGCAGCCGAGCCCCCGCTCACAATGGCCTGCGGGGTTGGCACCCCAGGTTTTCCGAGACAAGGTACGCCGCGCAGCGGGTAGTGGTTCTACCCGCAAGCGGTGCAACGCAGGACCGGGGAACCTGGGGTGCCAACGCGAGTGTGTACGTTAACCAGTGTTTCCCTCGAGGACGACAAAGGCCTGGGCATACTCGCGCTCGTCGCTGATGCTGAGGTGAATGGCGACCACACCAAGGCGTTCGGCGGTTGCCCGCGTGCGGCCTTCCAGCACGAATTCGGGGCGCCCGCGGGCATCATGGGTCACCCCGGCCTCGGCCAGCCCCATGTCGGCCCCGACTCCGCAGCCCAGCGCCTTGGCGAGGGCCTCCTTGGCCGCAAAGCGCCGGGCGAGGAAGCCCGCCGGGTGCTCCGGCGGCAGCTCGGCTTGCTCCACCGGATGCAGGATACGCTCGGTCAGGCGCCGGCCGTGGCGCTCCCACATGCCCTGCATGCGCGCCACCTGGACGAGGTCGGTACCAATCCCGAGGATCATCTGGCGATCACACCGGGTACTGGCCGACGGGCAGGCCTGCGCGGGCGGCGTCCATCAGCCCGCGCATGTGGCTGACCGCCTCCGACAATCCCGTAAACAGTGCCCGGGCCACGATGGAGTGGCCGATATTCAGCTCGTGAAAGACCGGATTCGCAGCGATCGGACGCACATTGTCGTAATCGAGCCCATGACCGGCGTTGATCACCAGCCCCATGGCCTGACCGGCAGCGGCGGCCTCGTTGATCCCGGCCAGCAAGCGTTCGCGCTCGGCCGCATCACGGGCATTGGCGTAGGCGCCTGTATGCAGCTCCACCACCGGGGCGCCGATCTTGACCGCTGCCTCCAGCTGGCGCACATCCGGCTCCACGAACAGCGAGACCTCGATCCCGGCCGTGGTCAGCGGAGCCACAAAATCGCGCAGCCGCTCGAGCTGTCCGGCCGCATCCAGGCCACCCTCGGTAGTCAGCTCCTCGCGCTTTTCCGGCACGATGCAGCAGGCCTCCGGGAGCAGCTTCAATGCGATGGCCTGCATGCCCTCGGTGGCGGCCATCTCGAGATTCATCGGGACCGTGAGTTTCGGCTTGATGCCGAAAACATCGTCGTCCTGGATATGCCGGCGGTCCTCGCGCAGATGCAGGGTGATCGAGTCCGCGCCGCTGGCTTCGGCCAGGCGCACCGCCTGCATCAGGTCGGGATACGGGGTGTGGCGCGCCTGGCGGATCGTGGCGATGTGGTCGAGGTTGACCCCCAGCTTGAGCGGTGCGGGATACGACATGGTACGAGTGGCCTTATATGGGCTTGTATGGGCTTGGATGCGTGTCAGGGCCGGGGCTACAGCAGCGCTCGCGTGCGCAGCGCGCGACCGGCCAGGTGATGGTCAATCAGGGCGCGCATGAAGTCACGCGCCGGGCGGGCATAATTATCGGGGACCGACTGCCCCGAAGCCAGCGCCACCAGGGCCTCCCCGGCGATGGCGCCCGCGCGCCCCGGTGCCGTGGGCTCCAGCCCCATCTCGGGCTCGTACCGATACCAGACCGCCGGTTCAAGCTCGGCGGCATCGACATGCTCGAGCCCGGAGTCGATCGGCAGCAGCAACGCCCACTCGGCGCGGCGCAACACTACGTCTGCCCGCTCCCGGGCCGCCAGCCGCGCGTAGGCCGTCAGCAGGGCCGGCAGCGCCTCGGGGATGGGGGCCTCGCGCGGATAGAGGCGCAATACCAGTTCGTTCAGGTACAAACCACAAACCAGCGCCCGCCCGGTCAACGGGAAGACCCTCTGCTGCTCCGCCACCTGAAGCGTAGGAAGCTCGCCACGACCGCGCCAGGCCAGATCCAGCAGCACAAAGGGCTGTACCGACCCCGCCTTGCCACGTACCACCGCCGCCACCCGCCCGGCCTCGCCCGTCAGCAGTTCCAGCACACGGCTGTTTTCGCGCAGTGCACGCGCATGCAGCACTACACCCTGGGTGACCGCCGTCGCCGCGCCACTCATGCGCGCCGCAGGGCCTTCACCGGGGTTCTTCGATGCCCAGCTCGCGCAGGGCGCGCGGGTTCCGGGTCCAGTCGGCCTCGACGCGCACCGTCAGGCGCAGCATGACCTTGCGCCCCAGCAGTTCTTCAAGCTGCAGACGCGCCGCCTGCCCGATCCGCTTCAGACGCTGCCCACCCTTGCCGATCACGATGCCCTTCTGGCTGTCGCGCTCGACCATGATCACCGCATCGATGTGCGTCGTCCGCGGCTCGTCAGCCCATTGTTCCACGCGCACCGCCACCGAGTACGGGACCTCCTGTCCGAGGCTCTCGAGCAGGGATTCGCGGATCATCTCCTCGGCGCGGAAGCGCTCCGGGCGATCGGACAGCTGCTCGGGGTCGTAGAGGAAGGGTCCCGCGGGCAGGTGCGCCCGGATTTCGTCGATCAGGCCCGCGACGTTGGAGCCTGTCTTCGCCGACAGCGGGACGACACCTGCATACGGCATTGCCTCCATCCGCCCCGCGATAAACGGCAGCAGTTCTTCTTTTTCCCGCGCCCGATCGACCTTGTTGATCACCAGCAGGGCCGGCCGTTCGGACTGGCGAATCAGCTGTTCGATGCGCTCGTCGCCCTCACCGAAGCGTCCCGCCTCCACCAGGAAACACACCAGGTCCGCGTCGGCCAGGGCCTGACTGGCCGTGCGGTTCAGTACCCGGTTTACCAGGCGCGTGCGCTCGGTATCGATCCCCGGGGTGTCCATCAGCACGATCTGGTCGTCGCCCTCGGTCACGATGCCGAGGATGCGATTGCGCGTGGTGTGGGGACGCCGCGTAGTGGCTGCCAGCTTCTCGCCCACCAGGCGGTTCATCAGCGTGGTCTTGCCGACATTCGGACGGCCAACCAGCGCGACCAAACCGCACCGCGTTCCGGACTCGGGGGCGCTGTCCATGTCGCTCACTGCTCCTGGGCCTGCTGCTGCAACCGCTGCAGCGCAGCCTCGGCCGCGGCCTGCTCCGCGCGGCGCCGAGAGGAGCCCTCGCCCTGCTGACCCCAGCCCTGGGTAGGCAGGTGCACGGAGACGGTAAAGCGACGCTGATGATCGGGACCGACCACCTCCAGCACTTCGTAAACAGGCAATTCCGCATTGCGGCCCTGCAGCTGTTCCTGCAACCGGGTCTTCGGGTCCTTCAGGGACTCGGCGGAGGGGAGATTCCCCAGGCGCTCGGCATAGAGTGCGAGGGTGAAGTCGCGTGCAGCCTGCATACCCGCCTCGCGGTACGTCACCCCAATCAGAGCCTCGACTGCGTCGGCGAGGATGGAATCGCGCCGCTGGCCGCCGCTCTTGCGTTCGCCCTGGCCGAGATTGAGCGTGCCTTCCAGTCCCGACTCGCGCGCCAGGGTCGCCAGCGACTCGCGGTTGACCAGCGCCGCGCGCAGACGCGTGAGATCCCCCTCTGGCGCGTCCGGCAGCTGCTCGTACAGGGCATCGGCGATAACCAGGCCCAGGACCGCATCGCCCAGAAACTCCAGGCGCTCGTTGTTGCGCCCGCCGGCACTGCGATGGGTCAGGGCCTGGCGAACGCCATCGCCCTCGCGCACTGCCTCCGGCAGCAGCTCGCGAAAATCGCGACTCGATCGTTGAAGGTTACGTTCCGACAATCCCACAGTGTTTCTCTAGGGCGCCAGGGTTTCGCTACGGGAAAAACGCGCGACCACATCCACGTTCCCCAGGAACTCGCGGCGGACTTCGTATTCCAGATGCATCTGCCGGCGATCGCCCTCCTCGGTCACCGAGAAGTCGTCCTCCTCGATCCCGTCGTACACCGAGTTGATCTGGAACCGGCGGTTCATCTCGCGCCACAGCTCGCGCTCGCTTTTCTCGGCCGCACCGGGCTGGGTCGCGACATCCTGCATGATCGAGCGCACGGTCAGGTACTGGGTGTACTGAGTGCCCATCTTGATCACGAAGGTCCCGACCAGCAGCGCCAGCAGGATCAACGCCATCACCGTCAGGGCACCCGCCCCGCGCATGGAATGTCTGGAATGCCGCATCGCCCTATCCCCTGGTTGCCTGCGCCCGCGAAATGGACCTAACGAATTGCCTGGCCAATCCGGGAAAAGTCCCTGTGCCCTTCATTGTAATCCCAATGCAGCCAGATAAAGAGGGCACGCCCCACCAGCAGGTCCTCGGAGACAAAACCCCAGGTCCGGCTGTCGTTCGAGTTGTCGCGATTGTCGCCGACCATGAAGTAGTGACCGTCGGGGACCGTCACCGAGCCATCCAGGCTTGGGCGTTCCTCGCGCATCAGCGTCGTGTAGGTGCGCCCGTCGAGGGTCTCCTCGTACAGCGAGGCGCCGGACATCATTTCCCCGGACCCCTCGCCCTCGAAGGTCCCCACGCGCTCGGCCGATTGTGCCTCGCCGTTGACGTAGAGCACGCGATCGCGGAACTCGATGGTATCGCCCGGCAGCCCGATCACCCGCTTGATGTAGTCCTCTTGCGGGTTGCGCGGGTACTTGAACACCACGACCTCGCCACGCTCGGGCGCGCCCATGTCCAGGACCTTCGTACGCGTAACCGGCAGGCGGATCCCGTAGGAGAACTTGTTCACCATGATGAAGTCGCCCACCAGAAGGGTCGGCATCATGGAGCCCGACGGGATACGGAACGGCTCGGCCACGAACGACCGCAGCACCAGTACGATCAGCAGCACCGGAAAGAACGAGCGCGAATAGTCCACGAACCACGGCATGCGCGCCTGGCGCTCGGGGCTCAGCCGCCGCCGCAGGAGCACCCAGCCCAGCCAGATCAGGCCCGTTGCGGCCGTGGCCAGTACCAGGATCAGTTCCAGATTCGCCATGTATTGTCCTCGATCACCGCCTTGCGGCGTGCCCGCTCCGACCCGGGCGCGTTATTTGTCGTCGCCGACCGACAGTACTGCCAGGAAGGCCTCCTGCGGCACATCGACCTTGCCAATCGACTTCATGCGTTTCTTGCCCGCCTTCTGCTTCTCCAGCAGCTTGCGCTTGCGCGAGACGTCGCCGCCGTAGCACTTGGCCAGCACGTTCTTGCGCATCGCCTTGACCGTGGAGCGCGCGATAATCTTCGAGCCGATCGCCGCCTGGATCGCCACCTCGTACATCTGCCGCGGGATGATCTTGGCCATGCGCTCGGTCAGCTCGCGACCGCGCGACTCCGCATGGTCACGATGCACGATCCCGGACAGGGCATCCACCCGCTCGCCGTTGATCAGGATATCCACGCGCACCAGTGGCGCCGCCTGGAAGCGCCGCGGCTGGTAGTCGAACGAGGCGTAGCCACGGGTTGCGGACTTCAGCCGGTCGAAGAAATCCAGCATCACCTCGGACATCGGCAGCTCGTAGGACAGCTGCACCTGACGCCCCAGGTACTGCATCTTGGTCTGCACCCCGCGCTTTTCGATGCACAGGGTGATCACCGCGCCGACGTAGTCCTGCGGCACGAGGATGTTCGCCTCGATAATCGGCTCGCGGATCTCGGCGATCTCGTTGCTCGGCGGCAGCCCGGATGGGTTGTGCACCATCACCACCTCGCCGTCGCTCTTTTCCACCTCGTAGACCACCGTGGGCGCGGTGGTAATCAGGTCGAGGTCGTACTCGCGCTCCAGGCGCTCCTGCACGATCTCCATGTGCAGCATGCCGAGGAAGCCGCAGCGAAAGCCAAAGCCCAGCGCCTGCGAGGTCTCCGGCTCGAAGGACAGCGCGGCATCGTTCAGGCGCAGCTTGTCCAGCGCATCGCGCAGGTCGTTGAAGTCATCCGCGCTGACCGGGAACAGTCCGGCGAACACCCGCGGCTGGACCTCCTGGAAGCCCGGCACCGGTTCCGAGGCCGGGTTGTTGAAGTCGGTGAAGGTGTCGCCCACCTTGGCCCCGGAAATGTCCTTGATAGTCGCGATCAGATAGCCGACCTCGCCCACCTCCAGGGTCTCGCGGTCCACCGGCTTGGGCGTGAATACCCCGACTCGGCTGACCTCGTGGGCACGCCCGACCGACATCGCCTTGATCTTCTGCCCCGCATAAAAGCGCCCGGCCTTCACCCGCACCAGCGCCACCACGCCCAGGTAGTTGTCGTACCAGGAGTCGATCACCAGGGCCTTGGGCGAGGCCTCGGCGTCCCCCTCCGGCGGCGGGATTCGACGCACGATCTCCTCGAGCAGCTCGGCGATGCCCTCGCCGGTCTTGGCCGAGACCCGCACGGCGTCGGTGGCCTCGATGCCGATCACGTCCTCGATCTCTGCCGCCACGCGGTCCGGCTCGGCCGCCGGCAGGTCGATCTTGTTGAGCACCGGGACGACCTCGAGCCCCTGGTCGATCGCGGTATAGCAGTTGGCCACGCTCTGCGCCTCCACACCCTGGGAGGCATCGACGACCAGCAGCGCGCCCTCGCAGGCATACAGCGAACGCGACACCTCGTAGGAAAAGTCCACATGCCCCGGGGTATCGATGAAATTCAGCTGATAGCGCTGGCCGTCCTGGGCGTCGTAGAACAACGAGACGCTTTGCGCCTTGATGGTGATTCCGCGCTCGCGCTCCAGGTCCATCGAGTCCAGCACCTGCTCGGACATCTCGCGTTCGGTCAGGCCGTGGCAGCCCTGGATCAGGCGGTCGGCCAGCGTGGACTTGCCGTGGTCGATGTGCGCGATGATGGAAAAATTGCGGGTGAGGCGAGTTTCGGTCATGCAGGGGCCAGTCGGTCCAGCAGTGCCTTTCGGTCGAGGAAATGGCAGCAAAGAATGTCGTCGTCGACCGCAAGCACCGGGACCTTCGCGTTGAAACGCGCGCGCAGGCCCGGGTCCTCGTCGATGTCGACGACCTCGAGGGCGAAAGTATAACGACTTTTGAGGGCCGAAAGCTCCGCGAGCATCTGCTCGCAAAGCCCGCAGCCCTCGCGGTGATACAGCGTCAGGGTTGGCATCATGATCGCCGCCGCCCGGGCGCACAGCGCCCGGGCCAGGCCACGACCATCATTCGGACGGGATACGCAAGGCGATAAACGTCGGGTTGCCGTCGCGGTGAATCAGGACCGGCACCGTGCGCCCACTACCGGCGGCCTCGATCTGCTCTTCCAGCGCGTCCAGCGAATCCACCGAGTGGCGACCGAACTGCACGATCACGTCGCCCGGACGAATGCCGGAGGAACGCGCCGGGTTGCCGGTCACCTCCGTAACCACGAGCCCGCCGTCGAGACCCAGCTCCTCGGCCTGGGCCGCGTCCAGCGGCTCCAGATGCATCCCGAGCAGGCTTTGCGGCTCGGCACGCTCTCCCTGCTCCGGCTGGGGACCACCGCGCTCCGCCGCGATATCGTCCGGCAGGCGTTCGATCTCGACCATCAGGGTCCTGGTCTCCTCGCCGCGACGGATCTCCACCTCGGCCTCGGTGCCGACCGGTGTGCGTCCCACGATCGGCGGCAGGGCGGAGGAGTTCGGGACCTCGATCCCATTGAACTTGAGGATCACATCCCCCGTCTCGAAGCCGGCCTTCTCGGCCGGGCTGTCCGACTGCACGCGGGCGACCAGGGCGCCGCTGGGCTTGTCCATACCAAACGACTCAGCCAGATCACGCGTCACCTCCTGGATCAGCACGCCCAGCCAGCCTCGCGTGACCTCGCCGTGCTCGCGCAGCTGCTTGACGACATCCTCGACCATCTCGATCGGGACGGCGAACGACAGCCCCATGAAGCCACCGGTGCGGCTGTAGATCTGGGCATTAATCCCCACGACCTTGCCGTCCAGATTCAGCAGCGGGCCACCCGAATTCCCGGGGTTGATCGCGACATCGGTCTGGATGAACGGGACGTAGTTCTCGGTCGGGAGATTGCGCCCCTTGGCGCTGACGATCCCGGCCGTCACGGAGTGGTCAAAGCCAAACGGCGAGCCGATCGCGAGCACCCACTCGCCGACCTTGAGGTCGTCCGAGGAGCCCAGCTCCAGCGTCGGCAGATCATCGGCATCGATCTTCAGCAAAGCCACGTCGCTTTGCGGGTCCTTGCCGACCACTTCGGCATCGAACACACGCCGGTCGGAGAGATGCACGACGACCTCGGAAGCCCCCTCCACGACGTGGTTCGCCGTGATGATGTAACCGTCCTCGGTGTAGATAAAGCCGGACCCCAGCGAGCTGCGCTCGGGCATCCGTCCCTGCCCCCCCTCACCGCCCGGGGGCGAACCGAAGAAGCGTTCGAACAGGTCCTCGAACGGAGAACCCTCGAAATCGGGGTGTCCGCCCGTCTGACCACCCTCGCGCTCACGCGTGGTGGAGATATTGACCACCGCGGGGCTGTGCTCCTCCGCCAGCGGGACAAAGTCCGGCAGCATGCGCGCCGAGGCCGGCAGGGAGAAGGCAAACAGGATCAGCCCCAGCAGGGCCCATTGCATCGGTCGCGTCATGATTGAAGCCGCTCTTGCTCGTGCGTTCATGCTCTAGAAAATTCGTACCGGGACAAGTTCCCGGCGATTGCCTGCATTATTCGATCGGACGCGGACGGCCCTGCGCCCGCACCACCCCCGCATCAGGCTCGCGCCGCAGAAATACCGGCGCCAGATCCGGTGCGCGGTGACGCATCCAGTACCGCACCCCGCCGAGCCCCAGCACAAAACCCGCCGCACCGGCCAGCATCAGCCAGCCCTCGCCCAGCAGCGGCCAGGCCAGCATCAGCAGCCCCGGCACGGCAACCAGGCCCAGCAGGGGCAGCAAGTACATCGCCAGGGCCCCCGAAACCAGAGCCTGATCGCGAATCCCGATGACCACGCGATCGCCGGCACGGAGTTGACCCGGATGGCCGATGGTCACCTCCACAGCCTTTCGCCCCAGCACCTCGGACAGCACACCGCTACCGCAGCCGGTGCGGGCCGAACAGCTTCCGCAGGTGGACTGGCGCTCGATGCGCACGCGCGCGCTGTGCGCCTCGGCCGAGAGCACGACACCCTGTTCCTCGATCCAGTGTCCCACGGGTCTTAGTCGCCCGCGGCGCCCTGGTAATAGACCGCGTCCAGCACCTGCTGGACCGTAACATGGGGCACATCGCCGACCGCCGTGACTTGATGCCCGGCCATCACCCGCGCCGCGGCATGCGTGGCGCCGGCACGGGTCGTACCCTCGAAACTCTTCTCGCCATCCGCCGGCTCGACGTAGACCGACACCGACGCCAGACCATCACTCAGCACGAAGTGGCGCGAGATCTCGTCCCCATTACCCAGCGAGCGCTCCGTGGCGGCGACTGCCTGAAAGCCAGGGGGGAGTTCGCCAAACTTCCAGCCACCCAGGCCGTTGTCGTCGTCCCACTGGGGCTTCTTGTGGCCGCGATCGGCGCGCACCTCGATGTGCTCGGCCTGATCGGTCGTCGGCTCGAGTTCGCTCTCGGCGATCTCGCCGCTCAACTCCAGATCGGTGAAGGCAAGCCGCTCCAGCAGCTTGCCCTTGGGGTCGTACAGCTCGCTCAGGAGCGGCAGGGCGCTGTCCATATGGAGACAGTAGCGATGGCTGTAGCGCAGAGCATCCCGCGCGCGCGCCAGAATCAGGGTGCAGGGATAACCGGCCACGCGGTCCAGGCCCTGGATGTCCAGGGAATAGAGGTCGTGTTCTTGCAGCAGGGAAACGGGCGCACCGGCAGGCCCCAGCGGCGACTGCGCACCATCGCCCGACGCGCCGCGCGCGCCCTTGATAGCGCTCAGTCGGTCCACCGATCGCAGGATCTCGCGTTCGGCGCCCGTCAGGGTCTCCAGACGTTCGCGGTAGCCACCATCCTCGGCGACATGCACCACGCGAATGGTGTCGATGCGGTCATCGCGCTGCAACACGAAGGTGCCCTGGTAACTCTCCGCATGCAGGCTTGTCGTCATGCGCTCGAGCCATTCCGACGGCGAGGCCTCGTCCGCGAGGACCTGTGCCGGAAGGCAGAGCGCGGTTGCGGCCAGAACGAGCGGCAGCCCACGCCACATGACGTATTACTCGTCGCTGACCGAGTAGCGTACGCGTCCCAGGGCCGAGGAGCCCGGACCGGTCAGTTCGGCATGGTTCTCGAGGTAGCGGGCAAACCGCGGATCCAGGGAGTCGCCACCCTCTGTCTGTGCCGAGTCATCGGCACCGGCGCGGGAGCTGGCCGTCTGCACATCACCCGTAGCCGCCGGGGTACCGCTTTCCACGGCCACCGGGGTCGCATCCTGACCGGGTTGATCCCCCAGCATCTGCATGCCAACCAGCGTGACCATCGCCACGGCCGCGGCCACTCCGGTGCCGGCGACGGGCTTCAGCCAGCGCGGCGACTCGCGTCGGGGTACGCCCTGCAGGACGGGTTCGTCCGCCAGGGCCGTGCGGATATCATCCATGAAATGTGCGGGGGCGGTGTTGCGCAGCCCGCCGCGGAGACTGTCGCCGATCACGTGATAGCGTTCCCACTGGTTGCGGTCCTCTTCGGACTTGACCAGTTCGTCGATCAGGCGCCGCGTCTCGAAGTCATCCGTTTCTCCGTCTACGAGGGCGGATAGACGTTCATTCTTGGTGACTTGTTCTTTCATGGTGCTTCTCGTCATTCTTCGTCTAACAAAGGACGCAAGGTCCGGTCGATGGCCTCGCGGGCCCTGAAGATGCGCGACCGTACGGTACCGATCGGACATCCCATCGTCTGCGCGATTTCTTCGTAACTCAGTCCCTCGATTTCGCGCAGCATAATCGCCATGCGAAGGTCGTCGGGCAGTTTCTCGATGGTGCGCTGCACCGCGCCTTCTATCTCCTCGGACAAGAGCTCCCCCTCCGGGGTTGCATTGTCCTTGAGAGCGGAATCACCGCTCATCTGTTCCGCGTCCTGTGCGTCGACTTCGGCCTCCGGCCGCCGCCGTCCCTGGGAAACCAGGTAGTTCTTGGCCGTATTGATGGCGATACGGTAGAGCCAGGTGTAGAACGCACTCTCGCCGCGAAAGTTCGCCAGCCCCCGGTACGCCTTGATAAAGGCCTCCTGGGACACATCCAGGGCTGCAGCCTGATCATGCACATAGCGCCCGACCAGATTGATGATCTTGTGCTGATACTTCAGCACCAGGATGTCGAAAGCCGCCTTGTCGCCGTTTTGTACGCGTTTGACCAGGGCCTCGTCGGAAGCCTTCTCGCTCATGCGGGGGCTCCCGCCAGGGCACCGGTCTCCGGTAATCTATGATGCATGGACCGCCTGACTCGCATTAAGTTCGCTTTCCGCACAACACTGTTGCGAAAGGGCCACGATTTGCTCGGGCAACAAGCGCAGCACGTTACCTGAGCCATGGGAACAGTACAACAACCTCGCCTGGCCGACGTACTGGTCATCGGGAGTGGCGCGGCGGGGCTCTCCGCCACCCTGCATCTGGCCCCCCATCGCCGCGTAACCGTGATCAGCAAGGGCCCGGTGGACGAAGGCTCGACCCGCTATGCCCAGGGCGGCATCTCCGCTGTTCTCGACCGCGCCGACTCGTTCGATGCCCATATCGCCGACACCCTGGATGCGGGGGCCGGCCTGTGCGATCCGGACGCCGTACGCCGCACCGTGGCCGCCGGCCCCGAGGCGATCCAGTGGCTGCTGAACCTCGGCGTGCCGTTCACGCGCGAGGCCCTGGAGGGGCGCAGCCGGCTGCACCTGACGCGCGAGGGGGGGCACAGCGCCCGGCGCGTCGCCCATGCGGCCGATGCGACCGGCCGCGCGATTGAGGACGCCCTCGTGAAGAGCGCCTCCGGGCAGGCCAGCATCGAGGTCTTCGAGCGCCACGTGGCAGTGGACCTGATCACCCAGCCCGTGGATGGCACCCGGCGCGTGATCGGCGCCTATGTGCAGGACGCCAAGACCCGCGAAGTGGAGACCATCCTCGCCCCAACCGTGATCCTGGCGACCGGCGGCGCGAGCAAGGTCTATCTGTACAGCTCCAACCCCGATGGCGCCACCGGCGACGGGATCGCAATGGCCTGGCGGGCCGGCTGCCGCATCGCGAACATGGAGTTCATGCAGTTCCACCCAACCTGCCTGTTCCACCCGCGCGCCAAATCGTTCCTGATCTCCGAGGCGGTACGTGGCGAGGGTGGACTGCTGTTACTCCCCGACGGCGAGCGCTTCATGCCGCGCTTCGACGAGCGCGCGGAACTGGCCCCGCGCGACATCGTCGCGCGCGCGGTCGACCACGAGATGAAACGCCTCGGCCTGGATCACGTGAACCTGGACATCAGTCACAAGCCAGCAGAGTTCATCCGCGAACACTTCCCGACGATCCACGAGCGCTGCCTGGAGTTCGGCTTCGACATGACTCGCGAACCGCTGCCGGTGGTGCCGGCCGCGCACTACACCTGTGGCGGGGTGATGGTGAACCACTTTGGCCAGACCGATCTGCCGGGCCTGTACGCGGCCGGCGAGGTCTCCTACACCGGTCTGCACGGGGCCAACCGCATGGCCAGCAACTCGCTGCTGGAGTGCCTGGTCTACGCCCGCGCCGCCGCCGAGCACATCCTGTCACAGACCGATCTGCCCGCGCCGGAGCAGCTCGCGGTACCACCCGCCTGGGACGAGTCACGGGTCACGGAATCCGAGGAAGAGGTCGTGGTCGCCCACGACTGGGACGAACTGCGCCGCCTGATGTGGGACTACGTCGGCATTGTCCGCACCCGCGAGCGCCTGCACCGCGCCGAGCGCCGCATCCGCATCCTGCAGGAAGAGATCCACGAGTATTACAGCCACTTCCGCATCTCGCCGGACCTGCTCGAGCTGCGCAACCTGGCCATGGTCGCGGAGATCATCGTGACCAGCGCCCTGTCCCGCAAGGAAAGCCGCGGGCTGCACTTTATTCGCGACTACCCCGAGACCGACCCGGCCCTGGACGGCCAGCCGACGATCCTGGCCCCGGACAACGCCCTGCGCCCCGGCGACCGCCGCCGGCCGTAACCTGCTCGCCCGTCATTGCGAGGAGCCTCGCGACGAAGCAAGCGGTATCCGCAAGCCAGCGAACCCCAAAGCGACGTCCAGCTTCGGGCGGTTGCCGCGTCGCCTGCGGCTCCTCGCAATGATGGAGGCAAGCGCTACGGCGCTACCACCACTTCTCGTACTTGAGCTGGGCCTCGGGGATTCCCCACTCGGCCAGCAGCGTGGCCATGTCCTCGATGAACTCGCGCGAACCACAGAAGTAGAACAGGGCGTCGCGCGGCAGGTTCAGGGACTCGAGGAGCTCGTGGCTGATGCGCCCGGTGTGGCCCAGCCAGTCCTCGGCCTCGCGCGTCACGGTCAGCGTTACGTCGATGTTCTCGGCCTTGGCCAGGTGCGCCAGTTCGTCGGGGAACAGCATCTCGTCCTGGTGGGCGACGCTGTAGACAAGATGGGCGTAGACGTCCGGCATGCCGTCATTGACCGCGCGCAGGATGCTGAACAGCGGCGTGACCCCAATCCCCGCGCCCAGCAGCACGACGTTCCGTGCCATACCCGGCTCGAAGAAGAAGCTGCCCTGGCCGGGGGTGATATAGACCGTATCCCCCTCGCGCGCGGTGGTGTGCAGGTAATGCGTGGCGTGATGGTGATCGGCATACTTGATCGCGAGCTGCAGCCGCCCGTCATCACGCGGCGCGGAGACCACCGAATACCCCCCGACAAAGGGCTTGCCAGCGGGCTGCGGGATCACCAGGTCCAGCCACTGCCCGGCCTTGCTGGAAAAGCGCGCCGGGTCAGCCGACAGGGTAAAGACCTTGATCAGCGGTGTGACCTGTTCGATGACCTCGATCCGGGCCGGCATAAAGTGTTCGGGCAGTTCAACAGCGTGTGTCATTCGAGGTCCGTGTTGGTGTCGCGTTCACGCCGCCGGGCCTCCTGGTAAAGGGCCTCCTGGGCGTCGAAATCCATTTGTTCAAGGGCCTGCCCATGCGCGCGGGCCAGGGCCTCCATGGTACGAAAGCGCGCCTCGAACTTGCGCGTGGTCCCGCGCAGCGCGCCCTCCGGTTCCACCCCCAGGTGGCGCGCCCAGTTGGTCACGGCAAACAGCAGATCGCCGATCTCCTCGGCCACGCGCTCGGGATCGGCGTCGCCGGCCAACTCCTCGCGGACCTCGTCCAGTTCCTCGTGGATCTTCTCCAGCACCGGGGCCGGGTCGTCCCAGTCGAAGCCCAGCCGGGCCGCGCGGCGCTGGGTCTTGGCGGCACGGGCCAGGGCCGGCATCGCCAGCGGGATATCGTCCATCGCACTGTGGTGGTCGCGCGCGGCGCGCTCCTCGGCCTTGGCCGACTCCCAGGCCGCCTCGCGGGCGGCATCATCCGAGTATTCGGCATCGGCGAATACATGCGGGTGGCGCCGCACCAGCTTGTCGCCGATCGCACGGGCGATGTCATCGAGGTCAAAGCGCCCCGCCTCCTCCGCGATCCGTGCCTGAAAGACCACCTGAAAGAGAAGATCGCCCAGTTCGTCGCGCAGCTCGCGACTGGCCGCCTCGCGGCCATCGTCGCGAGCGATCGCGTCGGCCAGCTCGAAGGCCTCCTCGAGTGTGTGGGGCACGATGGTCTGGGCCGTCTGCGCCCGGTCCCAGGCACAGCCCTGCTCGGGATCACGCAGGCGCGCCATGATCGCGCGCAGGCGCTCCACGGGGTTGGTATTCCTCATGAGGGTGGAGTCTAAGGGGTCCGGTGGGCAGGCAAAACCGCCCACCACACCCCGATGCCAGTGTCAGGGCCGTGCAATCGGCCCCGCCACCCTCGGTCAGCCCTGCTGATCCGGCTCGCAGAGGCGCTTTTTCTCGTCCGGCAGGTTGTCCGGACAGATCCCGCAGCCCTCGTTGCCGGGCAGCGCCCAGTCGATCTTCTTCGGATACGGCAGGTCCATCTCCTCCATGATCTTGATGAACTCGGCCTCGGGCTTGTTCTTGCCCAGGCGCGGGTTGCGCATCTTCTCCTGCCCGATGGTGGTGATCTGACGCTCCTCGTAGTCGTGGCACGGATACACCAGCGTCTCGTCTGGCAGGGTAAAGAACTTGTCGTGGATCGACCGGTACAGGGTCTTGGCGTCACCCGACTGAAAATCGGTGCGGCCGCAGGCCTCGATCAGCAAAGCATCACCCGAGAACAGCATCTTCAGGCCGACGTGATCCATCAGATAGGCGTGATGGGTATCGGTATGCCCTGGCGTAAACAGCGGGTTAATCACCAGATTCCCCACCTGGAAGGGCTCGCCCTCGCGCAGGTCGACGTCACGGCAGGGCAGCTCGTCCAGCGCCGGGCCGGCCAGCTGGCAGCCCGTCCGCTCGCGCAGCATCTTGCCGCCGGTGATGTGGTCGGCGTGGATGTGCGTCTCGATCGCGTAGTCGAGGCTCAGCCCCATCTCCTGCAACACACGCAGGTCGCGGTCCACGGTCTCGATGACCGGATCGATCAGCGCGGTCTTGCCCGTATCCGGGCAGCTCAGCAGATAGGTGTAGGTGGACGATTCATCCTCGAACAGCTGCTTGAAAATCATGCGGTGTCCTCCGTGGCCACAAGGGCCGGTCCATTGGGGTACATGGCTCGATGCTAACCGGCGGCCGGTTCACGCACCAACCGGGCACATGCGGCGTGCGCCATTGTTCCGATTCGGAACCTCACGGCGACCACGAGTTCCCGCGCCCGGCCCGCCCCGCCCTTCTGTCGTGACACGCCACTGGCTATCATGCGGCCTCTGCCGACATACACATCGACATCAAGGACTCACCATGGAAGCCAATCAAGTGGCCGAACTCATCCGCGCCGGCCTGCCGGAGGCCGAGAAGGTCGAAGTGACCGGGGGCGAGGGCAAGTTCGAGGCCCTGGTCGTCAGCCCGCAGTTCGCCGGGATGAACAAGGTCAAGAAGCACCAGACCGTCTACGCGACGGTGCGCGACCAGATCGACTCCGGCGAGGTCCATGCGCTGTCCATCCGCGCCCTGACGCCGGAAGAAGCCGCGGGCGCCTAGCACGCAATGCTCTCGCCCAAGGGCCGCGAGGAGATTGAACGCCTGCTGGAGGGCGGCCTGGTTCACGACTGGGGCGAGGCCGAGACGACCCTGCGTAATGTAACGCGCATGCTGCTGACCACGCGCCCGGACCTGCTCCGGCTGTATTTCAGCCCCGCGGCGTGGGAACAAATCACCGCCTGGCCGCAGAAAAAGGCCGCCAACGCAATCATCGCCGCATTGCGCACCGGCGTGGTCGACGCCCTCGGGCGACCGGCCATCGCCAACCGCGAGCAGGCCCGCTTCTACCTCCTGTGCTTTCAGGACGACCTTGCCGAACGGGTGGATGCCTGGTGCCGCGAGCACCCGGAGGAATGCCCGCGCCGCAGCCGCGCCCACACCCAGGCCCTGCCCGGCAACTCTGACCCATGAGCCCAAGCGTTCTTGAATGCGGCGATCCCGCCATCGAGACCCCGCTGCGGGAGCTGCTCGAACGCTACGGGCTGGAACTGGTGATGCATCCGCCCGGTGCCACGCTGCCCGGGACCTGGTGGGGCGAGCCCGAGGCCGGGATCATCGGGCTGGCCGTGCATGTGCGCCCGGACACCCCGCTGCACTCGGCTCTGCACGAGGCCGCACACCTGATCTGCATGGAACCCGAGCGCCGCGCGACTCTGCACACCAATGCCGGCGGCGATGATCTGGAGGAATGCGGGGTGTGCTATCTGCAGATCCTGCTCGCCGATGCCCTGCCCGGAGTGGGTCGCGAGCGCCTGATGCGGGACATGGACGCCTGGGGCTACAGCTTCCGCCTGGGATCGACCGCACGCTGGTTTGACGAGGACGCCGACGATGCGCGGGCCTTCCTGCGTGCCGAAGGCCTGGTCGACTCGCACGAACGCCCCTCCTTCGCCTGTCGCGGGGGCCTTGAACCAGCACGGGATGCTACACTGAGATCCACGTCACAAGACGCGACTCCCCCGCAAAATACCCGGCAAGATCCACTGCGGTGATTGCGCGGCCGGGCACAGCGACCCGGGGAGACACGAACCCACTGGCGCCCCGCCCGGACCAGGGAATGATCGAAACACAGGCAACGGAATCGCTCATGGACACGACGACCATCGACAGTCTGCTCCAGGAAATGGACCTCACCGCGCACCTGTCGGAGTCCGCCCGTGCGGAACTGGCCCAGGCATGCGCCAGCCCGGAGCTGCCCGCCGGCAAGCGCCTGCGTCCGCAGGACGTCGCGGACCGGCACCTGTTCCTGCTGAGCGGGCAACTGGTACGCGTCAGCGGCGGCACCCCTTCGCGCATCACCATGGGCGATGGCGACGGCGAGCCGCCGCTGCAGATGTTCGACGGCGGGGCCGGCCAGCACGATTTCATCATCACCGAAAAGGCCTGCCGCATGCTGGAGGTGCCCACAGGGGCGCTGGAGCAGGCCCACAGTGCCTCGCTGGTGATGCACGACACCGAGCTGGATGATACGGAAGGTGCCTTTTTCGGCGAGCTGTACGACCTGATCACCAGCAATCGTCTGGAGCTGCCAACCATGCCCGAGGTCGCCCTGCGCATCCAGGAGCTGACCAAGGATCCAGACGCGGACATCGACAAGCTGACCGATGTCATTCAGCGCGACGGGACCATCGCCGGGGCCCTGTTGCACGCCACGAACAGCCCCCTGTTCCGCGGCGCGCAACAGATCCAGTCGGTACGTGACGCGGTGACGCGTCTGGGCTTTCGCAATACCCGCATGCTGGCCATGAACATGGCCATGCGGCAGGCCTTCAAGGCGCGCCACGCCACCACGCGCGAAGCCATGGAGGCGGTCTGGCAACACGGGGTACTGCAATCGGCCTATGCCTATCTGGTGGCCGACTCCCTGAAGCTGCTGGACCGTGAGCGCGCGTTGCTCGCCGGCCTGGTGGCCGGCATCGGGGCCGTCCCGATCATCCAGTTCATCGAGGTCCGCGAGGATCACCCGGAGCCCGAGCGTGTCGCCCGTCTGGTTCGCCGCCTGCGCAATCTGGCCGGCGTGCTGGTTATCAACTACTGGGACCTGGGCGGAGACCTGGTCAACGTCGCAGAACACAGCAGCGACTGGAGCTACCGGCCGGCGGAGCCCGACTATGCCAGTATCGCGCTGGTCGCCCAGTACGCCGCGCTGCAGGCCGAGGGCAAAGAACTGCCGCCCCCGTCCGAGGTCAAGGCTTTCGAACTCCTGGGCATCGATGCCCCCGCCCCCGGGGAACCGATCGCATTCCTGGAGGCCCGATCCGCCGACCTGGCGGAATTGCAAAAACTCTTTGATATGTAGAGGCGCTGGTGCTCGAGGAACGTCTTCCACAACTGGTCCCGTTCGCCGACCTCGGCGAGCGCGCGCACCACAAACTCCTCCAGCACGCCAGCACCCTGGATATCAAGCCCGGTCTGAAACTGCATGCGCGTGACGAATGGCGCCATCTGATCTTTCTACTTGAAGGCCGGGTAATCCTGTCTGACGACGGCCAGTCGGTCATCCTCAAGGGCGGCAGCCCGGAATCCCTGAACCCGCTGTTCAATGAACGCGACTACCACAGCCACGCGATCGCGGCGAGTAGCGGGCGTATCGCCCTGTTCGACCGAAAGGTTTACGAGAACCTGATCGACGGTGCACGCGAAGGCGTGGAAGTCAGCGAGATCGAGCTGTCCGACCTCGAAGGGGAGCTGTTCACCGGCATCTACACCCGCGCCTTCTCCGGCGAACTGCAACTGCCGCAGTTGCCGGAAGTGGCGCTGCACCTGCAGGCGGCGCTGAAAGACCCGGACGTCGATATCGAGCGGGTCACCCGCATCATCGAGGAAGACCCCAGTGTCGCCGCGCGCCTGCTGTCGGTGGCCAACAGCCCGGCAATGGGGAGTCAGCGCGAGGTCTCGCGGCTGGCCGATGCGGTCTCCCGCCTCGGCCTGGAACGGACCCGCCAACTGGTGATGGCGCTCGCCGCGCACCAGGTCTTCATCCAGCGCGGCAGCCCTTACCACGGCCTGCTGGAACGCCTGTGGCGCCGTTCGGCCCGAATCGCGGCCATCAGCTGCGTGCTGGCTGACCAGAGCGAGGCAGTCGATCCCCAAAAGGCCCTGCTGGCCGGCCTGCTGCATCGCGTCGGCGCATTGCCCATCATCGGCGAGGTCGCCCGCAGCCACCCCGACCGCAGTGCCGAGGACATCGAACGCATCCTCTATCGCCTGGAAGGCCTGATCGGCGAACTGGTTGCCCAACAATGGGGTCTGGCATCCGATATCATGGAGGCCATTCGCGAATCCGGCGGTCCGGAAACGGCCACGGCAGCACCGCTGACGGACATCGTGCGCATCGCTCGCAGCGCCTGCACGCGCGACGGCGACGATGCCCTGGTGGACCGCACGCCACTCGCCGAGTTAAACGCCGTGACCCGATTCGGCTTCGTGCTCGACAACGACGGGCAGCTGCCTGCAATCGACACGGCCCGCCGCGAAATCGATGCGCTGATCCGCGAGGTCGCCTGACCCCGATCGCGCTGCTATCGCCCCGGCACTGGCGGGGCGACCGCAACCCACTCAGGGAAGACATATGGATACTCGAACCCGCCCCCAACCTGGCGAAAAACAACGCGCCGCCGACAAGGTCGCGCGCATCCCGGTCAAGATCCGCCCGACCGAGCAGCCGCAGCGCAAACCGAAGTGGATCCGTGCCCAGAGCCAGGCCCGGCCCGAGGTGCAGCGCATCAAGCGCATCCTGCGCGACCAGAAGCTACACACCGTCTGCGAAGAGGCGAGCTGCCCGAACCTCGGCGAATGCTTCGCCCACGGCACCGCCACCTTCATGATCATGGGTGACATCTGCACCCGCCGCTGCCCGTTCTGCGACGTCGCGCATGGCCGCCCCGAGGCCCTGGACCCGGACGAGCCTCGCCACCTGGCGGAGACCATCCAGGCGCTGGGCCTGAAGTACGTGGTCATCACCTCGGTGGATCGCGACGACCTGCGTGACGGTGGCGCCGGCCACTTCGTGGACTGCATCCGCGAGGTCCGCACCCTGAATCCGACCACGAAGATCGAGATCCTGGTGCCCGACTTCCGCGGCCGCATGGACCGGGCGCTGGAGATCATGCACCAGGCCCCGCCGGACGTCTTCAACCACAACCTCGAGACGATCCCGCGGCTTTACCGCGAGGCGCGTCCCGGCGCCGACTATCAGTGGTCACTGGAACTACTGAAGCGCTTCCGCGAACAGCACCCCGGGGTGCCGACCAAGTCCGGCCTGATGCTCGGGCTGGGCGAGACCCGCGAGGAACTGCTGGAGGTCCTGGCGGACCTTCGTGAACACGGCTGCGACATGCTGACCCTGGGCCAGTACCTGCAGCCCTCGCGCCACCACCTGCCGGTCACGCGTTTCCTGGCCCCGGAGGAGTTCGACGATCTTGGCGAAGCCGCGCGCGAAATGGGCTTCAAGCAGGTGGCCAGCGGGCCCATGGTCCGCTCGTCCTACCACGCCGACCTCCAGGCCCAGGGCCTCGAAACCGCCTGACCCGCCCTGCCGTACTCTGCCACTGGGGCGTCGTCCCACGTCCTGAGAGTTAGGCCTGATTCGGCATCCGGTGTTTGCGGTGGCTTCGTCCGGCCGCCTGCCAAGCGCTGTCTCGGCAGCGCGCCCCGAGTTACTTCTTTGCTCGTGCAAAGAAGTAACCAAGAAACACGCCCGACTGCCGCGACCCCGGCCCGCTATGCGGGCCGGGGTTTCCCTCGCTCCGAGGGTTTTCGCGGGCGGCGCTGAAACTCGCTACGCCTTCGGCTCCGCTCAGACAGTCAGCGCCTCTCTTCCCGCGAAAACCCTCTCCACTCGGCGCGACGACAACGGGGGTGAAGGTCCAAACAACGGCTGTCCCAGCGACGTAGCACATGGATGGAGGCTGGATCTTCCGACATTTTAGGCACGCTCGGCCTTCGGCCATGGCGTGCCGCGCCCGCGAGCGGGCGCCAAGGGGTGGGTAGGATGCCGATGAGCGTAGCGAATCGCATCAGGGTTGCCCCGACGTCGGAACGGTGCGTTTCGCTGCGCTCAACCGCACCCTACGGCGTTGGAGTTGGCTGCAGGCATGGGGATACTTTTGTTTTGACCTTCATCCCCCCCGTATGAAGCCCCTTGCGGAAGGGTCCTCGGGACGGACGATTCAAAATAGAAACGGGGGCGCTGACTGTCTGAGCGGAGCCAAAGGCGCAGCGAGTTTCAGCGCCGCCGGCCCGAGGACCCTGGAGCAAGGTCCCCGGGCGGAATCCGGGTGCGCCTCGACGGGTACTTTCTTGGGCAAGCAAGAAAGCCAGTTGTTGATCAACAACGGGCGCGGCGCGCTGGCGAGACAGCGCAGGCAGGCAGTCGGCCGAAGCCACCGTAAACTCCAGAGGACGAACCAGGCCCAGCCTCAGGACGTGGGACAACGCCCCAGCGCCAGAATACGGACGAGCTCAGGCGGCAAAGAGGGTTCATGCCGGATGCTCGCCACCTCGGCGGGAAACAACTGCGCGGTCAGGTGGGCGAGCAGCTGCTCGCGGACGCGGGTGGCATCCAACGAGCCGAGAAGATGCTGCATGGAGGTCGCAGCGAGGCCTGAATAGCCGCAAGGGTTCATGCGCTGAAACGGCGCCAGGTCTGGGGCGATGTTCAGCGCCAGCCCGTGGATGCTGCGCCCGTGCCGGATGCGCAGACCCAGCGCCGCAATCTTGGCCCCGTCGACATACACCCCCGGCGCCTTCTCCCGCCGCTGCGCGCGGATGCCCCATTGCGCGAGCGTATCCATCACCGCCTGCTCCAGGCCCTCGACCAGGCGCCGAACCCCGATGCCCAGGCGCGGCAGATCCACCAGCGTGTAGACGACCAACTGCCCGGGGCCGTGCCAGGTCACCTGCCCGCCGCGATCGATCGCCACAACCGGCGTCGCACCGGGATCCAGAAGATGCTCGGCGCGGCCATTACGTCCCTGGGTAAAAACAGGGGGATGTTCGACGCACCAGAACTCGTCTGCCCGGGCCGCATTCCGCTCCCGGGCCTGAAGCTGCATGGCCTGCCAGACAGGCACATAGGGCTGTGTACCCAGAAAACGGACCGCGGGCCCGGGTACGATCGGGGCAATCACAGGATCATGCGGACCCGGTCGCAGCGTCCCAGGGCCCGGTAGAGGTCGTCGAGCTGGGCCTGACTGGTCGCGGTGAAGGTGATGGTAATGCCGACGAAGCGCCCGCCGCTGGACGCGCGCTGCTGGATCACGGCATCGTCCGGGTCCGGCACATGCTCGGCCACGCAAGCCTCCACGGCCTCCAGGAGTTCCGGGTGCGAGTCCCCCATGACCTTGATCGGAAAACGACAGGGAAACTCGATCAGACTTTCGCGTTCGTCTGTCATGCGCACCCCTCGACCGCCGTCCGGGACGGGTGAGTGTCGCACTTTGCCTGCTGATACGCGGCATGAATGGCCTTCCAGGCCGGCCCCGGGACCCCGGCTCCGACCGGATGGCCGTCGAGCCGACAAACCGGCAGGGCCTCCTTGGTGGAACTGGTCAGCCAGATCTCGTCGGCCGCACGCAACTCGGACTCGGACAGATCGCGCTCCACGACATCGAGACCACACTGAGCAGCCAGGCGCAGGACCAGGTCCCTTGTTACCCCCGGGAGCAGCGATGCTGCCAGCGGTGGTGTCACCAGCGTGCCGTCCACCAGAGCGAACACATTGCTGGCCGCACCCTCCGTCACCTGTCCGTCCCGCAGCAGGATGGCCTCGACCGCATCCTGTTCACGCGCCTCCTGACGCGCGAGCACGTTGGCCAGCAACGTAGTGGCCTTGATGTCGCAGCGCGACCAGCGCGTATCGGGCCCCGTCACTGCCGCGACCCCGGCCTGGCGGGTCGTGTCCGGCAGGGGCGCGATCGGATTCGCCATCGCAAAGACCGTGGGCGGTCCGACGGCGGGAAAGGCGTGGTCGCGCGGGGCAACCCCGCGCGTGACCTGCAGGTACAGGCCGAGATCGATGGGCTCATCCCCCTCGTTGCGCCGGACGAGCTCTTCCAGCATAGCCCGCCACTGGTCGAGCGACAGCGGCGATTCGAGGCGGATGGCGTCCAGCGAGCGCTGCAGTCGCTCCAGGTGTTCCGTCAGCAGAAACAACTGGCCGGCGTAGCTGGGAATCACCTCGTAGACCGAGTCCCCGAACAGAAACCCGCGATCCAGCGGGGAGATCCGCACGGATTCGAGCGGCATGAACTCACCATTGAAATACGCAACGCTCACACTCGCTCCGAATCAGAACGGCCAGACCGAGCGCAACGACAGGGCAGCACCATCCCACAGGCGCCGCATCAGTCCGCCCTCCTCCACCTCTTCAAGGGCGACGACCGGCTGCTGCCCGATCAACTCGCCATTCAGGCGAGCCTGCACCTCGCCCACCGCGGCCCCTGCGGCCAGGGGCGCTTCCAGCGGCTGGTTCAGCTCCATTGTGGCCTCGATGTTGTCACCACGACCCGGGGGCACGATCACCCAGAAGTCCTCGGCAAGCCCGACGGACACCTCGCTATCCGCACCACGATAGACGCGCGGGCTGCCCAGTTGCGTACCGGCCTCGAACAGGCGCTGCGGCTCGGTAAAGCGCATGCCCCAGTTGACCAGGGCCTGAGACTCGTTAGCCCGGCGCGTGCCGCCCTCCTGGTGATTGGAGGCCTCGATCCCCAGCACCACGGCGATCAGCCGGCGGTCGCTGCGCTTCGCCGACGAGACCAGGTTGTATCCCGCCGATGAGGTCCAGCCGGTCTTCAGGCCATCGAAACCGGCGTCACGCCACAGGAGCATGTTCCGATTGCTCTGCGAGATATCGTTGAACTCGAACGAGCGCTCGCTGTAATAGCCGTAAAGGTCGGGGAACTCCCGAATCAGCGCCCGCGCCAGCAGCGCCATATCCTGAGCGGAGGTCGACTGCGGCTCGTCGGACGGCAGCCCGTGCGAGTTGGTGAAATACGAGTTCATCATCCCGAGTTCACGCGCCTGGCTGTTCATCATGTCGACGAACGCCCCTTCGGAACCGGCCACGGCCTCGGCCAGCGCGGTGGAGGCATCGTTCCCGGACTGGATGATCATCCCGCGCAGCAGGTCCTCGACCTTCACCTCGTCGCCAACCTCGATGAACATGCGCGACGCGCCCCGCATGCCCGTGCGCCAGGCCCGCTCGCTGATCGTGACCGTATCCTCGAGCCCCAGCCGCCCGTCGCGGATTTCGCCAAACACGACGTAGGCCGTCATCAACTTGGTCAGGCTGGCCGGCTCGCGGTCAACATCCGCCTCGCGCGAGGCCAGCATCAGACCGGAATCGAAGTCCATCAACGCATAGCTTTTCGCCGTCACGTCAGAGGGCGGGCTGGGGATCCCGCTCGGCATCGCCCCACCACTGCCCGGAACCGGCAGGGGTTCGTCCGCCATCGCCGGCATGGCGGCAACGCACACCGCCAGGGAGAGGGTCATCAGGGCGCGGCGGGCGACAGAATGAAGCGGGGGGATCATGGTGATTCGAGGCCTCCTGTAGAGATGGCTAACGATAGCAGACCGGGCCCGCGCACATGAATGCAAACGGGCCCGTCGGACCAAAAACTGAGCGATAGTGGGCGTCAGTCGTCGACGATGCGGTAGTCGACATGGGCGGCCTCCTGCAGGCGCTCGGTCGCCTCCTGCAGCTCGACCTCTTCCAGCGGGCCGATGCGCACCCGATGCAGATCCGCCTGCTCGTCGCGTTCCAGCGTCGAGATCTCGACCGACTCGAATCCGAGGGCCTCCAGATCGCGCTGGATCTCCTCCGCCGTTCGGCGTTCGGAAAACGCCCCGACCTGCACCCAGCGGCCATTGTTCGCGGCGGCCTCTGGGGCATTCGCTGCGGTAGCAGCGCGCGCGTCATCAGAGGATGCCGCAACGGGGCTGCTGCCGCCCCCCTGTCTGGCCTCGGCCAGCTCGATGGGTTCCGGCACTGGCGGGCGCGATTCGGCCACACGCGGCGAATCGACGTCTTCCGGCCCCACGGCACGAATGCGCACCGGGGCCACACCGGCGTCGGTCATGTCCAACCGATGCGCCGCGGCATAGGAGAGGTCGATGATGCGCTCGTCCACAAAGGGCCCGCGATCGTTGACCCTCACAATCACGCGGCGGTCGTTCTCCAGGTTCACGACCTCGACATAGGTCGGCAGCGGCAGTGTCTTGTGGGCTGCCGTCATCGCATACATGTCGTAGGGTTCCCCGCTGGAGGTGCGCCGGCCGTGGAACTTGGTTCCGTACCAGGAGGCCAGGCCCTCTTCCTCGAACCCGGTGCTGGTGCGCAGGGTACGGTAACGCTGCCCGAAGACCTCGTACTCGGGCGGGTTCCCGTAGCGACTCGGGGGCTCGTCGGTCGGCACCGCGTCGGGGATCAGGGCCAGATCCTGCGGGACATCCTCCGGGTCCGGGTAGGCGTCATAGGCCGCATCGCCCAGCGGGCGGTCCGGGTCTGCCTCGCGGTCGGGGGTCGACGAGCACCCCGCCAGCGCCAGCGCGAACAACACCGCCGGCGCGGCGACGACCGCGCCAGGGCGGCACCGGTTACTGGGCAAAGGCCTCGGCCAGCTGGTGGACGGCCATCGCATACAGCGGGCTCCGGTTATAACGGGTGATCACATAGAAATTGGGGTAACCAAGATAGTACTCGTAGCCGTCCTCGCCCTCGAGACGAATAAACGAGTACTTCCCGTCCTCGGCCACGGACTCGTCGGGATAAATACCGTGCTCGGCAAGCTCGTCGAGGTCAAAGCGCGCCTGGAAATTGCGGCTGATCAGTTCCTCGTGGGCATCGCCCTCGACCCGCGCCCGCGCCACCACCGGCTCGCCGGTCTGCCAGCCGTGCTCGCGGAAGTAGTTGGCCACACTGCCGATGGCATCCGGCCACGAATTGAGCAGATCGCGGCGGCCATCGCCGTCGAAGTCCACTGCATAGTGGCGATAGCTCGAGGAGATAAACTGTCCGCGTCCCATGGCCCCGGCGTAGGAGCCCCGAGTCTCGCGGACATCCAGGCCCTCCTCCTGCACCAGGGTCAGGAACTGGCCCAGTTCACTGCGGAAGAAATCCGCACGCGGCGGGTAGTCAAAGCCCAGCGTGACCAGCGCATCGAACACGCGGAAGCCCCCGGTGTTGCGCCCGTAGTTGGTCTCCACACCGATGATGGCGGTAATCATTTCCTGTTCGACGCCAAAGGTTTCCTCGGCACGGGCCAGCGTCTCGGCCTGCTCTTCCATGAAGCGCTCGCCACGCTCGATGCGCAGCTCGTTCACGAAAATCGGGCGATAGTCCTTCCAGGGACGCGCCTCGGCGGGCGCCGAGATCAGGTCGAGGATCCGCTGCTGGGGGTCGGCCTCGGCGAACAGGCCCTCCAGTTCGTCACGATCCATACCCGCCTCGACCTGTTCGTCGATAAAGGCCTGCACCTCCTCGCGCTCCAGGTAGGGCGGGTCGCCAGCGCGAAACTCGGACCCCGAGACGTTCGACAGAGAGCAGGCCCCCAGTGACAGGATCAACCCGGCCTGCAGGAGGAGGGAACGAAGGGTGCCCAGAGGGCGCAGATTCAGGGTCATCGATTCACCAGGCGCTTTTGCGACGCGATGCTCATGAGAATACCGAAGGCGACCATAAGCGTCACCAATGATGTACCGCCGTAGCTCACCAGCGGAAGCGGCACACCGACCACGGGCAGAAGCCCTGTCACCATGGCGATATTGACCACCATGTAGACGGCGAAAGTCAGCGCCAGGCTGCCGCCCAGCAAACGGGCGAAACGATCCTGGGCCAGGGCCGAGATCCACAGCCCGCGCGCCACGATCGCAAAATACAGCAACAACAGGAGTGCGACACCGATAAACCCGAATTCCTCGGCGTATACCGCAAAAATGAAATCCGTGGAACGCTCGGGCAGAAAGTCGAGCTGCGACTGCGTGCCGTTCAGCCAGCCCTTGCCGTACAGCCCGCCGGAGCCGATCGCAATCTTGGACTGAATGATGTGATAACCGGTCCCCAGCGGGTCCGACTCCGGATTGAACAGGGTCAGCACCCGCTGGCGCTGGTAGTCATGCATCTGCAGCCATAATGCCGGGATCGCAGCGGCCGCGGCCAGCCCCAGCCCGACAAACCAGCGCCAGCTCAGCCCCGCCAGGAAGATCACCAGGAAACCGGCCGCACCCACCAGCATCGCAGTCCCCAAGTCCGGCTGGCGCATGATCAGAAACACTGGAACCAGGATCAGTGGCACCGTCACCAGCAGGTCGCGGAAATGCGGGCGGTCGTTGCGAGTGGACAGGTACCAGGCGACCATCATCGGCACCGCCAGCTTCATGATCTCGGAGGGCTGGAAGCGCATGAAGCCGAGATCCAGCCAGCGCCGCGCCCCCTTGCCCACCTCGCCGGCAACCATGACCGCCAACAGTAGCGCGACACCGGCCACAAACAGCCATGGTGCCAGGGACCGCAGGGTACGCACCGGGATCTGCGCGACCAGCACCATCGCGGCCACGCCGAGTCCGATGCGCATGGTCTGCCGCTCAAGGGCAATCATGCTCTCGCCGGAGGCACTGAACAGGACCGCCAGACCCACCAGCAGCAGGATGCCGATCAACACCAGCAGCACGCCATCCAGACGCAGGCGCCCCAGCACCCACTGCCCTAGCGGCATCTCGCGACCCGTCACGCTGATCATTCGTCCTCCGGCACGTCAAGTGTCATTCCGGCGTCACCTTTCAGGAAGGCGTCCATCACCTCGCGGGCCACCGGGGCCGCCACGCGACCGCCCGAGCCGCCGTGCTCGACCAGCACCGCCACCGCGATCTGTGGGTCATCCGCGGGTGCATAGCCGACAAACAGGGCGTGATCCCACAGATGCCGGGGCAACTCGTCCTCGTCGTACTCCTCGTCCTGGCCCAGCCCGAAGACCTGCGAAGTGCCGGTCTTGCCCGCGATGCGGTAATTCGTCGGCGGGCGGCTGCCAATCGACCCCCAGGCGGTGCCGTGGCGCGCATGCACGGCCTCGATCAGCGACTCGTGAATCGTGTCCCAGTGCTCCGGGGCCGCCTGCACCGGCTCGCGAGGCTGCGGCAGCAACCGTTCGAGTTCGCCGTTGCCATTATCCATCGATTGCAGCAGACGAGGCTGGATACGCTGCCCGCGCCCGGCCAGGGTCGCCGTGAAGTCGGCCATCTGCAACGGCGTTGACAGCATGTAGCCCTGGCCAATCGCGGTGATCAGGGTCTCGCCGGGGAACCAGACCTGATCATGTGTGGCCCGCTTCCAGTCGCGGCTGGGGAGGATGCCCGCGCGCTCGCCCGTGGCATCGATACCGACGCGCTGCCCAAGCCCGAATGCCCCCAGCATCGGTACCATGCGGTCGATCCCCATCGTATGGGCAATGTCGTAGAAATAGACGTCGGAAGACACGGCGATGGCGCGCGACATGTCGACCCAGCCATGCCCTTCCCGGCGCCAGTCACGATAGCGGCGCTCATGGCCGGGGATCTGAAAATAGCCACGGGCGAACATCCGTCGATCCGCAGTGGTAATCCCCTCGTCCAGCGCGGCCAGCCCTACCAGGGGCTTGACCGTGGAACCCGGCGGATACTGTCCGGTCAGGGCGCGATTGAACAACGGCCGCGCGGGGTCGGATTGCAGATCGGAAAAGGCGGCCTGGGAGATGCCGTGCACGAACATCTCGGGGTCGAATCCCGGGGCACTGACCAGCGCCAGCACCTCGCCGTTGTTCGGATCCAGCGCGACAATCGCCCCCCGCCGGCCCGCCAGCGACCGGTAAGCGGCACGCTGCAGGTCCGCGTCAATGGTGAGGGTAATGTCGGTACCGGCCTCCGGTGGCGTTACCGACAGCTCGCGAATCACCCGCCCCTGGGCATTGACCTCTACCTGGCGGTAACCCGGGCGGCCATGCAGCAAATCCTCGTAGTAGCGCTCAATGCCGATCTTGCCAATATGCGAGCTGCCGGCATAGGCACGCCGGTCCACCCGCGCCAGGTCCTGCTCGTTGATCCGGCCCACGTACCCGACCACATGCGAGAACTTGTCGCCGAGCGGATAGAAGCGCATCGGCCGGGCCTCGATCTCCACGCCCGGCAACTCGTGCCGCGAGACCGCGATCCTGGCCACCGTGGTGTCGTCCAGGCCCGCCTTGAGCAGCACCGGCTGGAAGGGTCGGCGCTGACGCACGCCGCGGCGGAAACGTTCGATATCCGCGTCGGAGAGATCGACAAAGTCGTGCAGCCGCTCCAGGAGGTCGTCCAGATTGCCGGCCTGCTCGACTGTCACCTCCAGCTGGTAGGAGGCACGGTTGCCCGCCAGCAACTGGCCATTGCGATCCCGGATCACGCCGCGACTGGGCGCAATCGGCTCCACCCGCAGCCGATTATTCTCCGACAGCGTGGTGAAATGGGTATGCGCGCCGACCTGAAGGCCCGACAGGCGCCAGCCAATCAGGAGCAGAACGGCGGCAAGCAGGAGCAGCGCCAGCAGAATACGGACGACGAACCGCTGCTGGTCCTGTTGTTCCTGTCCGTAGTCATCGCGCCCGGCCATTTCAGCGGACCGCCACAACAACGAACGCCGCGCACGCGGCGAACCCCGGCCCCGGGGATGCGGGGACGATCCACGCCACGTGCTGACGCCGGGCCGCTACCGGCTCAGATCTTGCTCTTCTGGTAACGCTTGTAGCTGGCAACAATCTCCGCCTTGGCCTCTTCGGCGCCGACCCAGCCTTCGACCTTGACCCACTTGCCCTTCTCCAGCTCCTTGTAGCGCTCGAAGAAGTGCTTGATCGAATCCAGGAGCTCCTTCGGCACATCTTCCGGCCCCTGGAACCGCCCGGACTGCGTGCACAGTTTGCTCACCGGAACCGCGAGGATCTTCGCATCCACACCGGCCTCGTCGGTCATCTTCAGCATACCAATCGGGCGCGAGCGCACGACCGAACCCGGCAGCAGCGGCACCGGGGTGATCACCAGCACGTCCACCGGGTCATTGTCTTCCGACTCCGTATTCGGGATGAATCCGTAGTTGCACGGATAGAACATCGCGACCGCCATAAAGCGATCGACCACCAGAGCCCCGCTGTCCTTGTCCATCTCGTACTTGACGGGCTGGCCCTGGGTGGGGATCTCGATTACCACGTTGATGTCGTTGGGGAGATCCTTGCCGGCTTCGATCTGGTTGAGGTCCATGCTTGGTTATATTCCGATTGTTTTGAAGAGCGGGGGATTATACAGGGGAGAGCCCCCGCAATGGCACCCGTCACCGTCAGGCCAGGGAGCCACGGGCTGTAGTGAGCGGTTGCGGCCGATCACCCTCAGGCGGTATAAGACCGCGCTCGGGAAACGGTTTGCGCCGCACCGCCGCAACCCTTTCACGATGGCCATTTACCGTGCCGCCTCGTACCCGGCTTGTGCTGCGGTTCGGCGCCGCACCCGGCAGCAGGAGTCAGCCATGCGTATCGTCCTGATGGGCGCCCCGGGGTCCGGCAAGGGCACCCAGGCCAAGAAGATGGTCGCCACCTTCGGCATCCCGCAGATCTCCACCGGCGACCTGCTGCGCGCCGCAATGGCCGCCCAGACCGACCTGGGGAAGCAGGTCGAAAGCGCGATGAACGCAGGCCAGCTCGTACCGGACGACCTGGTCCTGGGACTGATCCGCGACCGGCTGCAGGAGCCGGACGCACAAAAGGGCTTTATCCTCGACGGCTTTCCACGCAACGTCGCCCAGGCCGAGACCCTGGACACCATGCTCGAGGAACTCGGGGCACCACTGGATCAGGCGATCCAGATCGATGTGCCGTTCGAGGAGCTGAAACAGCGACTGACCGGGCGCGTCTCCTGCGGCGACTGCGGCGCGGTATTCAACTCCCATACCTTCCCGCCTCAGCGGGAAGGGGTTTGTGATCTGTGCGGCGGCGAACTCGTCCACCGCGCCGATGACACCGAAAAAACAGTCATCAATCGCCTGAAGGTCTACGAGGAACAGACCCAGCCGCTGATCGAATACTACGCCCGCCGCGACCTGCTCAAGCACGTGAATGGCACCCGCGACATCGCCTTGATCTTCGACGAAATCCGCCAGCTGCTAGGGAAACACTGATCCAGCATGATCCGTGTTTCCTCAAGCTGAATCCCGCATGACGCCCTCGCCAGCCGGCCACGCACGCCCACTGCACCGACGGGCCACAGTGCGAGCCATCATTGCCTGCGTGCTCGGCGTCGCCGCCACGACGGCGCAGGCCGAACTCGAGCGGCTGGAGCGCCCCCCGGGCTGCGAATTCGCCCCCGGCATGGAGTGGCCCGAGATGCGCGAGCTCGCGGCCGAGATCACCGATATCGACGCCGATTACGTACGCCGCGAGGGGGAGATGATCAGCGCCCGCGGCAACGTCCAGCTCTTCGAACAAGGGCGCCGCCTGGACACCGAGTTTCTTGAATACGACCGGGCCACGGGCCTCGCACGCACCGAGGGCGACACCCGATTGTTCGACGGCGACCTTCTGCTGCACACCGACGGCGGCGAATACCGTCTGGACGAGGAGACCGGGGAGTTCCGGCGCATCGACTACCTGGTGCAGTCCGTGCCGGCCCGCGGAAGCGCCGGGGTGGGCATCCAGCTCGCGCCTCACCTGCACGAATTCGAGGACGCCGAGTACACCACCTGTCCGATCAACAACGACAGCTGGTGGCTGCGCACGCGCGATCTGGAGCTGGACCGCGAGCGCGGGATCGGCGTTGCCCGCAACGCCCGCATCGACTTCAAGGGCGTGCCCATCGCCTACACGCCGTATATCCACTTCCCGCTGGACGACCGGCGCCAGAGCGGCTTCCTGCTGCCCAGTGCCGGGGTCAGCTCACGACACGGGGTCGATATCAGCACGCCCTGGTACTGGAACATCGCGCCGAATTACGACGCGACTTTCACCCCGCGCGTCATGTCGGACCGCGGGGTCAAGCTCGGCACCGAGTTCCGTTATCTGCAGCCCCGCCACGAGGGCGTGGCCGATATCCGCTACCTGCCGAGCGATCGCGTATTCGGCGACGACCGGCACTACGTGCAGTGGTTTCACCAGAGCCGCCTGACCTCGGACCTGCGCTTTCGCCTGGACGCCGCCGATGCCTCCGACAGCGAGTATTTCCGCGACTTCGGTGGCGCGGACCGCTACTCCGGCAGCACGCCCTATCTGCGTCGACAGGCGGATCTGACCTACAACCAGCCGGCCTACCGCCTGCGCACCCGGATCGAGGACTACCAGGTCATCGACCCCGAGCTGCGCGCCCAGCGCGAGCCCTACCAGCGCCTGCCGCAGATCACCCTGGAGGCCGGCGAATACCTGGGTCGCGGGCTGGCGTGGGACCTGGACACGGAACTGGTGCGCTTCGAGCGTAGCGAGAGCGACTCGCTGGAACCCCTGGGCACGCGCTTCGACCTCAACCCCACGGCCTCGTGGCGCTACGATACCGGCGGCTTCTTCTTCGAGCCCAGCGCCGGAGTGCGCTACACCCACTACGAGCTGGACCGCCGCGGTCGCCCGGGCCCCGAGTCGATCAGCCGCACCGTGCCGCGCGCCTCGGTCGACACCGGGCTGGTCTTCGAGCGCCCGATCCAGGACGGGCGTCGTCTGCAGACGCTGGAACCCCGGATCTTCTACGGCTATGTCCCGTTCGTCGACCAGACCGATATCCCGATCTTCGACACCGGCGAGGCGGACTTCAGCTTCGACAACCTGTTCAGCCTGGATCGTTTCGTCGGCGCCGACCGCGTCGGCGACACCCACCAGCTGACCACCGCGCTGACCACGCGCATCTTCGACGAGCAGACCGGCCAGGAGCGGATGAGCCTGTCGGCGGGCCAGATCCGCTACTTCGAGGACCGCGAGGTCCGCCGCGACCCGCAAGGCGACCCGCTGACCGAATCGCGTTCGGATCTCGCCCTGGAGGGTCGCGTGCGCATCGGCGATGCCTGGAGCGGTCGCGGCTCCATCCTGTACAACCAGGACGAAGGCGAGACCACCCTCACAGCGCTGTCGGTCAGCTACAGCCCGGGCGCGCGGGCCCGCATCAATGTCGGCTATCGTCAACGCGAGGCGGGCGCCCGCTCCATCGACCAGACCGATGTCTCCGTGCTGTGGCCGGTGACCCCGCGCATTGATGCGATCGGGCGCTGGAATTACAGCCTGCAGGAGGAACGTGATCTCGAACTTCTGGCCGGCCTTCAGTATCGTAGTTGCTGCTATGGCATCCGAGTGGTCGCCCGCCGCGCCTACGACTTCGACGAGACCTACGACAACTCGATTTATTTCCAACTCACGCTGGACGGGCTCGGACGCTTCGACTCCGGCGTGGATTCGCTTTTGAGCGAGGGTATAGCCGGATATGACGCACTCCCCTGACCACCACCGCCGGGCCTTCTGGCTCCCGCTACTGGGCGCCGTGCTCTTGAGCCTCGGCCTGTCCGCGCAGGCCCAGGTCCCCGGCAGCGAACAACCCGAGGACGCCGTCGAGGCCCCGGTGACCCCGGGCGCCGCCTCCGAGGCCGGCGCCCCTGCCGCGCCCATCACGCCGCCGGAGGGCGATCAGTTCACCGACCGCATCCTGGTCGTGGTCGGCGACGACGTGGTGACCCAGCGCGAACTGGTCGAGCGCATGAACCTGGTCGCCCAGCAGATGATGGAACGCGGCACTCGCCCGCCGGATCGCGACACCCTTGCACGACAGGTCATGGAACGCCTGATCGTCGAGCGCGTTCAGCTGCAGGAGGCCCAGCGGGTCGGCATCAACATCGACGAGATGACCCTGAACCGGGCAATGGAGAACATCGCCCGCGAGAACCGGATGACCCTGCCGCAGCTGCGTCAGGCCCTGCTGCAGGACGGTGTCGACTTCAACGCCTTCCGCGAGCAGATCCGCAACGAACTGACCGTCAACCAGTTGCAGCGCCGCCAGGTCGACAATCAGATTCGCGTCAGCGACCAGGAGATCGCGGACCTGATCGCCTCCGAGAGCGGCGCCATTGACCGCGGCGTGCGCTATCGTATCTCGCATATCCAGGTCTCCCTGCCGCGCGGCGCGGACTCCGGCCAGATCGCCACCGCCCGCGAGAAGGCCCGCGAACTGCGCCAGCGGGTGCGCGAGGGCGAGGACTTTGCCAGCGTGGCAATCTCCGAATCCGACGCCCCGGATGCCCTGGAGGGCGGCGATCTCGGCTGGCGCACCGCCGGCGAGATCCCCTCCGTATTCGCCCGCGAGGCTGTGCTGATGCGCACCGGCGAGATCAGTGACGTGCTGCGCTCGCCGAACGGCTTCCACATCATGAAGCTCGTGGACCGCGAAGGGGGCGACCAGACCCGAGTCCGGCAGACGCAGGTACGCCACATCCTGATCAGCCCCGACCAGGTCCGCAGCGACGAAGAGGCCCGCCGCCAGGCCGAGTCCCTGTATAACCGCATCCGCGAGGGCAGCGACTTCGAGGCCCTGGCACGCGCGAACTCCGACGACCCCGGCTCCGCCGCCCAGGGCGGCCAGCTCGGCTGGATCAGCCCCGGCGAGCTGGTGCCGGAGTTCGAAGAGGCGATGAACGCCCTGCAGCCGGGCGAGATCAGCGAGCCGGTGGAGAGCCAGTTTGGCTGGCACATCATCGAGGTCCTCGACCACCGCGAGGTCGACACCTCGCGCGAGCAGATCCGAGCCCGTGCCCGCGAGATCCTGCAAAACCGCAAGCGCGAAGAAGAGATCGAGCTGTGGATGCGGCGTCTGCGCGACGAGGCCTATGTCGAGTACCGCGTTGACGGCTTCGGCTCCTGACGCCCGGACGCCGGGTGCAATCCCGCGTCTGGCACTGACCGCTGGCGAGCCGGCCGGGATCGGGCCGGATCTGCTGATTGCCCTGGCCCACGAGCCTGGCGGTGGCGCCCAGCGCGTCGCCATCGGCGATCCGGATGTCATCGAGCAACGGGCGCGGCAACTGGGCCAGTCGATCCACCTGATCCCCTTCGACCCCGCACGACCGCGCACCGCTACACCGCGCGGGACCCTGGAGATCATCGCGGTCCCAGCCGGCGGCCCCGTGCAAACGGGCACCCTCGACGCCCGGCACGCCGAAGGCGTGCTGGCGATGCTCGCCGCCGCCGCCGATGGCTGTCTCGATGGCACCTTCGACGCGATGGTCACCGGCCCGGTGCACAAGGGCGTGATCAACCGTGCCGGCATCCCCTTCAGTGGTCATACCGAGTGGCTGGCCGAACGCGCCGGCGCGCCCATGCCCGTGATGATGCTGGCGACCGAATCCCTGCGGGTCGCACTGGTGACTACGCACCTGTCCCTGCGCGACGTCCCCGACGCAATCACACCGGAGCGCATCGAGGCGGTCACCCGCGTACTGCACCACGACCTCGCCGAGGACTTCGGGATCGAACGCCCGCGCATCGGCGTGTGCGGGCTGAACCCGCACGCCGGCGAAGACGGCGTGCTGGGGCTCGAGGAGATCGAGGTCATCACCCCGACGCTCGACCGCCTGCGCGCCGAGGGCCTGGACCTGCGCGGGCCGCTGCCCGCGGATACCGCATTCACCCCGCGCGCACTCGCCGAGTTCGACGCGGTACTGGCGATGTATCACGACCAGGGACTCCCGGTGCTCAAGCACGCGGGATTCGGACATGCGGTCAATGTGACCCTGGGGCTGCCCTTCGTGCGCACCTCGGTCGACCACGGCACGGCCCTCGACCTGGCCGGCAGTGGTCGCGCGGAGGTCGGCAGCTTCCTCGCAGCCGAGGGCCTGGCCCGGGAACTGGCCCGCCATCGCCTTCAGGCACAGGCCGCGCACGTCCATGGGTGACGCCGCAAATGGGTAGCGCGCTGCCGCCGATCCGCAAGCGGTTCGGCCAGAACTTCCTGCATGATCAGGCCTTGCTCGCACGCATCGTCGGCGCGATCGCCCCGCGCCCCGACGACCCGGTGCTGGAGATCGGCCCCGGCCGGGGGGCCCTGACCGGCGCCCTGCTGGAACGCCTGAATCGTCTGGTCGCGGTGGAGATCGACCGTGACCTGGTGGCCGGCCTGCGCGCCGCCTTTGCCCCGGAGCGACTGGAGCTCCATGTGGGCGACGCCCTGGATCTGGACCTGGCCAGCCTTGGCCCGCCACCGGAGGGTGGCTGGCGGGTCGTGGGCAACCTGCCCTACAACATCTCGACCCCCCTGCTGTTCCACCTGCTCGACCAGATGGAGGCCGTCCGCGACATGCATTTCCTCCTGCAGCGCGAGGTGGTCGAGCGCATGACCGCCGTCCCCGGCAGCAAGACCTATGGCCGGCTGACGGTCATGCTCGCGGCGCGCGCCCGGGCCCAGTCGCTGTTCGGGGTCCCCCCCGGTGCCTTCCACCCGCCGCCCAAGGTCCACTCCGCGGTCGTGCGCATCACGCCACTGGAGGCGCCGCTGGTGGACAGCGCGCTGTATCCGGTGTTTGCAAAGGTTGTGAACCAAGCCTTCTCCAGCCGCCGCAAGACGCTGCGGCGGGGGCTTTCCGGACTGGTGGATGCCGCCCGAATCGAGGCCGCGCAACTCGACCCCGGCGCCCGCCCGGAGACCGTGGATGTTCACGGATTCGCGGCCCTGGCGCGACTGGTCGCGTCAAGCTGACCGGCCCCGCCAACGGCCAGCGATCCGCTATCATGACCCCATGGACTTCATCGTGGCCGACATCGGAGGGACCCGTACCCGGGTCGCACGGGCCCGCCGCAGTGGCGGTCACTGGTCACTGCACGACATCCGCCGCTACCCCAGCCGCGACTTTCCGGACCTGGACCACATCCTCGGGGGCTGGCGCAAAGAGGTCGGGCCGGCCGAGCCGCTGGCGGCTGCCGGTCTGGCCCTGGCTGGCCCCGTTCAGGGCGGTCGGGCCCGCGCGACCAATCTCGACTGGCCCGAACTGGATGCGCGCGCACTCGAGCAGACACTGGGCATCCCGGTCGCCCTGATCAACGATTTCGCCGCTGTCGGTGCCTGTCTCGATGCCCTGGAACCCGGAGACCGGATCACCCTGCAGGACGGAGCGGCCGATCCGGAGGGTTTGCGCCTGGTGGTCGGGGCCGGGACCGGGCTCGGGACCTGCCTGGTCGGCCCGCCCCACCAACCCGCCATCCATCCCGGCGAAGGGGGGCATGCACGTTTTTCCCCTGCCGATGCAGACGAGGCGGCGCTCGCGGCGTTCGTCAGCGCCGAGGAAGGGCTTTGTACCCGCGAGCACCTGCTCAGCGGTCGCGGCATTGCGCGCATCGCACGCTTCGAGCTGACACGCCGGGACGATGCCGCGCTAGCGCGGGCCCTGGCCGCTGCCGATCCGGCCGCCGCCATCAGTGACCTGGCCGATGCCGGGCACGCGGTAGCCCTCGCGGTGGTCCAGCGTTTCGTGACGATCTATGCGGGACAACTGGCCGACATGGCCCTGACCGCCCTGCCCACCGGCGGGCTGTACCTGGCCGGCGGGATCGCCCCGCGCTGGGCCGATTACTTCCAGGACACGGCATTTCTGCGGGCCCTGCATAATCGCCCACCGATGACCCACTTGCTTGAGCGACTGCCCGTGTCCCTTATCATGCACCCTGAACCCGGCCTGCTGGGCGCTGCCGTCAGCGCCTGGTTCCAGACAGGAGCTGCAACCGAATGAATTCGCCCCGCGAAACCGAAGAACACGCCATCGAGATCGAAGTCGCCACGGCCTATGTCGAGGACCAGTCGGAGCCCGATGACGACCGCTACGTGTTCGCCTACCACATCACGATCCGCAACTCCGGTGCGCTGACCGTGCAACTGCTGAACCGCCACTGGATCATCCGCGATGGCCGCGACCAGACGCAGGAGGTGCGCGGCGAAGGTGTAGTGGGCGAGCAGCCGCGTATCGAGCCCGGCGACAGCTTCGAGTACACCAGCGGGACGGTGATCGAGACGCCGGTCGGCACCATGGAGGGCAGCTACGGCATGCAGGACGAACGCGGCAACACCTTCGAGGCGCCGATCCCGCCCTTCACCCTGTCCGTACCCCGCACGCTGCACTAGGCCAGTCGCTATGGCCCTTTACGCCGTCGGCGACCTCCAGGGCTGCCTGGATCCGCTAAAACACCTGCTGGAGCAGGTCCGTTTCGACCCCACCACGGACCACCTGTGGCTGGTGGGCGACCTGGTCAACCGCGGGCCGGCCTCGCTTGGCTGCCTGCGCTACGTACGCGCCCTGGGCGATGCCGCGACTACCGTGCTCGGCAATCACGACCTGCATCTGCTGGCCACCGCCGAGGGTGTACGCACCCCCGGCAACAAGGACACCCTGCGCCCCGTGCTGGACGCCCCGGATGCCGCCGAGCTGCTGGAGTGGCTGGCACAGCGCCCCCTGTTGCACACCGATCCCGCGGCAGGCTGGACCCTGGTGCATGCCGGCATCCCGCCCGACTGGGATCTCGAAACCGCGCAGACCGAAGCCCGGCGGGTGGAGGCCGAGCTGCGCGACCCCGCGCGACGCCATGCCCTGTTCGAGGTGATGTACGGCGACGAGCCCACCCACTGGGACCCGGAGCTGGCCGGGTATGATCGCCTGCGCTACACGATCAACGCCTTTACCCGCATGCGCTACCTGATGCCCGATGGCGGTCTGGAATTCGCGGGAAACGGGCCACCGGAAGACGCCCCGGACACCCTGACGCCGTGGTTTGCCTGGCCGGGCCGCCCGAGCAGAGGCTTGTCCCTGGTATTCGGTCACTGGGCCGCCCTCGGACACCGCCGAGGACCCGACTGGCTGTCACTGGACAGCGGCTGTGTCTGGGGCCGAGAGATGACGATCGCGCGCCTCGACGAGACCCGCGACCCCTATCAGATACGCACCTGGCGGGCAGCGTGCGGCTAGGAAGAAGGCTCCCAGGAGCTCATTCGCCGGCGACGGTCATCGATTCGACCAGGATCGAGCCGGTGTGGATATTGCCCCGGCGGTCCACGTCGGTCCCCACCGCGACGATGCGCCGGTAGATATCCTTGAGATTGCCGGCGATGGTGATCTCTTCCACGGGGTACTGGATCTCGCCATTCTCCACCCAGAAGCCGGCGGCCCCCCGCGAGTAGTCGCCGGTGACCGCATTCACGCCCTGGCCGATCAGTTCGGTCACCAGAAAGCCCGTGCCCATCTCGGCCAGCAGGGCGGCAAAGTCCCGCTCGCCCGGCTTCACGGTCACGTTGCGCGCGCCGCCTGCGTTGCCGGTGCTCTCCAGCCCCAGGCGCCGGGCGGCATAGCTGTCCAGGGTGTAGCTTTGCAGTACGCCGTCAGCCACCAGGGGCCGGTTGCGCGTGCGCACGCCCTCGCCGTCGAACGGGGCACTGCCGAGCGCGCGCGGTGTCAGCGGGCGTTCCTCGATCTGCATCCAGTCGGGGAACACGGACTCCCCGACCGCATTCAGCAGGAACGAGCTGTGGCGATACTGTGCGGGGCCGGAGATCGCGCGGGTAAAGCTTCCGATCAGCGTGCGCGCCATCTCCGGGGCAAACAGCACCGGGCAGCTGCGCGTGGAGAGTTTGCGCCCGCCCAGTCGCCGCACGGTGCGCTCGGCGGCCTGACGCCCGATGGCCTCACAGGCGTCGAGGTCCGCCGCGTGGCGGGCCACGGTGTAGGCATAATCACGCTGCATGCCGGCATCGTCGCGCGCCACCAGGGCACAGGACATCGAGTGACGCGTGCTGCGATACCCGCCCATGAAGCCCTGCGAGTCGCCGAGAAAAGCGATCGCACGGCGGGTGCTGACGCTCGCGCCTTCGGAATTCTCGATCCGCGAATCGGCGGCAAAGCCCGCGGCCTCGATCGCACGCGCGAGTTCGGTCGCCTGTTCTGCATCGCAGTCCCAGGGGTGATCCAGGTCCAGGTCATCCCACTCCCCGGCCTTGAGCGCGGGATCGGGCATCCCGGCATGGGGGTCCGGCTCGGTGTAGCGTGCGATGCGGCAGGCGGCTTCGACCGTATCCAGCAGGGCCTGCTCGCCGAAATCGGTGGTCGAGGCGGCCCCCTTCGACTGGCCGAAATAGGCAATCAGCGACAGACTCTGGTCGCGCTCGTATTCCAGCGTCTCGATCTCGCCCTTGCGCACGGAGAGTTCCAGCCCGACGCTGTGGCTGACCACCGCCTGCACATCCGAAGCCCCCTGCGCACGGGCCGCGTCCAGGGTCCGCTGGACGCGATCCTGCAGGGAGTCGGCGGAATGGGACAGGGCCTGGATCTCGAGATCCGGCGCCATGCGTTCGGGGGATGTGCTCATACAGACGTCCGTTTGCGTTCAGATCAACAGGATCGGCGGGCCGGGTTCATTCCGGCCCGCCTTGGTGCGTAATGCCCCGCGAGACTTCAGGAGGGGCGTCCCGTGTGCTTGTGCACGGCGCCAACGTTGCCCCAGCGCTCCAGGTCCTCGACGTGCACGCCGACCCAGTAGAGCTTGCCGACGCTGTCACGGGTCCAGCCACCGACCAGTTCCTGGCCCTCGCCCAGCTCGACGTGATCGGCGAAATGCTCGGCCCGTTCGCGGTCGCGGAAGACATGCCACTGCACGATCTTGTCGTGGCCATGACCCTCCGGCAGGGAGTGTTCCTGATCCAGAAAATCCAGCTTCATCTAAGCCTCCTTGTCGCTGCTCGTCCGCGGGCACTCCGGGCCGGCGTCAGGCCGCCTGGGTGCCCCCCACGGTCATGCCGTCGATACGCAGGGTGGGCTGCCCCACGCCTACCGGCACGCCTTGCCCTTCCTTGCCACAGGTCCCCACGCCGGGGTCCAGGCGCATGTCATTGCCCACCATCGAGACGCGGTTCAGCACGTCCGGGCCGTTGCCGATCAGGGTCGCGCCCTTGACCGGATAGGTCACCTTGCCCTTTTCGACGCGATAGGCCTCGGAGGCGGAGAAGACAAACTTGCCGGACGTGATGTCCACCTGCCCGCCGCCGAAGTTGACCGCATACAGGCCGTCCTCCACCGAGGCGAGGATCTCCTCCGGGTCGGCCTCGCCCGCCAGCATGTAGGTATTGGTCATGCGCGGCATCGGCAGATGGGCGTAGGACTCGCGCCGGCCGTTGCCGGTCGACTGGACGCCCGTCAGCCGGGCGTTCATCTCGTCCTGCATGTAGCCGCGCAGGATGCCGTCCTCGATCAGCACGGTCTGCTGCGTCGCAGTGCCCTCGTCGTCCACATTCAGCGAACCGCGACGCCCTTCCAGCGTGCCGTCGTCAACGATGGTGATGCCCTTTGCGGCCACCCGCTCGCCGATACGCCCGGAGAAGGCCGAGGTCCCCTTGCGGTTGAAATCGCCCTCCAGGCCGTGGCCAATCGCCTCGTGCAGCAGCACACCGGGCCAGCCGGGCCCCAGCACGACCTTCATCGTACCGGCCGGCGCATCGCGCGCCTCCAGGTTCACCAGGGCCTGGCGCACCGCCTCGCGGGCGTAGCCGGCCGCGCGATCGTTCTCGAGGAAGTAGCGATAACCGAAGCGGCCACCGCCCCCGGAGGTGCCGGATTCGCGACGATCGCCCTGCTGGGCGATCACCTGAACACTCAGGCGGACCAGCGGGCGCACATCCGTGGTCAGCTCGCCACGGGCGTTCAGCACGAGGACCACCTCGTGTACCCCGGCGAGGGAGCACATCACCTGGGTCACGCGCGGGTCGGCGGCACGAGCCGCGGCGTCCACTTCCTTGAGCAGGTCGATCTTGGACTGCTCGTCCAGCGAGTCCATCGGATTCTCGGGGGCATACAGCGCCGGACGCGTGGGCATGCGACTCGCGACCGCGACCCGCCCGCTCTGGCCCGCATCGGCGATGCTGCGGGCGGTCCGGGCCGCATCCAGGAGTGCCGGCATCGCGATGTCGTCGGAATAGGCAAACCCGGTCTGTTCGCCGCGCACCACGCGTATGCCCACCCCGCGCTCGATATTGAAGCTGGCCGACTTGACGATGCCGTCCTCCAGCGACCAGCCCTCCTGGCAGGCAAACTGGAAGTAGCAGTCGCCCCCGTCCACGCCGCGGCCAAAGGTTGTGCCCAGCAGGGTGGTCAGCTCATGGTCGCCCAGGCCGGCCGGGTCGAGCAGGGTTTGTTGGGCAAGGCTGTCGATCATGGAATCCTCGGGGTTCAAGAATACGTTATATCCAGTATGGAGCTTGGGGCCCGCGCCGGGCTTTCAAGCCCGTGCGCCACGCGGTTATGCCTGCCGCCGACGTTCGGACTAGACCGTCCCCGGACAGGCCAGACGCCGATGTTCGATGGTGGGGAACACCGTGCGGATGCGCTCGACCTGAGCATGATCCAGATCGGCCAGCAGCACGCCCGGGTTGCGCTGCAGCTGATTCACGACCCGGCCCCAGGGGTCAACCAGGGCGCTGTGCCCATGGGTCTCGCGACCATTCACGTGGAATCCGCCCTGGGCCGACGAGAGCATATAGCACTGGTTCTCGATCGCTCTTGCGCGCAGCAGGACATCCCAGTGAGCCTGACCGGTCTGTGCGGTGAACGCCGCCGGCAGCGCGACCCAGTCGGCACCCTGATCCAGCAGGGCCCGAAACAGCTCCGGGAAGCGCAGGTCATAGCAGATCGCGAGCCCCATGCGTCCCACCGGGGTATCCACGACCACCACCTCGTCGCCCCGTTCGAATACTTTCGATTCGGTGTAGGCCTCGCTGCTGTCCGGTAGCTGTACGTCGAACAGGTGAATCTTGTCGTAACGTGCGACCTGCTGGCCCTGGTCGTCGAACACCAGGCAGGCGGAGCGCACGCGTCCCCCGTCCTCGGTCTGTAGCGGCACGGTGCCACCGACAATCCACAACCCCAGGCGGCGGGCCTGCTCGGCCAGGAAGGCCTGCAGCGGCCCCGCCCCGTCGGCGACCTCGGCGATGCCCAGGATGTCGGACTCCTGCATCCCCATGAACGCGAAGTTCTCCGGGAGCACCGCCAGGCGGGCCCCCTTGTCCGCGGCCTCCTGCAGCAGGCGCTTGGCCTCCAGCAGGTTTGCCTGGGGCTGAGGCCCGGAGGCCATCTGTATTGCCGCTACCTGTGTCATCGATACATCCGCTAGTCGTTGTCTGTGGCGGGCTGAACCAGGGTCTGCACCGCCGGGTCGTCCCACGGACCGGTCACGCGATATTCCACGCGAGCAGCCTCTTCGATTTGATCCCCAATCCCCAGCACTCGTTCCGCCAACAGTACCACCACCCCGGTTACCGGACCGCCGACCAGGGCCCCGACGATCGGCAGCGCGGTACGCAGACTCGGTACCACCACAATGTGGTGATCGTAATCGCGCGCGACCAGGCCGGTGCGGCCACTCAGGCGTACGCGAGCGGACGGGCCCCGCATCTCCAGATCGGGGACGTGCAGATTGCCATCTTGCAGCGTCGCCGTCGCCTCCAGCCGATCGAACGACAGTCCTTCCGTGAACACGTCGCGGAAATCGAGCCGCAGACGTCGCGGCAACACATCCAGACTCACCAGCCCCAGCAGGCGCCCCGCGCCCGGCTCGACATCCGCCAAGCGGCCATCTTCGAGTTCCAGCTCCATCGTCCCGGCGAGCAGCGCCAGGCGCGGTGCATACAGCGGACCAGGCCAGGACAGGTCCAGTCGACCCTCGCCCTCGCCCCCCACCAGTGCGCGGGAGAGCCGTGCCGATGACAGGGCCCCTCCCCAGTCATCCCCCGAGAGGCGGATGTCCAGACGGGTATCGGGCCGCCCGTCGGCGAGGACATGCCAATGGCCGCTCCCGTGGACCTGCAGATCACCGTCCGGTCCGCGAGCCCGCAGGCTGTCCACCCGCAGCCCCTGATTCACCGGACCCAGCGCCAGGTGCACATCGGCCAGGCGATACTCGCCCACTTGCAACCGGTCGAGGATCAGGTCCACCCCCGGCCACTCCCGCGGGTCCTCCGGCCCTCCTCCCTCGACAGCCCGAACGGTCGTATCGCTGTCCGGCTCGCCATCAAATTCCATGTCCTCAAGGATCAAATGACGCAGGCGCGCCTGCCAGCGGTCGCGCCCATCGCCGGACGCACGCCAGGTGGCGTTTCCCGACAACCAGGCCGACTGGGCCTCCAGGTCCCAGCCATCCTCGCGCCGCTGCCCCTGCAGACGCGTACCTGGAATCTCCAGCTCGCCCCAACGGATACGATCGCGCACGTCCAGCTCGATCCGCTGCAGACTCAGGCCGCCACTGCCATCGGCGGCTTCCACATCGCCCAGGTCCACATCCCGCGCCCAGGGCGCCTCGGCCAGCGCCTCCAGCCAGGGCTGGACGTCCAGTTCCGGCAAGCGTGCCCGTACCGAGAGGCCCTCGCCAGGAAGCGAGAGCAGGGTTGCGGCCGGAATGCCAATCTCCAGCGCCATGGCCTGTACGTCCGTTCCGGCCGCAGCGGTCTGTGGATCCACTCCGCGTGCAGCCGGGTCGTCCGGTGCCTGACTTGGACTCAGGCGCAGGTGGGCCCGCAACGTCTCGCCCAGCTGCACATGCCCGATGCCCGCACGGCTGTGCCCGAACGGGAGCGTTACCTCCAGTGGGCGCCGCTCATCGGGATCCTTGCCAATCGGGCTGGGCCAGTCGATCCCGACGCCGACCAGATCCGAGCTCAGGTCGAGACGTACGCCATCGATGGCATCCCCCAGCCTCAGGGTTGCATCCCAGGTCGCGCGCCCCTCCAGATACGGCTGCAGGGCGGGTATCTCCTCCAGCCACGGTTCCAGCGGCTGGGGACCATGGGCGCGAATCGTGGCCTCTTCGCCGTTCAGCGGCCAGTCGGCGCTGACATTGATCCACTCCCCATGGACCCGTGCCTGCACGTCATCGGCCCATATCCGGTCGTGGGTATCAAAATGCACCGCCCCTTCCACGGACTCGAATCCGGTGGGCCAGCCCGCGACCTCGGCCCGGGTATGCAGCAGATCCAGCCGTCCCTGCACACGGACATCCTGCAGGCGGTCCTCGTCGAGCGGCAGGGTAATGCCCAGGGCCAGACGCGTGGAACCCTCCAGTGTTGCCGCATCGCGAATCTCGGCGGCATCTTCCAGCAACCCGGCCTGACGCAGATACAGCATCAGGTCCTGTGCGGTGCCATCGGCCGTCCCTTCGATCTCCAGGACCGGGGTGTCCATCATGTCGTCGATCCATACCTCGGTGCCGTGGACCGCCGTATCGAGGATGCGCCCCGAGACATCGGTCGCGCGGAAACTCGCGTTGTGGAACAACAACCGCCCGCGCAGGTCCTCCGCTACCGGCCAGCCGGGCTCGTAATCGAGCAGACCTTCCTCGATATCCGCCCACAGGTCGAACACACCCGACTGATTCGTAAACGGGAAGTCGCGGCCACGGCCGCGATAGACCATACCGCCCCCGTCGGAGACCCCCGTCTGGATGCTCTCCGCTAGCCACTGGTAAGTATTGGACGGCAACAAATGAATGGGCAGATAACGCTGGGTGTAGTCGCCGTCGGCGCGCAGGATATCCAGCGCCAGGTCCACGCGCGGGCCCGACTCGTGCCCGTCGAACAACAGCCGCATACGGCCACGGGCGGCCGCGTGCTCGTTCGCGACATCGAGCCCCTCCCCGGCGATGCGCCAGTCACCGGCCTCGTTGCGCTCGGCCCGCAGCCGCCCGCGCACCGTCTCGATCCACAGGGGGTCGTCAAACAGGGTGGGCATCTCGAAGCGCACATTGCGGCTGTCGAGGTCGAGCTCCAGCCCGCCCTCGCGCCAGGAGACCTCCCCGTCGACCCCCTGCACGCCCGGCCCGTAATCGCCCGCATGCCATTGCAGATCGCGCAATTGCGCCAGCCCCTCTACCGGCTCCAGACGTTCCCCGTCATGCCGTGCCCGCACCCAGGCATCGCCGAGCCGTCCGCGCGGGCGCACCTCGCGCAGGGGGTCGGCGAGCTCGGGCGCGCGCTGCTCCACCAGGAACAGCAGAGGTGCATAGGGTTCCACCTCCAGGTCCCGCGCCGCGAGTTCCAGCGCCTCGACAATCACCGCCTCGGGTTCCCCCCCGAGCGTATAGCGCAGGCGCAGATCGCCTGACCCCGGGCGCGTCGCGGTCCAGTTGGATTCATGGGCGGCACCGCGCACCCGCCAGTCGAAGCGATGACCAAAGGCGCCCCCCGGCTCGCCCCCGGCTCCGTCCAGCTGGGTGTCGTGCTCGCCGCGCAGCGCGACCACGCGGCCATCGTCGATCTCGCCCCAAAGACGCAGGGCGGTCGTGCCGGGAGGCGGCTCCCAGCCCAGGCGCACCAGCCAGGGAGACCAGGCGCCCAGTGCCACCGGTTGGGTATCGAGGAAGAAACGTGCATCGCGGGCGGTCGCATCCGGCACCTCCACCCCCAGGACGAAATCACCGTCGGCCGCCCCCTGCATGGCGCCATCGAGAAAAACGCGCAGCCGGCTCCGGGCATCCGTCCGCACGGCCAGTCGGCGCACATCCAGGACCGACTCCAGCCCCGCCCCGCGGTCCTCCCAGGTAATGCGCACCTCACTCGCTTCGAGATCCGGCCAGCGCTCCACCGGGACCTCCAGCAAGGCGCCATCGCCCAGCCCCACGTCGTAGCCGTGCACATGAATCGCGCCATCGGCCTCGCGGACAACCCGGACCTCGGTGCCGAACACTTCGACCTGCATCGACGGAAAACGACTTCGCAGCGTCGCACCGGCGCTGAGTGACAGGCGAAGACGTTCGAGATGCAGCGGTTCCTCGCCAGACAAATCAACACTCACGCCCCGGGCAACCAGCGCCGGCGACCAGCCGGACCAGCCCAGATCGATCTCGTCCGTGCGAACGGGATAGCCCAGCTGCGCGCTGGCAGTGGTCTCCACCCACTCGTCCAGCCCGTCCCAGTGGGCTACCGTCAGGCGCAGGGCGAGCAAGGCAACCGCGGTCACCGCAATCAGCAGCAGGAGGACGCCAACAACGATACGAACGGAGTGTGACAGGGCTCTCATTTCAGTCCCGCCCGGCCGCAACACCGCCGGCCCGGTGTGCCGGGACCCGCGCGCAGTCTGGGCCCGTGCATCGCTGTCACGCCGTCCGTTTCCTCCTCCGTTGCTGGCCGGGGGGCTCGTCTCCCCTGCGTGTCCCTAGACGAAAACCACGTCGAATTGCTCCTGGGTATATAGCGTCTCCACCTGGAAACGGATCGGGATACCGACAAAGCTCTGCAGCTCCGCCAGGCTGGCCGATTCCTCATCCAGCAGCAGGTCGATCACGTTCTGCGAGGCGAGCACACGCAGTTCGCGCGCGTCGTACTGTCGTACTTCGCGCAGGATCTCGCGAAACAGCTCGTAGCAAACGGTCTCGGCCGACTTCAGATAGCCGCGCCCCGCACAGGTTGGACACGGTTCGCAGAGCTGGTGTTCCAGACTCTCGCGCGTGCGCTTGCGCGTCATCTCCACCAGCCCCAGTGGCGAGACATCGCAGATCTGCGTCTTCACGTGATCGCGCTCGAGCGCCTTCTCCAGCGCGCGGATCACCTGGCGCTTGTGCTCGTCGTCCTGCATGTCGATGAAATCGATGATGATGATTCCGCCGAGATTGCGCAGGCGCAGCTGGCGCCCGATCGCCTGGGCCGCCTCGAGATTGGTCTTGAAGATTGTCTCTTCCAGCTTGCGATGCCCGACGAAGCCGCCGGTGTTGATATCCACCGTGGTCATCGCCTCGGTCTGGTCGAAGATCAGGTAGCCCCCGGACTTCAGCTCGACCTTGCGCTCCAGCGCCCGCTGGATCTCCTCCTCGACATTGAACAGATCGAAGATCGGGCGCTCGCCGGGGTAATGCTCGATCCGCCCCACCAGCTCCGGGAGGTACTGTGCGACGAACTCGCAGACCTTCTGATAGGTCTCGCGCGAATCGATGCGGATGCGCTCGATCTCGACCCCGACCATGTCACGCAGGATGCGCAGCACCAGCGGCAGGTCGGCGTAGACCTCCTCCCCCGCGCTGGCCTCGGCAGCGGCGATCTGGATGCTGTCCCAGACCTTTTTAAGGAAGGCCGTGTCGTTTTCCAGGGCCTCGTCGTCCACCAGCTCCGCCGCGGTGCGCACAATGAAACCATGCTGCGGGGCGATCTCGTCGCGCAGGGCCTCCACCTTCTCGCGCAGACGGCTGCGCGAGCCCTCGTCCTCGATGCGCGTGGATACGCCGACATTGCTCTGATTCGGCATCAGTACCAGATGGCGGGACGGCACGGTGATGTAAGTCGTCAGCCGGGCACCCTTGGAGCCCAGCGGGTCCTTGATCACCTGCACCAGCACATCCTGGCCTTCGCGCAGCAACTCGCGGATGGTCTCGGCACGGCCGGAACCATTGCCGCCGCCGTTTCCCGACCCATTGCCCGACCCATTGCTCGACCCTGGGCCATTAAGCTCTTCACGCTCCACCGGTGCCACGTCGGAGGCATGCAGGAAGGCCGTCCGATCCAGGCCGATGTCCACGAAGGCCGCATCCATGCCCGGGAGCACGCGCACGACACGACCCTTGTAGATATTGCCGACGATGCCGCGCCGACGGGTTCGTTCCAGATGCAGTTCGGTCAGAACGCCGTTGTCGACCAGGGCCACGCGGCTTTCCTGGGGAGTGACGTTCATCAGGATTTCGGTACCGGTCATGCTGGGTTTTTCTTCTTGTTGTTGTGAATGTGCAGGCCACGCCGATCTCCCGCGCGGACGCGGGACGCCGGCCCGGCGGGGCTACTTGGAGTCGGCTTCGGCGGGCTCGGGCGTTGCGGCCTGCTGCTCCGCCTCGCGCCTGGCCTCGAGCTTGTCGGTGCGCGGCCAGGACTTGATCACCGCATGCACCAGGGTCGCCAGCGGGATCGCAAAGAACACCCCCCACAGCCCCCAGATGCCACCGAACACGAATACCGCCGCGATGATCGCGACCGGGTGCAGATTGACGACCTCGGAAAACAGCAGCGGAACGAGCACATTGCCGTCCAGGAACTGGATCACCCCGTAGGCGATCAGCAGCCACGCAAACTCGCTGGACAACCCGAACTGGAAGTAGGCCACCGCGGCCACCGGGATCGTCACCACAGCGGCCCCGATATACGGGATGATCACCGAAATGCCGACCATGAACGACAGCAGCACGGCATACTCCAGCCCGAACCAGTTGAAGGTCAGGAAGCTCACCGCCCAGACGATCAGGATCTCGATGAACTTGCCGCGCACGTAGCTGGCGATCTTCACGTTGACCTCGCGCCACACCTCGCTGGCCAGGTGCGAGTCGCGCGGCATGAAGCTGCGCACCCAGTCGAGGATCAGGTCGCGGTCCTTCAGCATGAAGAAGACCATCAGCGGCACCACGATCAGGTAGATCACGACGTCCACCAGGTGCCGGGCGCCAGCCAGCGAGAACGAAACCACCCGCTGTCCGAGCATGGTGGCCTCGGCCTGGATGGCGCCCATCAACTCGCGCACCTGCTCGTCGGTGATCAGCTGCGGGTAGCGCTCGGGAAGCTGCAGGAGCAAGGCCTGCCCCTCGCGGATCATGCCCGGCAGTTCGCGGACCAGTTGTGTGACCTGAGCGGACATCAGCGGCACGACACTAAACAGCGCGGCGACTGTAAGCGCCAGGAAGACGAGCAGCACGATCGTCACCGCCAGCAGGCGCGGAACATGCAGACGTATCAGCTTCTGCACTGCTCCCTCCAGCAGATAGGCAATGATCAGCGAGGCGAGCAGCGGGGCGAGAATGCGCCCGGCGAATACGATGATCAGGAATCCCGCCAGCAGCAGGAACGCCAGGATCACCACCTGGGGATCAGTGAAATGCCGTCGGTACCACTCGCGCAGGACGTCGATCATCGCGTCGCGTCCCCTTTCGTCGAGTCACCCTTCGCCCGGGCGTCCGTGTCCTGACGCGTCGGGTCCTCGGCCACCACCTTTTCGTAGTGGGTCTGGAACACGACCTCCAGCTCGTCGATCACCTCCACCGCCGGACGCCCCTGCATGACATGCTGAGCCATCAGCGCCGAGGTCTCGTTGAGCAGCTTGGAGCGATCCAGCATGTGATAGGTCGCCGACAGCCGGCGCATCGCCTTGACCACCGACTCCTGCTCCGGGCGCGGGATCGGCTCCGGCTCGGGCACCGGTTCCGGTGCCGGGGCCGGCGACTCCTGCTCGAGGAAACGCGCGAACTTCAGCAGGCTGGCCTGATCCTCGGGCGACAGGCGTGACGCGATCTCGGCCAGCTCGCGCGCCGGATCGTCCTTTTTCTTCTTGCCACGGGCCAGGGCGGAGGCGACGTCGCCCCCGCCCAGTCCGCCCGGACTGCCCATCGGAGGGAGCATGCCTATTCGTTCTCGATCTTCAGGCTGAACACGGGCATCTTGCGCCGCTCCTGCATCAGGCCGAGCTCCTTGACCAGGGCAACGATCACGTCCTCGGTGACCTTCTGCATGTCACCCCACTCCATGCGCGCCTCGCCCAGCAACTCGCCCATGTTCGGCGGCGGATTGTGCTTGGCCTCCATGATGATGTCTTCGAGCATGCCCGGCTTCATTTCCGGCCGGAACAAAAGCCCGTAGGTCAACTTGTCCGGCCGGATCGCCAGCCAGTCACCGTCGTCGTCCACCAGGACTGGCTCCAGCCCCTCCGGCAGATCCACGCGGCCGTTGACCAGCTGCAGTACGCGGCGCCCGTCCAGGGCCTCGGCCAGATCGTCCCCCTCGCCGGCCGCGGTCTTGTGCGCGGTCACGAAACGGGCCCGGTACATCGGGTCCTCATGCGCGGTGCCACCGGCCTGTTCGGCCACCAGCAGCCCGCCCATGCCCAGCCCGACCACCGGGCGCTGCGACCGGCGGAAGATATCGATCAGGGCCAGCTCGTCGGGGACCTGCGGGTTTTCTTCATGGTCGGCGGTCGGCCAGGCGCCCCCCAACAGCCACAGACCATCGAACTGGGCCGCCGACCCGGGGAGGTCCTGCCCGACAAACGGCCGGTAATAGGAAAAGCCGATATCGCGCTTCTCGAGCTGCGACTCGATCAGGCCGAGAAACTCGGAATAACTATGCTGCACTACGCAGTAATTCTTCATGTCGCGTCTTCTATTCGATTGGATTCTGTATTCGCGGGGTCACCCTCGGCCGCGCCGGGCCCCAGGCCCGTGCAGTAGCCGCGCAGGAACTGCATCAGCACCTCCAGCGTCGGCACGCGGAACTGCTGGCGCGCATGCACCAGCGAGATCGGGCGTTCCAGCGGCGGGTCCAGCGGGATCGCCGCCAGCTCGCCCAGCGTCAGTTCCTTGGCGACCACGGCCTCGGACAGTACCGACACGCCCATGCCTGCCGCCACGGCGCCCTTGATGGCCTCCGGGCTGCCGAGTTCCATACACCCGCGCAGGGTATTGCGGTCGTAACCGGACCGCCCAAGGTACTCCATGATGACCTCGCGGGTCCCGGAACCCTCCTCGCGGCATATGAATGGCTGCTCGACAAACTCCGCGACCCGCACACTCTTGCGGCTGGCCAGTTCGTGTTCCGGCGGCACGATCAGGCGCAACTGGTCCACCGTGCAGGGCTGCACCAGCAGGGTGCGATGGTTCACCGGCGCCTCGACGATCCCCAGATCGACACTACCCTCTTCAACCATCGCGACGACATTTTCGGTGTTGCCAACACGCAGCCGGATACCGATATCCGGGTGTGCCCGCCGGAAGGCCCCGAGCAAGGCCGGCAGCATGTACTCGGCCACCGTCATGCTCGCACCGATCACGATCGCCCCGCCGTCGGCCCCCTTCAGCTCGCGCAGCGCGGCCTCGAGTTCGCCATAGGTATCGAAGATGCGCTCGGCATAGCGCTGCACCAGACGCCCGGCCTCGGTCAGGGTCACCCGATTGTGATTACGGTCGAACAGCCGCGTCTCCAGCTGCTCCTCCAGCTGGCGCACCTGGAAGGTCACCGCCGGCTGGGTCATGTGCAGGACCTCGGCCGCCCTGGTGAAGGACAAAAGGCGCGCCACCGTAAGAAAGACCTGCAAGCGTCGATCGGCCATGCCCCACTCCGCAACCCGTACGATTCGGCATGCTACCAAGCCACTCGCAAGGGGGACAGCCAGAGGCACACCCATGAACGACTGGCACCAGCCAGTGACCGGGGAATGAACTCACCAGTCTCGCGGGAATCGATCTATAAAGAGGGACAAGCTGACAAAACTCATTCCACCAAGGAACGCGCATGGAGCGGCTTTCGGAGTTTGACCGACCCTGGCGTCCAGAATCCTGGCTGGGTGTGACCGGCGCCTGGCGCCTGACCGGCGTGGGACTGGTCCTGATCCTGATGGCCGGCGTTACACTACTGGTCTATCAGACCGGCGGCACCAGCACCGCCTATCTCAACTTCATCCTGATCCCGGTACTGCTGGGCGCCGCCCTGATGGGACTGTGGGGCGGGCTGGCCTTCGGCCTGCTGGCCGGGCTACTGCTGGGGCCGTTCATGCCCCTGAACGTGGACGAGGGGATCGCCCAGCCGACCCTCAACTGGGTGACCCGTGCCGGGATCTATCTGGTGTTGGGGGGATTCAGCGGCTGGCTGTTCTCCCAGCTGCGCCAGCACGCGGCGCGGCTGCTCGATCAGGCCTACCACAACCCTGTGACCGGCCTGCCCAACCGCGAGTCATTGGAACAGCATATCCGCCATTTGATGGCCCAGGCGGAGGGCTCGGAGCAGCCCGCGACCCGGGTATTCGTGATCAGCCTGCAAATGGATAACTATGCGGACACGATCAGCGCCCTGGGCTTCGCCGCGGAGAGACCTCTGTTGATGGGGATTGCCGAACGCCTGCAGGCCGTCGCCGGGAGCCCGGACACCCTCGTCTACCATATCCACGACGATCACTTCGCCTTGCTGCTGCCTCACCGCAGCCGCCAGGAGTGCCTGGCCACCACACAGGAGGCCGTGGAGGAGTTGCAGGCGCCGTTCGAGGTACTCGGGCTGCCGGTCTACGTCGGGGCCCATGCCGGGGTGTCCTCGTTTCCGTTCCACGAACAGGACGACCCGCAAAGCCTACTGACCAAGGCCTGGATGGCGATGCACGAGGCCAGTCAGTCGGGCCGGCGCTACCGCACCTACGACCGGCGCAGCAACGACGCCGGCCGCCAGACCGTGGAGCTGCTGGGCGAGCTGCAAAGCGCCCTGGAGGGCGACCAAATCCAGTTGCACTACCAGCCCAAGGTGACCCTGCAGCGTGGCGAACTGTGCGGCTTCGAGGCCCTGTTGCGCTGGCAACACCCGCACCGGGGACAGGTACCGCCGGATCGGTTCATTGCACAAGCCGAACGAACGGGGCTCATTCATGCCCTGACACTCAAGGTACTGGACCTGGCGATCGCCGACCTCCTGGTGCTGCGCGAACAAGGCATCCAGGCCCCGGTCAGCATCAATGTCTCGGCGCGCAATTTCCTCGATCCCGACTTTGCACAAACCATTATCGAACGTATCGAAGCCGCCGGCCTCCCGGCCTGCGCACTGGAGCTCGAATTCACCGAAACGGCCCTGATGGCCGATCCCGATCAAGTCATCGAGGCCCTGCGGCGTCTGACGGAGCGCGGGCTCGCGCTCTCCATCGACGACTTCGGCACTGGATATTCCTCTCTTGCCTACCTGAGGCGGCTCCCGATCACGACCCTCAAGGTCGATCAAACCTTCGTGTCCCACATGGCCACGCAGCGAGTGGACGAGCAGATCACCCGCGCGGCCGTGGGCCTCGCGCACGACCTTGGCCTGAAGGTGGTCGCCGAAGGCGCGGAAGACAGCCAGACCCTCGACATGCTGCGCGAACTGTGCTGCGACGCCGTCCAGGGCTTCGGGGTCGCCCGCCCCATGCCCTTCAGCGAGACATTGCAATGGGCACGCCATCAGACGGTCGAGCCCTCGTTGCGACGCGAGTGCGCACTGGAGCAGGACGCTCCGTGATGATCTTGCGCCCGGCCGCCGGTTGGGCTAAGATCCGCCGTCTTTTGCTAGACCCAATTTCCGGAGTCCCCGAGATGGCTCGAGTATGTCAGGTGACCGGCAAACGACCGGCGACCGGTAACAACGTATCCCACGCCCACCGCAAGACGCGGCGGCGTTTCCTGCCCAATCTGCACACCCACCGCTTCTGGGTGGAGAGCGAGAACCGCTTCGTGCGGCTGCGCGTGAGCAGCAAGGGCATGCGGATCATCGACAAGCTGGGCATCGATGCGGTGCTCGCGGACTGCCGCGCCCGCGGCGAAAAGGTGTAAGGAGCTCTCCATGGCAGCGAAAAGCGCACGCGACAAGATCCGCCTGGTGTCCTCCGCCGGCACCGGCCACTTCTACACCACGTCGAAGAACAAGCGGAACATGCCCGAAAAGATGGAGATCAAGAAGTTTGATCCGGTCATCCGCAAGCACGTGATGTACAAGGAAGCCAAGATCAAGTAGTCATTGCCCGGCGCCAGAGCGTCTGGTGGCAGATCTAAAAGCCCGGCCTGGCCGGGCTTTTTTATTGCCAGCAGCCTTGAGTGGGCGCACCATCACGGACACCACTCACTCGGAGCCCTATCCTTCCCCGGCAGTCCCCTGTTGTGTCGCCGTCTCGGCCCAGCGCACCATCATGCGGCCCCACTGATGGGCAGTAGACGGGTCCAGTTCTATCTTGGTGTAGCGGCCGCCATCGCGGATAATGACCCTCAGGAGAGGGATCCCCGAGTCGTGCAGGATCTGCCGCAACTCCACGACCTCACCAAACGGCGCATCAATGGACTCCATGATGTGTACGCTCTCTCCCGGGCCGGCCACACGCAGATCGGGCCGCCTCTTTCATCAACTGGCAAAGCGCAAGCATGCACCCTATTTTTGTCGGCCGGCAACCCATCTTCGATGCGCACGAGCGCCTGGTCGGTTTCGAACTCCTCTTTCGCGCCGGACACCGTAGCGAAGCCTCGGTGACCAATGGCGACGAAGCCACCTCGGACCTGCTGCGAAGCGCGTTCGTGGATATCGGCCTGCCCCATCTGGTCGGTCCGCACCTGGCCTTCGTCAATCTGACACGGTCCTTTCTCGACGACGACATCATCACCGGCCTGCCCCCCGATCAGGTGGTCCTGGAGATCCTCGAGGATATCGAGATCGATTCCGAGGTCGTCGCCGCGGTGCAAAGGCTGAAGCAGCGCGGTTTTCGCATCGCCCTGGATGACTACCAGTTTCAGGTCCACCACTCGCCGTTGGTGGCGCTGGCGGACATCGTCAAACTCGATGTACTGGCGCTTTCCACCGAGGCGCTGGCACGCGAGGTCGAGACGCTGCGCACGTTCGGCGTGGAGCTGCTGGCAGAGAAGGTCGAAACCGCCGAGTGCTACCACCACTGCCAGCAACTGGGTTTTCGCTACTTCCAGGGCTACCACCTGTCGCACCCCCACGTAATCGAAGGCCAGCGTCTGGAGAGCCTGGAAGTCGCCCTGCTGAAGCTGCTGAAGACCCTGCACGATCCCCACCCTGAACCATCGGAACTGGAACGCCTCATTGGCGCCGAACCCGATCTGGCTAGCCAGATCCTGCGCATCGCCAACAGCCCCGCGTACCGCGCCGAACAGCCCACGGACGATCTGGCTTCGGCGCTCGATCGTCTGGGGCAGGGGCGAATCCGCCGCATCGGGATGTTGCTGGTACTCCACAATGCGGCCGGACCCTCGGCCGCGGTCGAACAGGTCATGATCCGCGCCCGCATGGGGATGCTGCTCGCCCGGGCGTGCAACCTGACAGCCCCGGAGTGCGAGTGCCACTTCTCTCTGGGGATGCTCTCCGGACTGGACCGCGTACTGGGCATCCCGCTGCGGCGCATCCTGAACGAACTGCACCTGGCGCCGGAGGTGGAAGAGGCGCTGATCGAGCACAAAGGCCCGCTCGCCCCCTGGCTGGAGACCATCGAGGCGTTCGAGGGGCCGGCAAACCCGCCCCCCGTCGGAGAATCCCCGGTGGCGCCACAGGTTGCCAGCCGGCTCTACCTGGAATCGGTACGCTGGACCGAGGACATATTCGACGCGCTGTCCAGGACCTGACTGATGGCACCCCACCTGCACAACCGGCTCGTCTCGCCCGGGACGACGCTCCCGGACGGCCTCCACGTGCGGCTGGACGCAAGCGCGGGCGTCCATGCCGGGGGCGGTTGGATTGAGGTCGTCCCGGGCCTTGAGGCGCTGCCTCCGGATCTCTATATTGAGCATTGGTGGGGAGACGGCCCGGCGCGCGCCACCAGCGCCGGCCCCCTGTATCTGCTCGAGTTCGACGACGTCCTGTTCGCCGCCTGGCAGGGCCCGGACCGTCCCCTGCGCGAACAAACCGAGCAGGCCTACCGTCAACTCCTGAACGCCTGCCGGCAACACGGCTTCGAACACCCAGCACGCATCTGGAACTATTTCTCCGACATCCACGGTGACGAACAGGGCCAGGAACGCTACCAGGCCTTCTGTATCGGGCGCGCCGAGGCGCTGGAGACGCTCGAGGTCCCGCTGGGCAGCATGCCCGCGGCCACCGCGATCGGCACCCGGCAACCGGGCCTGTTGGTCTACCTGATCGCCACACGCGCCCCTACCCGTGCGATCGAGAATCCGCGCCAGGTTAGTGCCTACCACTACCCGGAACGCTACAGCCCGAGAAGCCCGGCCTTTGCCCGCGCCACGCTGCTGCTGACCGCGACCGGACCCATGCTGATGGTCTCCGGCACGGCCAGTATCGTCGGTCATGAAAGCCGCCATCCCGACGATGTGGTGGCCCAGGCGCGCGAGACGGTGACCAACCTCCAGGCCCTGCATGACACGGCGGGGCGCGAACTCCCCGGCCCTTCGTGGTTGCGGGTCTACCTGCGGCGCCCCAAAGATCGCGCCGCCGTCGCGGGGGTGATCGCCGAGCACTACAAGGCGATGAAGCCGGGCCCCGTCATCCAGTGGGCCCGAGGCGACATCTGCCGGCCAGAACTGCTGCTCGAGATCGAGGGCGTACATGCCTGAGCTCCCCGAGGTCGAGACCACCCGGCGAGGCTTGGCGCCCTTGTTAGAGGGCCAGACCATCAACCGGCTCGAGGTACGCAACGGACGCCTGCGCTGGCCGGTACCGGAATATCTGCCCGAGCGTCTGGCCGGGGCCCGTATTACCGCATTGACGCGCCGCGCCAAATACCTGCTGCTGACCACAGATCGTGGTGGTGCGCTCCTTCATCTCGGGATGTCCGGCTCGCTACGCCACTGCACACCTGATGTCCCGCTGCGCACACACGACCACCTGATCCTGCATCTGACGAATCGCTCGCAGGTGCGCTTTCATGATCCGCGCCGCTTCGGGTGCTGCCTGCCGCTGCCGGAGACCGGCGAGACACACTCCCTGCTGGCCGCCCTGGGGCCGGAACCCCTGGATGCCATATTTGACGGCGACTACCTGTTCCGCCGCAGTCGCGGGCGACGCGGCCCGGTCAAGGCCTTCATCATGGATCAGGATATCGTGGTCGGCGTGGGCAACATCTATGCGACCGAGGCGCTGTTCCTGGCCGGAATCCGTCCGGGGCGGGCCGCCGGGCGCGTGACCCGGGCGGAATACGAACGACTGGCCGGATTCATCCGCACCGTGCTGGGCGCGGCGATCGAACAAGGCGGCACGACCCTGCGCGACTTCCTGCGCGAGGACGGGACCCACGGGTATTTTCGCCAGTCACTGCGGGTCTACGGACGCGCCGGAGAGCCGTGCCTGGAGTGTGCGACACCGCTGCGCAATCGACGCATCGGGCAGCGCGCCTCGGCGTACTGCCCGACCTGCCAGCGGTAGCGAGCCGCGCACGTACGGACAACGCCCGGGAAACGCTAGGGAGACGCTGATTGAATCGCACGTCCGCGTTGGTGCCCCCTGTTTTCCGAGACAAGGCGCGTCGTGCAGCGGGTCGTGGTTCTACCCGCCCGTTCTTGATTGATTCGGGGCGCAACGCAGGATCGGGGAACAGGGGGCACCAACCCCACAAGCCATTCAAAGCAGGGGCTCGGCCGCCCGTTGTTATCAGAAACGGGCGTGGGAACGACGTTGCGGCTCCTTTGTGCAGAATGACTGCACGACAGTCACCGCGCCTTGTTCGCACGCAAAAGCGACTCGAGCGCGGACGCGCGATTCAATCAGCGTCTCCCTAGCTAGCCGCGCTGACGCGCGATACGCAGCACATCCGGCAGGCGCCGCAGGCCGCGCATGATCTGGGCCAGGTGCTGGCGATCGCTGACGGTCAGCAGGAAAGTCATCGCGGTGGAGTGGCCGTCCTGCTCGTTGAACGAGATGTGCTCGATATTCGAGCCGTGATCGGCGATCACGGCCGCCATGTCCGCCAGTGCACCGCGCCGGTTGGCGGTGCGGGTGCGCACCGCCGCGGTGAACTGCAGTTCCGGCTCGTGTGACCATTCGAGCGCGATTGTCTTGTCCGCCCGGTCGCGGCTCTCGTGCAGCACGTTACGACAGCTCTCCCGGTGCACCACAAGGCCACGACCCGCGCTCAGCTGGCCGATAATCGGGTCGCCGGGGATCGGGTGGCAACAGCGGGCATAGTTCAGCACCAGACCCTCGGTACCCTTGACCGCCAGCGTGGTCTGGGTGGTGTTGTCGGCCTCCGCGCTCTCCTTGCCCACCATCTGGCGTGCGACCAGCGAGGCCATGCGGTTGCCCAGCCCGATATCCACCAGCAGGCTGTCCAGGTCCTGTAGCTGCATCGCGTCGAGCAGCTGATCCAGGCGCGCCGGCGAGATCTGCTTGAGGGAGGTGTCCAGCGCGCTCAGGGCCTTCTCCAGCAGGCGTTCGCCAAGGGCACGGGCCTCGTCCGACTGCATCGACTTCAGGCAATGCCGGATGCCGGACCGGGCCTTGCCAGTGACAACGAAGGACAGCCAGGCCGGGTTGGGGCGCGCGCCGGGGGCGGTGACGATCTCCACCGTCTGTCCGCTTTGCAGGCGCACCGAAAGCGGTGCCAGCTGGCGATCGATCTTCGCCGCCACGCAGCGGTTGCCGACGTCGGAGTGCACCGCGTAGGCAAAATCGATCGGTGTCGCATCGCGCGGTAGAACCAGGATGTCGCCCTCGGGGGTGAAGGTGTAGACCTCGTCCGGGAACAGATCGACCTTTACGTTTTCCAGGAACTCGATGGAGTTGCCGACGCTGTTCTGGATCTCCAGTACATCCTTCAGCCACTCGCGGGCCCGGCTCTGCGCGGTGCGCGCGGACTCGCCCCCGGCCTTGTACTGCCAGTGCGCGGCGATCCCGCTCTCGGCCACGCGATCCATCTCGGTGGAGCGGATCTGCACCTCGATCGGGATGGCCTGCGGGCCGAACAGGATGGTATGCAGCGACTGGTAGCCGTTCGACTTGGGGATCGCGATGTAGTCCTTGAAGCGCCCCGGCACCGGCTTGTAGAGGTTGTGCACCACACCCAGCGAGCGATAGCAGGTGTCGACATCGTCGACGATGATGCGGATCGCGAAGACGTCGAACACCTCCTCGAACGAGTGGTGCTTGTCGCGCATCTTGCGATAGATGCTGTACAGGCTCTTTTCGCGACCGGAAATACGCCCGACAATCCCGGCCGCCTCCATGCGCGAGCAGATCGCCTGCTCGATGTTCTTCATCGGCTCACGCCGGTTGCCCCCGGCCCGCTGCACGGCGCGTTCCAGAACCGCGGCCCGCCAGGGGTGCTTGGCGGAAAAGCCGAGCTGCTCCAGCTCGCGGCGGATCGCGTTCATCCCCAGGCGCTGGGCGATCGGCGCGTAGATCTCCAGGGTTTCCTTGGCGATGCGGCGGCGCTTGTCCGGGCGCATCACGCCCAGGGTGCGCATGTTGTGCAGGCGGTCGGCCAGCTTGATCAGGATCACCCGGATATCGCGGGTGATCGCCAGCATCATCTTGCGGAAATTCTCCGCCTGCGCCTCGGCCTTGGACTGGAACTGCAGGTGGGTGAGCTTGGAGACGCCATCGACCAGCTCGGCCACTTCCTCGCCGAACTCGGCGTGGATGCGATCCTTGCTGGTGGCGGTATCCTCCATGACGTCATGGAGGATCGCGGCACAGATGGCCTTGTGGTCCATCCGCATCTCGGCCATGGTCCGGGCCACGGCCAGGGGGTGGTAGATGTACGGCTCGCCGGTCTTGCGGGTCTGACCTTCGTGGGCCTCCGCGCCCAGCAGATAGGCGCGATAGACCTCCTCGACTTCGTCCGGCTCGAGGTAAGACTCGAGCTCGGAACACAGATCGCTGATCAGGAATCGGGTCGAGTCACCGGGAACCGGCGATGCGGCCCCGGGCACGGCTGGCTGCCCAGCGGCCATGAGTCAGTGTTTCCCTAGCGTTCGTCGGCTTCCAGCTGCTCCAGATGGCGGATCGTGCTGAAGTCCAGCATCTGGTTCTGGGGCCGTTCATCGTGCTCGTCGAACACCTCGGTGCCGACCAGCCCTTCGGCGATCTCGCGCAGGGCGATGACCGTGGGCTTGTCGTTGTCCTCGGATACACGGGGCTCCTTGCCGTGGGCGATGTGACGGGCCCGGCGGGCCGCCATCAGCACCAGTTCGAAGCGATTGTCCACTTTTTCGAGGCAGTCCTCGACGGTGACGCGTGCCATGGGTACTCCGGTTATGAGTCGTTAATACTGCATGTTACGCCGTGCCCGGCGTACTCGCCAACAGATTCCGTATCGTCGATGCGGAACGAATCTCCTGCTCCACCGTGCGCAGACGGTTGGAGCGGAAGATGCTGGCCAGGTCATTGACCGCCCGCTCGAAATCCGAGTTGACGACCGTGTAGTCATATTCGCGGAAATGCGTGCAATCGGACTCCGCGTCGCGCAGGCGGCGCTGGATCACCTCTTCACTGTCCTGCCCGCGTCCGCGCAGGCGCCGTTCCAGCTCGTCGCGCGACGGCGGCAGGATGAAGATCGAATGTGCATCCGGCACGGCCGCGCGCACCTGGCGCGCGCCCTGCCAGTCAATCTCCAGGATCACGTCCATGCCGGCATCCAGGCGTTCCTCAACGCTGGCGCGCGCGGTACCGTAGAAGTTGTCGAACACCTTCGCGTGTTCCAGCAGTTGGCCATCCTCGATCATGCCGAGGAACTCCTCGGCCGAGACGAAGTGATAGTGCTCGCCGTTCACCTCGCCGGCGCGCGGCTTGCGCGTCGTATGCGAGACCGAGACCTCGACCTGTTCCACCCGCTCCAACAAAGCGGCAACCAGGCTGGTCTTGCCTGCGCCCGATGGCGCGGAAACGATATAGAGGGTGCCGCGAACGGCCTGGGAAGTGGCGGTCATGAACGCGTCCGCAGGAGCAGAACAGGAATGGAATCATCGGCTGGCTGCCGGCCAGAAACGACCCGGCACACCAGGGAAATAGAGTTGGTCGGAGTGAAAGGATTCGAACCTTCGACCCCTGCCTCCCGAAGGCAGTGCTCTACCAAGCTGAGCTACACTCCGAACCGAGCCCGCTATTATGCCGAGCCACTACGGGCGTGTCCATGCCCTGTGCCAGCCGAACCTTCGATCCCATCGACGTCACCGGCAAATGGCCCCAAACCGCCGATGTGAACGGGTCAGTGATCGCGGCCGACGGCGAAACGCGCGAGGTCGATCAGGGCCTGGCGGTGTGGCGACTCGGGGAGCACGGACACCGCGGCAATCGCCGCCTCGGTCTCTGCGGCCGCGCGTTCGCGGGCGTAGTCCAGGGCCCCGGTGGCGTGGACGATGTCGAGGACCGCCTCCACCTGCTCACGCCCGCCGTCCTCGATCGCCTGACGCACCACGGTCTGCTGCTCCGGCGTACCGACCCGGATCGCCTGGATCAGCGGCAGGGTCGGCTTGCCCTCGGCGAGGTCATCGCCCATGCGCTTGCCGGTCACGGCATCGTCGGAGGAATAGTCGAGCACATCGTCGATCAGCTGGAAGGCAGTACCCAGATGCATGCCATAGTGGGCGAGCGACTCTTCCTCGGCCCGCGGACGCTCGCCAAGGATGGCGCCCAGCTGGCAGGCGGCCTCGAAAAGCTTGGCCGTCTTCGACTGGATCACGTTCATGTAGCGTGCCTCGTCGACGTCGGCGTCATGGCAGTTCATCAACTGCATCACCTCGCCCTCGGCGATCACGTTGGTCGCATGAGCCAGGATCTCCATCACCCGCATCGAGCCCACCTCGACCATCATCTCGAACGCGCGCGAGTAGAGAAAATCGCCGACCAGCACCGCGGCTTCGTTACCGAAGATGTGGTTCGCGGTCTCGTTGCCCCGGCGCATCTCGGAGGCATCGACCACATCGTCATGCAGCAGGGTCGCGGTGTGGATAAACTCCACCACCGCGGCCAGCACCACCGGCTCCTCGCCCTCGACCGCGCAGGCGCGCGCCGACAGGGTCGCCAGCAAGGGCCGCAGGCGCTTGCCCCCAGAGTGGATAATGTAGTGGCCCAGCTGGTTGATCAGCACCACCGGCGAACTGAGCCGGTCACGGATGCACTGGTCGACCGCCTGCATGTCGTCTGCAGCCAGCTCTCGGATTGCGTTGATGGACATGCGGGTAGGCGCGCCAGTATGAGGAAGTTGGTAGGCGCTGGCATGCTAGGAAGGCCCCGGTGGGGTGTCAAGCGCGCACCACCGTCGGGCATTGACCCGAAGGCGACTCGCTGCTAGCATTTCCGCCCTTTCGCGAGACCGGTCTTTGGTTCCAGACTTTACAGGCCGGTCCACACAGGTATCGCAACGGAGTCCCAGGGAAATGTACGCGATCATCGCAACAGGTGGTAAACAGTACCGCGTCGCCGAAGGTGACGTGATCCGCATCGAAAAGCTTGAGGCCGAAGCCGGCTCCGAGGTCGAGTTCGACCAGGTGCTGATGGTCGGTTCGGGCGACGATGTTCGCGTCGGGGCCCCGCTGGTCGACGGTGGCAAGGTGACCGCCAAGGTCGAGGACCACGGCCGCGCCAAGAAGGTCCACATCATGAAATTCCGGCGCCGCAAGCATTCGCAAAAGCAGATGGGGCACCGCCAGCACTACACCACCGTGCGCATCACCGGCATCGCCGGCTGACGCGCAGGCGCACTTTTTCAGGAGAACGAATCCATGGCACATAAAAAGGCAGGCGGGAGTACCCGCAACGGGCGCGATTCCGAGAGCAAACGCCTGGGCGTAAAGCGCTTTGGCGGCCAGGTCGTGCGCGCCGGCAACATCCTCGTCCGTCAGCGCGGGACGCAGTATCATCCCGGCGAGAACGTGGGTTGTGGCAAGGACCACACGCTGTTCGCGAAGGTCGACGGCGAAGTCGTGTTCAAGGTCGGTGGCCCGAACAACCGGCGCTTTGTGAGCGTGCAGCCGCAGCAGTAAGCGGACACGCCACCGGTAGCGCCAAAAGCCCCGTTCCACGGGGCTTTTTTATTGCGCAAATCAAAGACGGGTACCAGGAAGAAGCGGCATGAAGTTCATCGACGAGGCAACCATTACCGTGAAGGCCGGCGACGGCGGGAACGGCTGCGTGAGCTTTCGCCGCGAGAAGTTCATCCCGTTCGGTGGGCCGGACGGCGGTGACGGGGGCGATGGCGGCTCTGTGTGGCTGGTCGGCGACGAGGGGCTCAACACCCTGGCCGACTTCCGCTACCAGCGCCGCTTCGACGCCCAGCGTGGCGAGAACGGCATGGGGCGCCAGCGCACCGGTGCCTCCGGCGAGGATCTGGAGATTCCCGTCCCGGTCGGCACCCAGGTCCGTGACGCCGATACCGACGAGGTCCTGGGCGATATCACCCGCGACGGCGAGCGCCTGCTGGTCGCCCAGGGCGGCTTCCACGGGCTCGGCAATACCCGCTACAAGTCCTCCACCAACCAGGCGCCACGCCAGAGCAAGCCCGGCACGCCGGGCGAGCTGCGAAAGCTGGCGCTGGAACTGATGGTACTGGCCGACGTGGGACTCCTGGGCCTGCCGAATGCCGGCAAGTCCACCCTGCTCGCGCGCGCCTCGGCCGCGCGCCCGAAGATCGCGGATTACCCGTTCACCACCCTGATCCCGCAACTGGGTGTGGTGCGCATCGGACCGAACCAGAGCTTCGTGATGGCCGACATACCCGGCCTGATCGAGGGCGCGGCCGAGGGCGCCGGGCTGGGTACCCGCTTTCTCAAGCACCTGGCGCGCACGCGCCTGCTGCTGCATGTGGTCGATGTGGCCCCACCCGACCCCGAGGCCGACCCGGTCGCGGACATGCAGACCGCGCTCGGCGAGCTCGAACGCCACAGCGATGAACTGGCCGGTCGCCCGCGCTGGATCGTGCTGAACAAGAAAGAGCTGCTGGACGCCGAGGCCCTCGAGGCCCTGATTGCGCGGGTGCGCGACGTGGCGGGCAACGAGCGCCCGGTGTTCACCATCTCCGCCGCCACCGGCGACGGGGTCGACGCACTGATGCAGGCCGTCATGCGCCACGTCGAAGCGGCGAACCAGAAGCCCGAGACAACCCCCACGGTGACCGGCGGGGCCGGGGAGGACCACGCGTGAACACCCGCGCCCTGCGCCAGCTCCCGGCCATCCGCCGCGTGGTGGTCAAGATCGGCTCGGCGCTGATCACCGCCGATGGCGCGGGCCTGGACCGTCCGGCGCTGGAATCCTGGGCGCACCAGATCGCCGCGCTGCGGCGCAAAGGGCTGGAGGTCATCCTGGTCTCCAGTGGCGCCGTGGCCGAGGGCATGCGCCGACTCGGGATGAGCGAGCGCCCGCACCAGCTGCATCGCCTGCAGGCCGCCGCGGCCGTGGGGCAGATGGGTCTGGTGCAGGCCTACGAGCGGGAGTTCGCAAGCCACGGCCTGCACGCGGCACAGGTCCTGCTGACGCATGACGACCTCGCCGATCGCTCGCGCTACCTGAACGCCCGCTCGACCATGCAGGCCCTGCTGGAGATGGGGACCATCCCCGTGGTGAACGAGAACGACACGGTCGCCTACGAGGAGATCCGGCTGGGGGACAACGACACCCTGGCGGCCCTGGTTGCCAACCTCGTGGTCGCCGACCTGCTACTGATCCTGACCGACCAGGACGGCCTGTTCGACCGCGATCCGCGCCAGCACGCCGACGCGCAGCTGATCCACGAGGGCCGCGCCACGGATACCGAACTGCACCGCTTCGTGGCCGCCGATTTCGGACGCCTGGGGCGCGGCGGCATGGCCACCAAGCTCAAGGCCGCGGAGCGCGCCGCACGCTCCGGCACGCATACCGTGATCGCCTCCGGGCGCGAGGCCCAGGTGATCGGCCGCGTACTGAAGAACGAGCGCCTGGGCACCTGGCTCAAGCCCGACCGCGAGCCGCTGGCCGCGCGCAAGCGCTGGCTGGCCGACCAGCTGCATTCGCGCGGCGAGCTCCTGCTGGATGCCGGCGCCGCACGCGTGTTGCGCGAGTCGGGCCGCAGCCTGCTGCCGGTGGGCGTGGTGGGCCTGCGCGGCGACTTTCGGCGCGGCGAGGTCGTGACCTGCGTCGACCCGGACGGCCGCCCGTTCGCACGCGGACTGACCAACTACGCCTCCAGCGAGGTGGAACGCATCCGCGGCCTGCGCGCGGACCATATCGAGGCGGAGCTCGGCTACCTTCTGGAACCCGAGCTCATTCACCGCGACAATCTCGTTCTCCTGTAGATGCATTGTCCCGGCGATCCCACCGCTCAACGAATGCGGTAAGGTGCCCGCATCCCGAATCACCGACCCGAGCCAAGGAGCCCGCATGTCGCGCGAAATCATCCAGACCGAAAACGCCCCGGCCGCGATCGGCCCCTACTCCCAGGCCGTGCGCGCCGGCGACACCCTGTACCTGTCCGGCCAGATCCCTCTGGACCCGGCCACGATGGAACTGGTCGACGGCGGCATCGAAGACCAGATTCGCCGTGTGTTCGACAACCTGAAGGCCGTGCTGGAGGCCGCCAATGCGGATTTCTCCGACATCGCCAAGCTGAACATCTTCCTGATCGACCTGACCCACTTCCCGCTGGTCAACAAGATCATGAGCGAGGTCTTCGCCGAGCCGTATCCGGCCCGCGCCGCGATCGGCGCGGCCGCCCTGCCCAAGGGCGCGCAGGTGGAGATGGACGCCATCGCCTGGTGCCCGCGCGGCTGATCCGCGCGCGGCGACCGCGGTGGACCTGCAGACGCCGCTGACGGGGTTCAAGGGTGTCGGCCCCGCGGTGGCCGAGCGCCTGGCCCGTCTGGGCCTGGAACAGGCCCGGGACCTCCTCCTGCACCTGCCACTGCGTTTCGAGGACCGTACCCGGCTGACCCCGATCCGCGCCCTGCGCCCGGGACTGTCCGCCCTGTTCGAGGGCCGGGTCACCCACGCCGAGGTCGTCCATCGCCGCCGCCGCATGCTGGTGGTCACGCTGGAAGAGGACGGCGCGTCCATCCTGCTGCGGTTCTTCCATTTCGGCAGCGGCCAGCAGCGCCGCCTGAGCCCGGGTACGCGCATTCGCGCCTTCGGCGAACCGCGCGGCATGCCCGGCGCGATGGAGTGCGTGCACCCGGAACTCCAGGTGGTAGGCACGAAACCACCCGTGCTGGAAACCCACCTCACCCCGATCTATCCGACGACCGAGGGCATCTCGCAGAAGCTCCTGCGTCAGCTGATCACCGAGGCCCTGCCGACCACCGAACAGCTGCCCGACCTGCTCCCGGAACTGAACCAGCGCCAGCTACCCGGGCTGCACACGGCCCTGCAGCAGCTGCACCACCCCCCGGCACGGGCCGAGGTCCTGGATGCACTGGACACCGCCGAGCAGCGCGGGCCCGCGCGCACCCGCCTGGCACTGGAGGAGCTGACCGCCCACCAGCTCGCCCGCATGGAACAAAACCGCACCCCGCAGGATACGCGCCGCGCGCCGGTCATCCGTCCCGAGGGCGCGCTGTGGCGACAACTGCGCGACCAGCTCCCGTTCGCACCCACCAGCGCACAGGACCGCGTGATCCACGAGGTGCGCGAGGACCTGGCCCGCCCGACCCCGATGAACCGGCTGGTGCAGGGCGACGTCGGCTCCGGCAAGACCCTGGTCGCGGTTGCGGCCGCCCTCGCGGCAGTGGAGGCCGGCCATCAGGTCGCATTCATGGCCCCCACCGAGCTGCTCGCCCGGCAGCACGGGCGCAATCTCGCCCAGTGGCTGGAACCGCTGGGCGTTTCGGTGGCATGGCTGGGCGGACGCCAGGGCGCCAGCGAGCGGGGTCAGTTGCTTTCGGAACTGGCCAGTGGCCATCGCCAGGTCGCGATCGGCACCCACGCCTTGTTCCAGGAAGAGGTCCGCTTCCACCGCCTGGGACTGGCGATCATCGACGAGCAGCACCGCTTTGGCGTGCATCAGCGCATGGCCCTGCGCGACAAGGGCAATGGCCAGATGCCGCATCAGTTGATCATGACCGCGACCCCGATCCCGCGCACGCTGGCCATGGCCCTGTACGCCGACCTGGACAGCTCGGTCATCGACGAGCGTCCGCCGGGGCGCACACCCGTGCGCACCGCACTGATCAGCCACGAGCGTCGTGACGAAGTGATCGAGCGCATCCGTGCCGCCTGCGGCTCCGGCACCCAGGCCTACTGGGTCTGCCCGCTGGTGGAGGAATCGGAACAACTGGAGGCGGAGTCCGCGGAGGCGACCGCCGAGCGCCTTCGCGAGGCGCTGCCGGAGCTGAGTATCGGGCTGGCCCACGGGCGCATGAAGGGGCCCGAGCGCGATACGGTGATGGAACGCTTTCGTGCCGGCGCGCTCGATCTGCTGGTCGCGACCACGGTAATCGAGGTCGGCGTGGATGTCCCCAATGCGAGCCTGATGATCATCGAGAACGCCGAACGCATGGGGCTGTCACAGCTGCACCAGTTGCGTGGCCGTGTCGGGCGCGGCAACACCGCCTCTGCCTGCGTGCTGCTTTACCGCCCGCCGCTGGGCGAAACCGCCCGCGAGCGCCTGGAGGCGATGCGCCGGACCGACGACGGCTTCGAGATCGCGGAGGTGGACCTCCGGTTGCGCGGCCCCGGCGAGCTGCTGGGCACGCGCCAGACGGGCGACCGCAGCTTCCGTGTGGCCGACTGGTCGCGCGATCAGGACCTGCTGGAGGAGGCCACAGAGCTGGCCCTGCGCATGCGCGAGGACCCGCCACGCGCGGCGGCCCTGATCGAACGCTGGCTGGGCAGCGCCACGCGCTACGCCACCGTCGGCTGAATCAGGGCCGCACGGAACGCCCGCTCCCATCATCCATCAGACAAGAGAGCAAAGGAGCACTCAATGCCCGTTGAATCACTGTTATTGCTGCTGCTGATCGGCGGCATCGCCGGCTGGCTCGCGGGGTTGCTGGTCCACGGCGCAGGCCAGGGCATCCTGCTGAATATCGTGATCGGGGTGATCGGGGCAGTGCTGGGCGGCTGGCTGTTTACCCAGCTTGGGGTGCCGACGGCCGGCCTGATCGGGACCCTGGTGGCCGCCACGGTTGGAGCCATCCTGCTGCTGGCGCTGCTGCGGCTGATCGCACCACGCAAGTGGTAAACGAACCGCATGGAGGGAGACGCGATGATCCAGATCCTCGGCATTGTCCTGCTGGTCGGCGGCCTGATCGCGGCCATCGTCGGCCTGCAGGACAGTTTTGCTCTGCGTGAACGGGCGGCGCGCCTGTTCCTGGGCCGCTTCACCCAGCGCACGCTTGCCCTGCTGATCGGGGGCGTCACCGCCGCGGTCGTGGGGCTGGCGCTCCTGGTCTGATCCCCCCGCAGTCACCCCTCCGAGCATGACACTTGTCATGCTCGGACACGGCAAAAAGGTTGGCGCATATCGTACGACCCGGTAGGGTCCGATCCGGGAGCAGGCGGTCACCCCGGGACGGGGGGGCAGGCCCTGCCCCGCCCATAACAAGACCAGGGGGACCGCATGACGCACCATTCCACGCGCCGACTGGCGCTCTGTGTCGCCGTCGCCGGCGCCATGTTCGCCGCGCCGACCACCCTGCTCGCGGCGGGGTTCTACATCCAGGAACAGGGCGTCACGGGCCTTGGCCGGGCCTACGCCGGCGAGGCCGCCGCGGCCAATGATGCCAGCACCATCTACTTCAACCCTGCCGGCATGACGCGCCTGGAAAGCGGCGAGTTTCAGGCCAACGTGCACCTGCTGATGCCGCGCACACGCATGAGCGACCGGGGCTCGTCGGCCACTGGCGCCTTCGGCGAGCAGGCCACCGACGGTGGTAACGGCGGCAACCCATACGATCCGACCCCCGTCCCGAATCTCTACTGGGCCGAGCGCTACGGCGAGCGCCTGTGGCTGGGCGTGGGGCTGACCGCACCCTATGGCCTGGCCAACGACTACGACGACGATTTCTTCGGGCGCTACGACTCCACCGATACCGACCTGAAGGTGATCAACCTGCACCCGTCGATGGCCTTCGAGTTGAGCGAACGCGTTTCCATCGGCGGTGGTCTGGACCTCCATTACGCGAACGCGACGCTGCGCAGCGCCGTCCCCTCGCCCACGGGCCCCGATCCGGACACCGATGGCGAATTCAAGCTCGAGGGTGACAGCTGGGATGTCGGTTTCAACCTGGGCCTGCAGGCCGACCTGACCGACGCGACCCGGCTGGGCCTGCACTACCGCCACGGGGTCAGCCAGACCCTGCGTGGCACGGCGACGGTTACCCCACCGCAGGGGCTGGGCGAGAGTACGACGATGTCCGCCCAGGCCCGGCTCAAACTGCCGGATGTCGCGAGCGTCGCCCTGTCGCACGAGTTCGATGCGCGCTGGACCGGGCTTGTTCAGTACACCTGGTTTCGCTGGTCGAACTTCGACGAGATCGATGTACGCAGCGCTGGTGGTTCCATCCAGACGGTGGAGCAGAACTATCGCGACAGCTATGCCATCGCGCTGGGCGCCGAGTATCAGGCCAACCCGCAGTGGACGCTGCGCGCCGGCATTCAGTACGACCGCACGCCAACCCGCGACGGCTTTCGCAGCACGCGCACACCGGATGGCGATCGCATCTGGTACACGGTCGGCGCCAGCTACCGCGCCAGCGATCGCTTCAGCTTCGACTTCGGCTATGCCTATATCGACGTCGGCAGCGAGTCGATCGAGCTCGAATCGGAATTTGCGGAAGTCGGGGTGAGCACCGAGACTCGCGGGCGCACGCGCGGCGATGTGCACGTCCTGTCGGCCGGGTTGCGCTACCGCTTCTGATGCCTCCCGGGGCGAGGGATCACGCCCCGGCCCTTCACGGCGTCACCAGTTCTACTCCGCACGACTCCACTAGGGCCGCTCGATCCGCCGGGGCCAGGTCCTCGCGACCCGCGTTCGCCGGGCCCAGCTCCGCGTGCATGACCGCGGCGGGATCATCGACGTGCCCGATCCCCAGGGCATGGCCGAGCTCGTGTGCCAGCGTCAGGCGCAACTCGTCAAAGTCGCTCGCCTTGTAGACCGTGATGCTGCGACGGTTGCCCTGTTGCTGGTAGATCGCCATGTCGAAACCGCTGCCCATGGCCGCTGCCCGGTTGTACTGGTCGACCTGTTCATTGAAGGCGGCGATCTCGCGTTCCAGCTCGCGCCCGGCCGCGTTCAGATCCGCCCGGCGATCCTCCAGCCCGCGGCGGCGTTCCTCCAGTCGATCGTGCTCCTCGCGCAGCTCTCGCGCCCCCTGCTCCAGACGCTCGCGGGCCTGTGCACTGTGCTCCACCCGACCCGCGTTCCAGTCGGCGACCCGGTCTTCATGCGCGCGGCGCCGCTCGTCGAACCCGCGCACGCGGCGTTCGTACAGCTCGACGTCGGCATTCAGCGCCGAGCGATGGCGTTCCAGGCGCTCGCGGGCATCGTCGATATCCTCTTGCGCCCGATCCAGCTGCGCGCGCGAGCGCTCCCGTGCCATGGCGCCGGCCTGACGTTCGTCGAACACCAGCCGCACGGCCATTCCCTCGCCGTCGCGCGCGGTGAACAGCCGTTCTTCGGTATGGGTCTCCCACATCGCCACCGCGGCATCGAGTGCGCGGCGCACTTCGTCGGGCTCCAGCTCGAAGCGCGGGTCGATCTCGCCCAGATGCATCTCCACCGGAATCGCACAGCCGGGCGCGGCCGGATGCCCCCCGCCCGCCAGGAAATCGCGCGGATCGCCATCCAGCAACACGGCCCCGCCCAGCACCACGGCACCCGCACCGCCCAGCACCCATAACGGTATGGCCATGCATCCCCTCCGAGATCCCCAAGCGCAACATGCCACCGATCTGCGGCATTCGCCAATTTGCTCCCCTGCAGACGCCGAGGCACCATGAACCGCACACATTTCGCAGGGAGAGCCCCATCATGATGCCTCGTTTCAGCCTTTACGGCCTGCTGGCCGCCATCCCGTTCGCGTTCCTGCCACTGGTGGCCCAGGCCGAAACACCGAACATTCAGCCGGGCGAGTGGGAGTACACCAACACCACCACCATGGAAGGCGCACACCAGATGCCGGAGCAGACCGAGACCTACACCGAGTGCGTGACCGAGGACGACCTCGCGCGCGGCGAGGAGATGATCGAGGCGCCCGAGGGCTGTAGTGTGGACAGCATGGACATGCGCGCGGACGGCGTGGACTACACCATGACCTGCACCGATCCCGACGGCACCAGCATGGACATGCAGGGCTCGATGCAATTCATGGGAGATCGCGCCGAGGGTGAAATGCGCAGCGAGATCGACTCGCCGATGGGCCCCATGTCCGTGCGCATCACCGTTGAAGGCCAGCGCATCGGCGACTGCTAGGAGCTGTTTTTTGCCATATCGGCCCGGCCCCGGTAATACCGGGCCGGGTACTCAACGCCTTACGGTCGCACGCAGTGCGAGACGCACGAGCGACTCCACCGAGTCGGCCTGATCGCGCACGGCGGCGACCATCTTCTCCGCGCTGGCGCGTGGATAACCCAATGACTCGAGCGCTGCCAGGGCCTCGCCGTCCATCGCGGCACCCGGGATATCGGCCCCTGCGTCGGCACCCCCCGGCGCAGCCGCGAATCCCATCTCGGCCAGGCGCTCGCCCAGCTCCAGCACCACGCGTTCAGCCGTGCGCTTGCCGATCCCCGGGACCTTGGCCAGCCCGGTCACGTCACCGCCGCTGATCAGGCCGGCGAGTTCGTCACCTGCATAGGTCGAGAGCATCGCGAGCGCGAGTTTGGCCCCGATCCCGTTGACTCGGATCAGGCGCCGGAACAGATCGCGGTCGCGCTTGTGCATGAACCCGAACAGCTGGTGCGCATCCTCACGTACCACGAGGTGCGTGGTCAGGACCACGGTCTCGCCCGGCTCCGGCAGGGCCGCCAGCGTGGAGAGCGGGACCTCGACCTCGTAGCCCACACCCCCCGCATCGATCACCACGCCATTCACCTCGCGGCTGATCAGCGTCCCCTCCAGCCGGGCAATCACGGGCGCCCCCCAATCACGGCCGAGGCGGCGCCTGCCAGACGCGCCTGGTGCTGGGCGGTATGGGCATGGCACAGCGCGACGGCCAGGGCATCGGCGGCATCGCTGCTGGCCGGTTCGGTCAGACGTAACAATTGCTGCATCATGTGCTGGACCTGCTCCTTGTCCGCGCTGCCCACGCCGACCACGGCCATCTTGATCGCACGCGGGGCATATTCATGTACCGGGAGCCCGGCCTGAGTCGCCGCGCAGATGGCGGCCCCCCGGGCGTGCCCCAGCTTGATCGCCGACTGCGCATTGCGCGCGACGAATACCGTTTCGATCGCCAGCACGTCGGGCTTGAGTTCACCGATCACCTCGACCACGCCGGTGAAGATCTCGCCCAGGCGTTCGGGAAACCCCTTGGATCTGGGCCGGATCACGCCATGGCCGCGGGAACGGCCCTGGCCCTTGGCGTACTCGATCACCGCAAAGCCAGTGATCCGCGAGCCGGGGTCGATACCAAGGATGCGCATTCGCTTGTCCAGGAACTCGCGCTACTGCCCCACGCCTTCCGGGAAGTCGGCGTTGGTAAAGACGTTCTGCACGTCATCCAGGTCGTCCAGCATCTCCAGGAGTTTCAGCACGGATTCGGCGGTCTCCGCATCCAGTGGCGACAGGGTCTCCGGGCGCCAGGTGACCTCCGAGCTCTCCGGCTCCAGCCCTCGGTCCAGCAGCGCCTGGCGCACGTCCTGATAGGTATCGGGCTCGGTAATCACCTCGATCGCGCCGTCGTCCTCGACCTGCACGTCCTCGGCCCCACCCTCTAGCGCGGCCTCCATGACCGTCTCGTCGTCCAGCCCCGGCGCAAAACGAATCACGCCCTTGTTCTGGAACAGGTAGGCCACCGAGCCATCGGTCCCCAGGTTGCCACCCATCTTGGAGAAGGCGTGACGCACCTCGGCCACGGTCCGGTTGCGATTGTCGGTCATGCAGTCGACCAGGATCGCCGCGCCGCCCGGGCCATAGCCCTCGTAGCGGATCTCCTCCATCGCGGCCCCGTCGGTCTCGCCAGCGCCGCGCTTGGCCGCGCGCTCGATGGTATCCCGCGTCATGTTGGCGCCGAGCGCCTTGTCGATCGCCAGGCGCAGGCGCGGATTGGTCTCGGGGTCGGACCCGCCCTGCCGGGCAGCGACGGTGATCTCGCGGATCAGCTTGGTAAAGAGTTTGCCGCGCTTGGCGTCCTGGGCGTTCTTGCGATGCTGGATGTTCGCCCACTTGCTGTGGCCTGCCATTCGGTCACGACTCCTTGGGTTGGGTTCGTTGGGCGCGGCCAGGCGACCGCGAGACCCGCACAGTCTAATCGACTGGGGCTGTCGGGTTCATGCCAGGATGCGAAGTGACGCTGGATGGAACCGCGCAGGGCTTGCACGGGAGCAGGAAAGGTCTGTCTTTCTAAGGACGCAGCAACGGTCCCTCGACGGCCTCGCGGGCCTCGCGCCCGGCCAGTTGCTCGATCAGGGTCAGGGCAAAGTCCATCGCCGCGCCCGGACCGCGGCCGGTGATGATGCGCCCGTCAACCTCGACCAGTCCCCCGGTAGAGGGGATGCCCGATTCGTCCAGCGCCCCGGTAAACGAGGTCACCCGACGACCTTCCAGCACCCCCGCCTGTGCCAGCGCCTTGGGCCCGGCACAGATCGCACCCAGCCAGCCGTCGCGCTCGGCCTGTGCCCGCAGCATCGCCTGTACATGCGGGTTGTCGCGCAGGTGATCGGCCCCCGGCAGACCACCGGGCAACACGATCAGGTCGAAGGCATCGTCCTGAATGGCATCCAGCGTGGTGTCCGGCTGGATCACCGTCCCGCGGGAACAGCGCACGGGGCCCTGTTCGAGCCCCGCGACCGTGACCTCGAAGCGCGCGCGGCGCAACAGGTCGATGATGGTGACGGCCTCCAGCTCCTCGGCCCCGGCCGCCAGCGGCACCAGGACACGTGGTGTTTCCTCCGTCATGGCCGCACCCCCAATCAGCGCTGACTGTAGATGTTCAGCCCTTTGAGCAGATTCAGGGCCTCGCTCAGACCGTAATCACGCTCGGCCAGGCTCTCGCCATTGTCGTCATCGTCTTCCGGCACGTCCTCGCCCTGCAGCTCGCGCTGCATACGCGCCTGGGCGTCACGCTCATCCTCGCCTTCGGCACGCGTGACCGTCAGGTTTTCCAGCCGGATGTCGGGTGCTACTCCCTCTTCCTCGATGTTGCGCCCATCCGGCGTGAAGTAACGCGCCGTGGTCAGCTTGATACCGGTGTTCTCGGTCAGCGGCAGGATTGTCTGCACCGAACCCTTGCCAAAGGTGTTCTGGCCCATGACCACCGCGCGCTTGTGATCCTGCAGGGCGCCGGCCACGATCTCGGAGGCCGAGGCCGAACCCCGGTTCACCAGTACCACCATCGGGGCACCGCCGAGCACATCACCCGGCGAGGCCTGATAGCGGAACTGAGAGTCCTCCAACCGACCTTCGGTATAAACGATCAGCCCTTCCTCCAGGAAAGCATCGGACACACCGACCGCACCATTCAGGATGCCGCCCGGATTGTTGCGCAGATCCAGCACCAGGCCGCGCAGATCGCCCTCTTCCTTCAGCTCTTCGACGGCTCGCACAACGTCACGCGCGGTGCGCTGCTGGAAGTTGCTGATACGCAGGTAGCCATACCCGTCTTCGAGGATCTCGGAACGCACGCTCTGGACCTGAATACGGTCGCGCGTCAGCGTGATCTCCTTCGGCTGGTCCTCGCCCTCGCGGACGATGGTCAGAGTAATGTCGGAGCCCTTCTCGCCGCGCATCTTGGAGACGGCATCGGACAGCGTCATGCCCTGCACCGATTCACCGTCCAGGCGAATGATCAGGTCACCCGCCTGGATGCCGGCCTTGCTCGCCGGGGTGCCATCGATCGGGGCAATGACCTTGACGAAGCCATCCTCCATACCGACCTCGATCCCCAGACCGCCGAACTCGCCGGAGGTGCCGACCTGCATGTCCTCGAAGTCCTGTTCGTCCAGGTAGGCCGAATGCGGATCCAGCCCGGAGAGCATCCCCTGGATGGCGTTATCCAGCAGCTCCTTGCCGTCCACCTCGGTGACGTAATTGCGCTTGATGCGCATATACACCTCGGTAAACCGCTGCAGGTCCTCCACCGGCAAGGCATTCTGTGCGCCATTCTCGCGATCGGCATACACCGCCACCGACACGCTAAGCATGACACCGACCACCAAACCCACCACCAGGGCGTACCCAGTGCGACACGACTTCTTCATTACCGATCCTCTAGAAACGGAGGTATTTACCGGGTCGATGGTAGCACCGGGAATCTGACCCATGCCTGAACGCCCGACTGCGTCTGCTGTTTTCGCCCGACAAATCCTTCAAACACGGTCACGTTTTTTTCGTGATGCTCGTCATTGAGATAGCCACCAATCCTCAGGGTTCAACGGATCGCCATTTCGCCGGATCTCGAAATAGAGCCCCGGCGCGATGGCCTCGCGCCCGGCGCCGGCCAGGGCCATGCGCGTGCCGCCCTCGACCTCTTCACCCTCGGCGACCAGGATCTCCTCCAGGTTGCTGTAAAGGGTCAGATAGCCGTTCCCGTGATCGAGGATGACCAGAAAACCGTAGCCCTGCATCCAGTCAGCGTAGACCACACGACCAAAATGGACGGCATGCACCGACTCGCCGTTGTCGACCTCCAGCACGGTCCCGCGCCAGCGTGACTGCAGACGACTGCCGCGCGGCTCGTTGAAACGCCGGACGACCGAGCCGTCCGCGGGCCTGGGCAACTCGCCCTGGAGGTCGGCAAAGTCGACGTCGGAACGAACCGGCGCACGCTCGGGTGGAGGATCGCCCCGCGCGGCACGCTCTTCGCGTTCCGCCGCATCGCGTTCCACCTCGCGAATCAGGTCCTCCAGGGTCTCGGCATTGCGCTCCAACCGTGCCAGCTCCAGCGCCTCGTCCTCGATCGCGCGTTCCAGCTCGGCCATCGCCAGACGCTGCCGTTCCTCCTCGCGTTCGAGATCCGCCACGACCTCGCGCAACTCTGCCTCCTGCTCGGCCAGCACCGCCTGCTCGCGTTCCAGATCATCGCGGGCGGCCCGCAACACCGCCAGTTGTTCGCCCAGGGCCGACAACGCCTCGGCCCGCGCCTCACGCAGCCGCGCGGCAATCTCCGGGTGCAACCGGCTCAGCTCACCCTCCCCCCCGGTGCCCGGCACTCGCCCCGGATGCCGGTCGCGCTGCCACTGGTCACGCAGCAAGCGCCCCGCCTGCACGCGTTCCTCGCGTAGCCGCTCCTCCTCCTGTTCAACGCGCGCCTCGTGCTCGGCGATCACCCCGGCCTGTCGCTCGCGCCGTGCCTCCAGTTCACGCAGTTCGCGCCGCGACTCGCTGCTGCCCCGCGCCGCGCGCTCGAGCTCATCCTCCAGGCGTTCGAGCGCCGCCTGGCGCTCCTCCTGGCTGCGCTCCAGGTCGCGGATCGCCTCCAGCGTTTCCTCCAGCTCGGCCTCCGGTTCAAACGCCAACAAGCTGCCCGCGGGTGCCAGCAAAAACGCCACCAGAACAAGCAGTAAGGGGTATCGGGAAGTCAAGATTGCGCAAATTCGCATATCGGGGTACGTTTAGGTACTTATATTCTCACCCGGTTACGGGCTTGCTGTTTCGCAAAACAATAAAGAGGCATGCCGTGAGCAACGAAGCGGTCGAAGAAGAAAAGATGGTCGAAGAAGAACTGATGTCGCAGGACGAGGACATCGAACGGGCCTCGCGCTCGCTCAAGGCGATGTCCCACCCCCTGCGGCTCAAGATCCTCTGCATTCTCGGCGATCGCGAGATCAGCGTACAGGAAATCGTCGATCAGGTCGGGACCTCGCAGAGCAACATTTCGCAACACCTGGGCATCCTGCGCGACAAGGGCATCCTGGCGACCCGCAAGGATGCGAACCGTGTCTACTACCGAGTGGGGGACTCCCGCACGCTGCGCCTGATCGGTATGATGCAGGACGTTTTCTGCAGCTCCTGACATCCCCCTGACCGACGCGGCGACCTGAATGCTCGAACGACTCCCTGAATTTCTGTCCAATCACCCGATCCTGACCGGGGCCCTGCTGGCGGTTGTCGGGATGATCCTGTTCACCGAGTTCCGCCGCCTGACCCGCAAGTACCGCACCCTTTCGCCGAACGAGGCTGTGCGCGTGATCAATCAGGACGACAGCCTGGTGCTGGACGTGCGCGAGGATAACGAGATCGCCTCCGGCCGCATTGGTGGGGCCAAGCACATCCCGGTGGGCAGCCTGCAAAAGCGCATGGACGACATCGCCAAGTACAAGGACAAGCCCGTGGTGGTGTACTGCCGCAGCGGTAACCGCTCCGCGATGGCGGCCTCGCAGCTGACCGCCGCTGGCTTCCAGGATGTCGTGAATCTCCAGGGCGGCATCCAGGCCTGGCAATCCGCGGGCATGCCAATCAAAAAGAAGTAATGCGCTTCGAGGTCTATGGCACAGTCCGCTGCCCGTTCTGCCTGCTGGCCCGACGGCTGCTGATCCACCACGGCTACCCGTTCGACGACCACCCGGTCGATCGCGAATCCGGGGCGCGCGCGGAGATGGAACAACGGGCCGGCCGTAGCTCGGTGCCGCAGATCTTCCTGGGTGACACCCATATCGGCGGATACGACGAGTTGCAGGCGCTGGATCGCTCCGGTGAACTGCACCGCATGGCCGAAGCGGTCGGCATTGCGCGCGCCAGCGACGCCTGAACCTCCAGGACGACGGGAAAACTCACCCGCCTCGTGACTCCTATCCGGCGCCACATTCCTTTACGATTCCCGCACACAAATCCCATTCCCCACGACTCGGAACAAGATCATGGCTGAAGAAACCTCCAACACCAGCGGTAACGGCGCGGGCGCGCAGGGCAACTCCCAGGACAACCCCGGCTTCTCCATCCAGAAGGTGTTCATCAAGGACATCTCGTTCGAGTCGCCGGATGCCCCCGAGATCTTTCTGAACGAGTGGAAGGGCGACACCAACATTCAGCTGAACACCAACGCCCGCCCGATCCGCGAAGAAGAAGGCGTGTTCGAGGTCGAGCTGAAACTGACCGTGACGACCGAGTCCAACGGCAAGACCGCGTACCTGGTCGAAATCAACCAGGCCGGGGTCTTCATCGTCCGCGGCTTCCCCCGCGACCAGCTCAACCAGCTGCTGGGCTCCTACTGCCCGAATCTGCTGTTCCCGTTCGCCCGCGAAACGGTCGCGGACCTGGTACTCAAGGGCGGCTTCCCGCAGTTGCTGCTGCAGCCGGTCAACTTCGAGGCGCTGTACCAGCAACACCTGGAAGACCAGAAAAAGGCATCCGGCGACTCGCAGGCGGCCGCGCCGGAGTCGACCTCCCAGGCCTGACCCGAGACTCGCACCCGTGCGCATCGCACTCCTGGGTGGCGGCTCCTGGGGCACCGCGCTGGCGATCCATGCCGCGCGTCTGCACCAGGACGTCGTGCTCTGGGTCCGCAAGGACGAGGTCGCCGAGCGGCTGCGTCGCGAGCGCGAGAACGCCCGCTACCTGCCCGGCATCCCCTTCCCGGACAATCTCTCCATCAGCGCCGACCCCGGTGTGATCCACGATGTAGACCTGGTGCTGATCGCGGTGCCGTCCGGAGCCTTTCGCGCGACCCTGCGCTGGATGCAGCCGCGCCTGCGCGAAGGGCAGACGGTCGCCTGGGCCACCAAGGGGCTCGAGACCTCCAGCGGGGCCTGGCTGCACGAGATCGCCGAGGAAGAACTGGGCGCCGTCTTCCCGCCCGCGCTGATCTCCGGGCCTTCCTTCGCCGCAGAGGTGGCCCGTGGCCAACCCACCGCGTTGACAGCGGCCTCGCAGAGCGAGCGCAGCCTGGACCGGCTGGCCGGGGCCCTGCATGGCGAGGCCCTGCGCATCTATCGCAATCCCGACGTGATCGGCGTGGAGCTCGGTGGCGCACTGAAAAACGTGCTGGCCGTCGCGACCGGGATCGCCGACGGCGCCGGCTACGGCGCCAACGCTCGTGCGGCACTGATGACCCGCGGCCTGGCCGAGATGCAGCGCCTGGGCGAGGCGGTTGGTGCCCAGCCGGGCACCCTGACCGGGCTGTCCGGGCTTGGTGACCTGATCCTCACCTGTACCGATGACCAGTCGCGCAACCGCCGCCTGGGCCGCCTGCTGGGGCAGGGCTACGACCTGGAGACGGCTCGCGCCCGTATCGGCCAGTCGGTCGAGGGGGTGGAGACCGCGCGGCAGATCAACGCCCGCGCCAGGACGCTGTCGGTGGACATGCCCATCTGCGCGGAGGTCCACGCGGTGCTCTACCAGGACCGCCCGGTACGCGAGGCCGCGCGCCGCCTCCTGGAGCGCGACCCCACCCACGAGAACCCGGCCGGGTAACCCCGAGCCGAACCCGAACAATCGCACCTGCCGGGACGGTCCGTTACGGTGCACGGACGATTGTTCACAGCTGGGAGGCATCCATGCGCAAGGCGTGGAAGGAACTGGATCTCGAAGGCGGCGGCCTGCAGGCGATCAACGCAAAACTCGCGGCCGAGATGCGCACGCGCCCGCCCGCCTACATCGCCTGGGTCCTGTTTCCGCTGGGACTGCACCGCTTCTATTTGCGTGAGCCCCTGGGGGGCGCGGGCTACATCGGCCTGAGCGCGGCACTTCTGATCACGGCCTGGCTTATGGCTGGCTGGTGGTGGCTGATCCCGGCGGGTGCCATGGCCGCTTGGGCGGCGTTTGATCTGATCTGGATCGACCGCCGCGTGACAGACTACAACAAGGAACTGCGCAAGCAGGTGTTCCTGCGCAAGGGCCACAAGCCGCCGCAGGACTATCGCGGCCGCTACACCAGCGACGAGGATGCCCAGCGCGAACTGACCGAATACCAGTCGATCAAGGAAGGCGAGCGCGCCGGGCACCCCGGCCCCGCCGGAGCGAACGATCGTGACCGCGACGTGGGCGGCAAGCGGCGCATGCCGAGCTTCAATGAGCAGGAAGCGATGCTGCGCCAGATGCGTTCACGCAAGAAGGACGACGCCGGGGACGACTGACCTCCGCCAGCCCGGCGCTTCATTCCCGCACACAGGCGGGCAACCGGACTTCAGTTGTCGCCCGGGCGCCAGACGCCACTGGCCTCCTGCGGCGGCGGGGCCGCCTGCTTGCGGCTCTCCATATCCACGAACACCGACTCGGTGAACTGCGAGAGCTGTTTCAGATACTCCTTGCGCTCGTTCACCGATTCCGGCATCTGCGCCACCAGAAAACCGGTGATCGCGCTCAGATACTGCACGGCCACGATGGGCTGCTGGGCCTTGGGATCGGTCTCGACCAGCACATCCTGAATCTTCTGGATCAGGTCGCCGGACAGCTGCAGGGTATCGTCGCTCATGGTGCTCTCTCGGTTATCGAATGTGTGCACAGGCTAAGGCAAGGCCGCCGCGTCCAAAAGTGAACGCAAAGCCGGCGGGACTTTCCGCCACGACCGGCGAAGCGCCCGATCCTCACCACGGCCGCTGCGGTGGCTCCCGGTCTTCCGGATTGTCGTCGTCCGGGCCGGATTCGGGGGCATCGTCCTCGGTGTCATAATCCTCACTAATGCGATCTGCCGGCACCTGCCAGGGCTCGCTGGGCAGAATCGTCCTCTCGCCCGGACGCGGTGCCCACCGCTCCTGCTCCAGCCCCCGGATCAGCCCGACGATCATCATCAGGATCACCAGCGAAAACGGCAGGGCCGCCAGGATCACCGCGCTTTGCAGGACCTCGAGTCCACCCGCCAGTAGCAGCACCGCAGTGATCAGTCCGATCAGCGCACCCCAGATGGTCAGATGCCGCTTGCGGTGCTCTGTAGAACCGTGGGCCAGCAGGGTATTGATCACGACGATCCCGGCGTTGGCGGAGGTCAGCAGGTAGGTCGCAATCAGGATGGTGATCAGCCCGCCCCCGACCTTGGCCACCAGCCAGGGCTCCAGCGTATCCATCGTCGCAAAGGTGGCCATGGTCAGGTCCTCGGAGACCTTGTCGGCAATATCCGCGACCCCGTTGACCTCCGCGTACAGGGCGGTACCACCCAGCATGGACAGCCAGAAGAAGGTAATCACCGTGGGCACCAGCAACACGCCCAGGACGAATTCACGCAGCGTGCGCCCGCGCGAGATGCGCGCAATGAACAACCCGACAAACGGGGCCCAGGCCAGCCACCAGCCCCAGTAGAACACCGTCCAGTCGGAGTGCCAGGCGTCCTCCTGATGGGCGTGGGTGTACAGCGACAGCCCCAGCAGGTTCTGCAGGTAGCTGCCGGAAGACTGCACGAACAGCGCCAGCAGATACTGGGTCGGCCCCCAGATCAGCAGCAGGCCCATCAGCGCCACGCTCAACCACATATTGGCCTGCGAGACCCGCTGCACACCGACCTGGACGCCGGTAATGACCGAAACAATCGCGATCACCGTCAGCAGTGCCGCCAGGAACAGCTGCCCGTTTTCGCCGCCGGAAATCCCCAGGGTATGCACCAGCCCGGTGTCCAGTTGCTGAATACCCAGACCCAGGGTGGTCGCGATCCCGAACACCGTGGCCAGGATGGCCAGCAGATCGACAATGTCGCCGGGCCAGCCATGGCTGTACTTCCCGATCAGGGGATGCAGCGCGGAACGAAGTGCCAGCGGTTGTCCCCTGCGAAAACCGAAATAGGCGAGGATCAGCGCCAGCAGGGCGAACACCGCCCAGGCGTTCAGGCCCCAGTGAAAATAGGTCAGCACCATGGACATGTCGGCGGCCTCGGCCGTCTCGCCATTGTCCAGCAGGAACGGGTTGCCCCCGTAGTGGCTGAGCGGCTCGGCCACCGCCCAGAACAGGAGGCCCACACCCATGCCGGCGGCGAACAGCATCGCCAGCCACGACACCGTAGTGAATTCCGGTACCTCGTCATCGCGCCCCAGGCGCACGTTTTTATAGCGCCCGACCCCCAGCCAGATCACGATGACCAGGAACAGGGCCATCGCAACCACGTAGTACCACTCGAGAAAGGGTGTCAGAAAGGCGCGGGCATCAAAGACGACCCGTTCGAGCTGTTCGGTGCGGTAGATCGCAAACAGTGCAATCAGCACCACCAGCAGCAATGCAACCGGGGCCACGCGCGGGTTCAACCCCTTGAACGGTCCTCGGGTCGCGACGTTGTACATCCGCTTCCTCCCTGAAGTGTCCGGCCCTCAGACGCGATGCGTGTGCAGCAGTTCCCGCTCGCCTGCGGAACGGTTACCGGTACGAAAATCCTGGATGACCCGATGCACGAAACCCAGCTTCGAGATCGCCTCCGGTGTCAATACGAATGGATAGACATGGGCATGCCCCATACTGCGGTTCAGGCTGTTCAGGGCTGCGGCCAGCGGCAGCCAGTGCGCGACCAGGGCATCCGGATCGTCGGTAGCGTAGGCGTCGAAATGCGACTGCCCGCCCTGCGGCCCGAGCCTCGCCGCCTCTCCAACACTGGGCGCGACATCCATGCCATAGGCCGCCGCCGTATCGAGGGCGTCGACGATATGCAGGTAATGCGCCCAGGTCTCGGCCCAGTCCTCCCAGGGATGGGAGCTCGCATAGGCGGACACGAAATGGTTCTGCCAGTCGCTGGGCGGCCCATCCTCGTAATGGCGTCGCAACGCCTCGTCGTAGTCGATGCGTTCATCGCCGAAGCGGCCACGGAAGTACTCGTGCCAGCGCGTACCACGGATCAGCCGATCCCAGTAGTAATGCGCCGATTCATGACGAAAGTGGCCGAGGATGGTGCGGTAGGGCTCGGCCATGGCCTCGCGCATGCTCTCGCGCACGGCCGGGTCCGCCTCCGCGATGTTGAGTGTGATCACGCCGTTCGCATGCCCGGTCACCACGCCGCCTCCCTCGTAGAACGCGGGGTTCGGGTCGGCAAGAAAATCGAACGCCACGCCGGCGGAGTCCGTCTGCTTGGACACAACGGGTAACCCCAGACGCAGCAGGCTATAGACCAGGCGTCGCTTTTCCGTCTCCAGCCGCTCCCACAGACGCGCATTGCCGGGCACGCTCAGGTCCGGGATGGTGCGGTTCAGCCGGCACGCGCGGCAATAGCCCTCCGGGTCATCGTGGCGCACCATCCAGTTACAGACCGCGTCCACCGCGTAGTGGCGGCACTGGCGATAAAGCGGCCCATCAGGTTCGCCCGCGACACGCCACAGCCCGCCCGGGATCGGCTCCCCGGAGGAGTAAAGCGCATCCCCGGCCATCTCCAGCGCCGACAGCTCAAGACGGTCGGGCAGAAAGCCCAGGCGATAGCCACAGCGATTGCAGTAGGTGTTGTCGAAGTAAATGACACTACCGCAGCTTTCACACTCGAACAGCTGCATTGCGACCTCCCGAAAAGCGCACCACCGCGATTCGCGGCGCGCCTTTCAGCCTACGCCAAAACCGCTGCATGCGTCGCGTACATGCCCACCCCGATGGCCCTGTCAGGAGCCAGACTCGAGCAGCATCTGCACCCGCTCCAGCGCCATCGGATGCGTGAGAATCCCCGCATGCGTGGTGTCCACGCCGTAGACGCTGCTCGCTAGTTCCTGAATCGGGGGATACAGCATGGTCGCCAGGGTGACCACGCCATCCGTACCCGCACGCCCCCCGCTATCCGGACGGCGAAAGCTGAACAGCAAGTGCAGCTCGGTCTCACCCGACAGCTCCGACTCGAACAACCGGCGCTGGTACTCGCTGCCAGGCACCATGTCGCGCCAGACCGGGATCACCACCGGCGAGCGATCCACCCCCGACTGCGCAGCCGCATGCCCATGCCAGGGCGTAGACAGCGCAATCATTCGCGGGATATGGGCCGGCGACGCGCGACGTGCGCGCTCATGCAGAAAGCCCTTTGCCACCAGGCCGCCCATACTGTGCGCAACGACCGGCAGCGACTCCACTTCATAGCGCAACTCGATTTCTTCCAGAGTCTGGGCCAGGTGTGCGGCGATGGACTGCAGGGGGAGCCCGGACGGGTAGTAATACAGCCAGGGCTGGTAGCGCTCGCGATCGAGTTGGTCGATGAGTTCGGCGAACCCCCGCGGGGAGCCATTCATCCCATGCACGAACAGCACCGGGATGCGGTCGGGGTCGTAGGGCTCCAGGAAATAGATCCCGGCATAACCAGCCAGCATGAAATCCACCGGCCGCCACTGGCTCCCGCGCGCGACATCGTCGTCGAAACGCGGATCATCCAGCGTGGTCACTTCCCCGAACGCCGTGACCCCCCCAACGCTGATGGGACTGCCATCCGGACCGGCACCGCGCATGACGGGCAGCGCGATCGCATGCCCCGCGACCCCTTCACCCTCGATCTGGATCTCCATATTGCCCAAGCGCGTGCCCGCAGGGCAGTCCAGCATGCCGCCCTGGTTCGCCAGGTATACCGGCGCCCCCGCCTCGTGCTGGCCGTCACGTTCGGGGTCGGCAAAGGCCAGGACCTGGTAACGCCCCGGCGCCAAGCCAAAGAACCACTCGCCGCCACCGGCACTCACGACATGGTCCACCGGTTCCGGAACCGCGCCCTCCTCCATCGGCGCGCGGAATACCGCGACCACATACGGCCCCGGGACCGCGTCATCCGCCACTACGGTGCCGGAAATCGTGCAGGCCTGGCCCATCATCTGCATTTGTCCACGCGCATCCCACAACCCGCAGCCCGTCAGCCACCCCGCCGCCAGCACCAGCGCGGCAATCCTTGCTCCGTCCATGTCCGCCTTCCTGCCCACCCGGATCAGTCCAACAAGCGGCTCGTGCGTCTCGCCGCCCACCTGTTCCTCTCAGGATAGCGGCGCACGCGCCCGATCGCCTGCTGCCACCCGGTATCACCGTGACCGGAACGCCACGGACTTCCCACAAAAAAGGCCCGCACGCAGCGGGCCTTGCGATCATGGACAGAAGCGGCCCGGGTCAGGCGGCCGCCGCGGCGCGGGTGAAGGCCAGATGCCCGTCGGCCATGTCCACCTCGATGGTGTCGCCAGGGCCGAATTCGCCGGCCAGCAGCGACTGTGCCAGCGGGTTTTCCAGCTGGGTCTGGATCGCCCGCTTGAGCGGACGCGCGCCGTACACCGGGTCGAACCCGGCCGCGCCCAGGTGATCCAGCGCGGCGTCGGTGATGGTGATCGACAGGTCGCGCTCCTCCAACCGCTTGCGCAGGTACTGCAACTGGATGTCGGCGATCGCGCGGATCTGCTCGCGTTCCAGCGGGTGGAACACGACCACGTCGTCCACGCGGTTGATGAACTCGGGGCGGAAGTGCTGCCCGACGATCTCCATCACCGCGGCCTTCATCGCGTCGTAGTTCTCCTCGCCGGCCATCTCCTGGATCTGCTGCGAGCCAAGGTTGGAGGTCATCACAATCACCGTGTTGCGGAAGTCCACGGTACGGCCATGACCATCGGTCAAGCGGCCGTCGTCCAGAACCTGCAGCAGCACGTTGAAGACATCCGGGTGTGCCTTTTCGACCTCGTCCAGCAGGATTACGGAGTACGGCTTGCGGCGCACGGCCTCGGTCAGGTAGCCGCCTTCCTCGTAGCCGATGTAGCCCGGGGGCGCCCCGATCAGCCGCGCCACGGAGTGTTTCTCCATGAACTCCGACATATCGATGCGCACCATGGCCTCTTCCGTATCGAACAGGAAACTGGCCAGCGCCTTGGTCAGCTCGGTCTTGCCCACACCGGTCGGACCGAGGAACAGGAACGAGCCGTTCGGGCGATTCGGGTCCGACAGGCCCGCTCGCGAGCGGCGGATGGCATTGGCCACCGCATTGACCGCCTCGGACTGGCCGACCACGCGGGCGCCGATCGCCTCCTCCATGCGCAGCAGCTTGTCCTTTTCGCCCTCCAGCATCTTGGAGACCGGGATGCCGGTCCAGCGCGAGACGACCTCGGCGACCTCTTCGTCGGTCACCTTGGTACGCAGCAGCTTGGTCTCCTGGCTCTCCATCTCGTGGGCCATGGCCAGGGACTTTTCCAGGTCCGGAATACGGCCATACTGCAGCTCCGACATGCGCGAGAGATCCCCGGCGCGGCGGGCCGTCTCCAGCTCCATTCGCGCGCGTTCAAGCTCTTCTTTCAGCTGCGCGGCGCCGGAGACCGAGGCCTTCTCGGATTTCCACACCTCTTCCAGATCGGAGTACTCGCGCTCCAGGCGCTTGATCTCGTCCTCCAGCGTGTCGAGGCGCTTTTTCGAGGCGTCGTCGGATTCCTTCTTCAGCGCCTCGCGCTCGATCTTCAGCTGGATCAGGCGGCGTTCCAGGCGATCCATGGATTCGGGCTTGGAGTCGATCTCCATCTTGATGCGGCTGGCCGCCTCGTCGATCAGGTCGATCGCCTTGTCCGGCAGTTGCCGGTCGGTAATGTAGCGCTGCGAGAGCTGCGCGGCGGCCACGATGGCCGGGTCAGTAATTTCGATCCCGTGATGGACCTCGTAGCGTTCCTTGAGCCCGCGCAGGATGGCGATCGTGTCCTCCAGGGTAGGCTCATCCACCAGTACCTTCTGAAAGCGGCGCTCCAGCGCGGCGTCCTTTTCGATGTTCTGGCGGTATTCATCCAGCGTGGTCGCGCCGATGCAGTGCAGCTCGCCCCGTGCCAGCGCGGGCTTGAGCATGTTGCCCGCATCCATCGCACCCTCGGCCTTGCCGGCACCCACCAGGGTGTGGATCTCGTCGATGAACAGGATCACGCGACCCTCTTCCTGCGAGAGCTCCTTGAGCACGGACTTCAGCCGTTCCTCGAAATCGCCGCGGTATTTGGCCCCGGCCAGCAGCGCCCCCAGGTCCAGCGCGAGCACGCGCTTGTCCTTGAGCCCCTCGGGCACCTCGCCGTTGATAATGCGCTGGGCCAGGCCCTCGACGATCGCGGTCTTGCCGACGCCGGGCTCGCCGATCAGCACCGGGTTGTTCTTGGTGCGGCGCTGCAGCACCTGGATCGAGCGGCGAATCTCCTCGTCACGCCCGATCACCGGGTCCAGCTTGCCCTGCTCGGCGCGCTCGGTCAGGTCGGTGGTGTATTTCTCCAGCGCCTGGCGGCTCTCCTCTGCGTCCGGGTTGTCCACCTGGTTGCCACCGCGGATGTCATGTATGGCCTTGTCCAGCGCGTCCTTGTTGGCGCCGGCCTGGCGCAGCATCTCGCCCACGCCACCCTTCTCGTCGACGGCGGCAAGCAGGAACAGCTCGCTAGAGATGTACTGATCCTTGTTCTGCTGGGCCAGCTTGTCGCAGACATTCAGCAGACGGCCCAGGTCATTGGAGACATGGACCTCGCCGGCCGCGCCCTCGACGCGAGGCATGCGGTCCAACGCCTCGCCCAGTGCCGAACGCAGCTGGCGCACGTTGACGCCCGCGCGGTCGAGCACATGGCGCACGGTACCGCCATCCTGGTCCAGCAACGCCAGCAACAGGTGGGACGGTTCGATGAACTGGTGGTCGCGGCCAACGGCAAGTGACTGCGCATCGGCGATCGCGGACTGGAACTTGGTGGTCAGGCGATCCATTCGCATTGGGAAACCCCTCGGTCAAATCTTGGTGAACTGACACGAACGATGGGGGCAATGCTCGCAGCTTCAAGCTGGCAACGCCGAATACCGGTTCTACCAGGGAAACGAGGATTCTCCTGCCATGCCACGGTCATCGTCCGGCTCGCCGATCCAGACCAGCGTGCCCATGCGCCCGGTCTCGCCGTCCCGGCGGTAGGAGTAGAACCGCCCGGCCTCCGAATAGGTGCAGCGCCCGCCGCCTGCCACATGCACGACATCGACCCGCTCCAGGCGGTGCCGGGCCAGCGCGTAGATGTCCGCGTGGAAATGCCCGTTCGGTCCGGGGCGGAACGCGGGCGCGGCCTCGACATCGTGATCGAGGAAGGTATCGCGTACCTCCGGCCCGACCTCGAAGGCCTCCGGCCCGATCGCCGCGCCCATCCAGGCGCGGATCTCCGCCTCCGGACGCGTAATGCGCAAGGCCTCGACGGCCGCCTCCAGCACCCCGTCGGCCAGCCCGCGCCAGCCAGCATGCGCGACGGCCACTGCCTCGCCATCGTCGGTCGCCAGCACGACGGGCAGGCAGTCCGCCGTCTGCACGGCACAGACCACACCAGGGACGTCGGTGAACACTGCATCGGCTTCGGGCACCTCGTCCTGCTCCCGGGCCTCCAGCAGGTCCTCGGCCCGAATCACGCGCGTGCCGTGGACCTGCCGCGGCCAGGCAACGGGCTCCGCGATCCCCAGGCTGTGTTCCAGGCGGTAGCGGTTCTCGGCGACATGTTCGGGGTCATCGCCGGTATGCAGGGCGAGATTCAGCGAGTGCCAGGGGCCCGTACTCACGCCCCCCTCGCGGGTGCTCTGTACCGCCCAGACACCCGACGGAAGGTCGCCGAAATCCGGCGCGAGCGTGGGGATCAGTTCAGCGGTCATGGTCAGCCTCCCGGTCGGTACGCAGGGCGGCGAGCAGGGCCTCGAAATCCTCGGGCACGGGGGCCTCGAAGGCGAGCACTTCGCCACTGTCAGGATGCTCGAATTCCAACCGCGCCGCATGCAGTGCCTGGCGGCGAAAAGCCGCGAGCGCCGCCTTCGCCGCCTCGCCCATGCCGCGCACCGGGCGCGGGCGCCCCCCATAGGCGGGATCACCCACGATCGGGTGCCGGATATGCGCCATGTGCACGCGGATCTGGTGGGTTCGCCCGGTCTCCAGACGCACGTTCAGCAGGGTATGCGCCGGGAAACGCTCCGCCACCCGGTAGTGGGTCACCGCCGGCTTGCCACCCCCCGTGACCGCCTGACGCTTGCGATCCACCGGATGGCGGCCGATCGGCTCTTCGATCGTGGCACCGCTGATCACGCGACCCTGTACCAGCGCCCGGTACTCGCGGTGCACCGTACGCTGCTGCAACTGGCGCACCAGCGCGGTCTGCGCCTGCGGCGTACGCGCCACCACCATCAGCCCGGTGGTGTCCTTGTCCAGCCGGTGCACCACGCCGGCGCGCGGCAGCTGCGAGAGGTTCGGGTCATGGTGCAGCAAGGCATTCACCAGGGTGCCGGCACGATGCCCCGCCGCCGGATGCACCACCAGCCCGGCCGGCTTGTTGATCACCAGTACGGCGGGGTCCTCATGGACGATATCCAGCGCAATGGGCTCGGGCTCGGCCTCCAGGACCGGGGCCTCCGGGGGCTCCAGCACGACATGCTCGCCGCCCTGCACCGGCGTGCGCGGTTTCGGCTGGCCACCGTTCACGGTCAAGGCCCCTTCCTTCAGCCACTGGGTCAGCTGGCTGCGCGAATACTCCGGGAACAGCCGCGCCAGCGCGGCATCCAGCCGCTGGCCGGCCTCTTCCTCGGGGAGTTCCGCGGATCGCGGTTCGTTCATTGGCGATACTCGTCTCGATTGTCCCGAACCTGCGAACGGCCAGGCACCGCCATCAGGTGTGATGTTGTAGAATCCGCGAACATTGGTTCATCTGCGAGGCCCCATCGTGATTTCTGCCCCGAACCTGCTGCGTCTGCTGGCCGTACTGCTCCTGGCGCTCATGATCGCCGGTTGCGCCGGCCGCGAAGACCCGACTCTTGGCTGGTCGGCCAGCCAGCTCTACGGCGAGGCCAAGAACGCGCTGAACGAGGGCAATTACGACCAGGCCGTTGAATACTACGAGAAACTCGAGGCCCGCTATCCGTTCGGCCGCTACGCCCAGCAGGCGCAGATCGAAATCCCGTATGCCTATTACAAGGCCCGCGAGCCGGAGGCCGCCATCGCCGCGGTGGACCGCTTCATCCAGCTCAACCCGCGCCACCCGAATCTGGATTATGCCTACTACCTGCGCGGGCTGATCAATTTCAACCGCCAGCAGGGCTTCCTTGCCAACCTGTTCCCGCGTGACCCGGCGGAGATGGACCCCGAGCCCTTCGAGCAGGCCTTCCAGGATTTCGACCGCCTGATTCGAGAGTTCCCGGACAGTCGCTACGCGCAGGACTCCTACCTGCGGATGGTCTACATCCGCAACGCGCTGGCCGCCTACGAACTGCGCGTGGCCGAGTTCTACATGGAGCGCACCGCCTGGGTGGCGGGCGCCGAGCGCGCGCGCCACGTGCTGGCCACCTATCCCGGTGCCGAGGTCCAGCCGCAGGCCCTGGGTGTGCTGTGGCGCGCCTACACCGAGCTGGGGCTCGAGGACTATGCCGACGCGACCATGCAGGTCCTGGAGCTGAACTACCCCGACGCGGCTGTCGCCGTACGCGCCGGCGAGCCGATCGAGATGCGCGAGCCGCGCGGCGGCCTGTGGCGCGTGTTCGACCGCCTGCCGTTCTTCACGAACTGACCGGGGAGCATGCCTGCTCCCCGGCCGCGCGAAAAAGCTGTCATTGCGAGGAACCGCAGGCGACGTGGCAACCGCGGCTTCCTGAACCCGTAGTGTCCGCGGCGGGTGCGTTGCTCAGCCCGCCTGCGACGAGCCCCTGGGGTTAGTTACAGCGCCTCGCTGCCCTCTTCGCCAGTACGGATGCGCACCACGCGGGCCATATCGGAAACAAAGATCTTGCCGTCCCCGATTTTGCCGGTGCGCGAGGCCTTCACGATCGCGTCGATGCAGGCGTCCACGCGGTCGTCGTCCACCACCAGTTCCAGCTTCACCTTGGGCAGGAAGTCGACCACGTATTCCGCACCCCGATAAAGCTCGGTATGGCCCTTCTGCCGACCAAAGCCCTGGACCTCGGTCGCGGTCATGCCGGCAATACCCATCTCGGTCAGGGCCTCGCGGACATCCTCCAGCTTGAACGGCTTGATGATCGCCTCGATCTTCTTCATGCGAATCCCTTTGGTTGTGCCCGCCGCGCGGGCGCTCGTCTTGCATCCGAAAGTGTACCAAACCGCCGCCACGGCGCCGTCATGGCGGGCCGATTCACCATCCCGTCATTGCGAGGAGCCGAAGGCGACGTGGCAATCGGTTTCCTGAACCCGCGTCGTTTGCATCCAGCGCTGCGTTTGCCCGGCCCGATTGCTTCGTTGCTACGCTCCTCGCAATGACCGGGTCCGACGCCGCGATCTGCGGAGCACTCAGTCCGGGCGGTAGCCGGAGGTGATCGGGTAGCGCCGGTCGCGGCCGAAGGCCCGCCGGCTGACACGCACGCCGGGCGGGGCCTGACGTCGCTTGTACTCGGCCCGGAAAACCAGCCGCGCGATGCGCTCCACAGTGGCATGATCAAAGCCATCGGCCACGATCTCCTCCACCGAGCGCTCCTGTTCGACGAATGCCTCGAGGATCGCATCAAGCACCTCGTAGGGCGGCAGCGAATCGGAATCCTGCTGGCCGGGGGCCAGCTCGGCACTCGGCGGGCGCTCGATCACGCGCTCGGGGATCGCCGCGCCGCGCGTGTTGCGCCAGCGGGCCAGGCGGTACACCCACTGCTTGGAGACGTCCTTGAGCGGGGCAAACCCCCCGTTCATGTCGCCGTACAGCGTGGAGTACCCCACGGCCATCTCGGACTTGTTGCCGGTCGCCAGGAGCAGCTTGCCGCTGCGGTTCGACAACGCCATCAGCAGCACCCCGCGAGCGCGCGACTGCAGATTCTCCTCGGTCACGTCCCCCGCGTGGGCGGGCATATCGGCGAACGCCGGTGACAGCCCCTCGAGGAAGCCTTGCACCATCGGCTCGATCGCGATCTCGTGGTACTCGATGCCCAGCAGCCGCGCCTGCGCCTCGGCATCCTCGATACTCATGGACGCGGTGTAGCGATACGGCATCATCACCGCGGTCACGGCGGCCGGCCCCAGGGCATCCACCGCCAACGCGGCGGTCAGTCCCGAGTCGATCCCGCCGGACAGACCCAGCAGGACGCCGGGAAAACCGTTCTTGGAGACGTAGTCGCGGATACCGATCATCAGCGCCTGGTAGAGATCGCGGGCATCCGCCTCGTCCGGCTCCGGGCCGGGGTCGGTGAGCGTCGGGCGGATACCGCAGGCGGACAGATGCATGGTCTCGGGCCGTGGGCGCAGCTCGATCCCCGACGGACCGCGCCGAGCCTGCACCAGGGCATACCCAGTCGCCCAGGCCGGCAGCACCGCGCGCGCCCCGTGCGCAGCGTCGTGCACGAAGGAGCGGCCATCGAACACCAGCTCGTCCTGCCCGCCCACCTGGTTTACGTAGACTACCGGGCAGCCGGTTTCGGCTACCCGCGCGCCCACCACCTGCAGGCGCTCCTCCGCCTTGCCACGATGATAGGGAGAGGCATTCAGGTTCAGGATCAGTTCGGCGCCGGCCGCCTGCGCGGCGGCCGCTGGCGCCGGTTGCCAGATGTCCTCGCAGACGGTCAGGCCGATCCGCCAACCCGCCAGCTCGACCACGCAGGCCTGATTACCCGCGACGAAATAGCGCTGTTCGTCGAACACCGAGTAGTTGGGCAGGACCTGCTTGGCATAGCGCGCGATCTCGCGGCCGTCGCGCAAACACAGCGCGGCGTTCACCAGACCCTGCTCGGTGGTAACCGGCGCGCCGAGGATCACGTCGATGCCCGCTACCGAGCGCGTGATCGCCGTCAGGGACTGTTCCACCGCGCGCAGGAAGGCCGGGCGCAGCAGCAGGTCCTCCGGAGGATATCCGGTCAGGGCGAGTTCGGGGAAGACCACCGCGCGCGCGCCGGCGGCGCGGGCCTGCTCGATCGCGTCCTCGATCAGGTGGCGGTTGGTATCCAGTCCGCCCACGATCGGGTTGATCTGGGCCAGGGCCAGCGGCAGGTCATCGGCGGACGCCATCGTGGCGGGTCAGGCGCGGTCGAGCGCGGACTGCATGGCCTGGCCGAGCTCGGCCGGGCTCTCGGCCACACTCGCCCCGGCCGCGCGCAGGGCCGCCATCTTCTGTTCGGCCGTGCCCTGGCCGCCGGCGATGATCGCCCCGGCATGGCCCATGCGACGTCCGGGCGGCGCGGTGGCGCCCGCGATATAGGCGGCCACCGGCTTGTCGAATTCGCTCTCGATATAGCGCGCGGCGCGCTCCTCGGCATCGCCGCCGATCTCGCCGACCAGCAGCACGCCGTCGGTCTCCGGGTCGTCGCGAAACAGCCGCAGGCAGTCGACGAAATCGAGCCCCTGGATCGGGTCGCCGCCAATGCCGATGCAGGTGCTCTGGCCCAGCCCCCGATCCGAGGTCTGTTTGACCGCCTCGTAGGTCAGGGTGCCGGAGCGCGAGATGATGCCGATGCGCCCGCGCTGGTGGATATAGCCGGGCATGATGCCAACCTTGCAGGCATCCGGGGTGATGATGCCGGGGCAGTTCGGACCGATCAGGAGGGTCGGGCTGCCGGCCAGGACCTGCTTCACCCGGATCATGTCCTGCACCGGGATGCCCTCGGTGATGCACACGGCCAGCTCGATGCCGGCATCCGCCGCCTCGCAGATCGCATCGGCCGCGAACGGGGCCGGGACATAGATCATGCTGACGGTGGCACCAGTCTGCGCCACCGCATCGGCCACGGTATCGAACACCGGACGGTCCAGATGCGTCTGCCCGCCCTTGCCGGGTGTCACGCCCCCGACCAGACGGGTACCGTAGGCGATCGCCTGCTCGGAGTGAAAGCTGCCCTGCTTGCCGGTGAAACCCTGGCAAATCACCTTCGTATCACGATCGACGAGGATGCTCATCCCACGGCCTCCACCACAGTGCGCGCCGCGCGGTCGAGGTCCGCGGCCGGGATCACGTCCAGGCCGGAGCTGGCCAGGGCCTCGCGGCCCTGTTCCGCGTTGGTGCCCTCCAGCCGCACGACCACCGGCACCTGGACCTGCACCTCGCGGATCGCGGCGATGATGCCCTCCGCGATCAGGTCGCAGCGCACGATGCCGCCAAAGATATTCACCAGCACCGCCTTCACCGAGGGGTCCGAAAGGATCAGCTTGAACGCGGCCGTGACTCGCTCCACCGTCGTGCCGCCGCCGACATCCAGGAAGTTGGCCGGCTCGCCGCCGTGGTGCTTGATCAGGTCCATCGTGGCCATGGCCAGCCCCGCGCCGTTCACCATGCAGCCAATGGAGCCGTCCAGGCGGATGTAGTTGAGGTCGTGCTCGTGCGCCTGTTCCTCGGCCGGGTCGCGCTGGCGCGCGTCGCGTTCGGCCATCAGCGCCTTCTGGCGGTAGGCCGCGGAGTCGTCGATGGTCAGCTTGGCGTCGATGGCCAGCAGCTGGTCGTCAGCCGTCAGCACCAGCGGGTTGATCTCCAGCAACTGCGCATCCACCTGCTGGAACAGGGCATGGGCATTGGTTACCAGCTGGGCCATCGCCTTGGCCGGCTCGCCCGACAGCCCGAGGGCGAAGGCGACCCGCCGCCCGTGAAACGGCATCACGCCCGTGGCCGGGTGGATCGGCAGGGTGATCACCGCCTCGGGCCGCTCGGCGGCCAGGGTCTCGATGTCCATACCCCCCTCGGCGGAGACCACCAGCGCCAGGCGCTCGCGGGCGCGGTCCACCAGCAGGGCAAAGTAGAATTCGCGGTCAATGTCCGCGGCCGGCTCCAGCAGGAGCTGATCCACCGGCAGGCCCTCGGGGCCGCTCTGCCCGGTGACCAGGCGCGAGCCCAGCAGCTTCTCCGCCGCCTCGCGCGCGGCCTCGGGAGAATCCGCCACCACCACGCCACCAGCCTTGCCGCGCCCGCCAGAATGCACCTGGGCCTTGACCAGCACACGCTCAACGCCCAGCGCCTGCCAGGCCGCGGAGAGTTCGTCGGCGTGGGTGATCACCTGTCCGTCGGGAACGGGGATGCCGGCGTCGCGAAAGCGCGCCTTGGCCTGAAATTCGTGGAGATTCATGGGTGTGGAGGATAGCGGCGAGGCCTTTGCCCTACAACTGCGGGCCCTACAACTGCAGGGGCGAACGCGAGAGGTGGTTTCTCAGGCGGCCTGCACCGGGATGCCGTGGCCGGTGCGCACGATCGCGTTACGGGCGTCGAGATACACGAGATTCGGGGTGAATTCGCGGGCCTCGGCGGCCTCCATCTGTGCGTAGGCGCAGATGATCACGCGATGGCCCACCGCCGCCTTGTGCGCGGCCGCGCCATTGACCGAGACGATGCCGGAGCCCGGCTCGCCCTCGATCGCGTAGGTGGTAAAGCGCTCGCCGTTGTCCACGTTGTAGATCTGGATCTGCTCGAACGGCAGGATGCCGGCGGCTTCCAGCAGCCGCGTATCGATGGCGCACGAGCCTTCGTACTCCAGCTCACAATGAGTGACCTGGGCCTTGTGCAGCTTGCCCTTGAGCATGGTGACGTGCATCGGCGATTTTCCCGGCGATAACCTCTGGGGGCGCAAAATTATCCGCGATTGTGCCAGGCGCGGCAAATGACCCACCCCGACCGGGGCACGGGTCAGTTCGTCGGGCGGGTGCGCACGTTGTCGATCAGGCGGACTTCCGCCAGCCACGCGGCGGCCAGCACGACCAGATCCTGGTCGGCCAGCGCCACACCATGCTCCGGCTCGGCCAGGTCCTCCGCGCGCCGGATGGACAGGTATTCGGGGTCGAAGCCGGCCTCGCGCAGGCGATCGCAGGCACGCCCCTCGACCTCGGGGATGCGCTCGGCATCGAAGACCGTCGCACCCCGGCAGACCGTGGCCACCTCGTCCAGAACGCGCTTCAACTCCGGCGCGATCGCCCGTGCCTCTTCGGGAAGCTGGTCGTTGCGCGAACTGCAGGCCAGGCCATCCTTCTCGCGTACGGTCGGGATCGCCTCGACCCGTACCGGGATATCCAGCCCCTGCACCATGCGCTCGACCAGCTTGAACTGCTGGTAGTCCTTCTCGCCAAACAGCGCGATATCCGGCCGCACGAGATTGAACAGCTTGGTCACCACCGTCGCCACGCCATCGAAGTGCCCCGGGCGGAAGGCCCCCTCCAGCATCTCCGACAGTCCCGGCACAACCACCCGCACTGGAGGCATGCCGTCGTCCGGGTACATGTCCTCCTCCGACGGGCAGAACACCGCGTCCACACCCGCCTCGGTCAGCAGGCGCGAGTCTTCCTCCAGGGTGCGCGGATAGCGCTCCAGGTCCTCGGGGCGATCGAACTGCATCGGATTCACGAAGATCGATACCACCACGCGCTGCGCACGGGCCCGGGCGTGCCGGATCAGCGTCATGTGACCCTCGTGCAGGTGCCCCATCGTGGGGATCAGGGCAATGGTTCCACGGCCCTTGCGGGCCCATTCTCGATGCATGGCCACCAACTGGGGCCGGTCACGCAGGATTCTCATGGGCCAGGGGTCTCTTGGGCCGGGGTCCTCATGGACGGAACAATGAACGAACTAACGGAAAGTATGCACGCCGGATTCAGGGAACGTACGCGCCCGCACTGCCTCGCAATAGGCGCGCACCGCGCCCTCCAGCGAGCCACCCTCGCCCAGAAAGTCGCGGGCGAAGCGTGGCGGCTCGGGCGTCAGGCCAATCACGTCCTGGATCACCAGGACCTGGCCATCACAGCGCGGGCTGGCGCCGATCCCGATCACAGGGATATCGGTCGCGCGCACGATCGCGTCGGCCAGTTCCTCCGGTACGCTCTCCAGGAGCAGGCCCTGGGCACCGGCGGCTTCCAGCCGCGCGGCCAGCGATTCCATCTCGGCAGCGGCGTGCGGGTCGCGACCCTGCACCCGGAAGCCCCCCATGCGATGCACGGCCTGCGGCGTCAGGCCCAGATGGGCGCATACAGGAATACCAGCGGCCACCAGCCGCTCGACGATCGGCAGCTCGGCCAGGCCGCACTCGACCTTGACCATATGCGCGCCGGCGCGCAGCAATGCCCCGGACTGCTGCAAGGCAGTCGGGGCATCGGCGTCTCCGAGAAACGGCAGATCCGCCATGATCATCGCGTTGTGGGTCACCCGCGCGACACTGGCGACGTGATAGCACATGTCGTCGATCGTCACCGGCAGCGTGGTCGGGTGCCCCTGCACCACCATGCCCAGGGAATCCCCGACCAGGATGACATCCACGCCGCAGCGATCCAGTAGCGCGGCAAAGGACGCGTCATAGGCCGTCAGACAGGTAATCGGTTCACCGGCCTGCTTGCGCCTGGCCAGCGTATTGACCGTGATCGGCCGCATCAGTCTGCCTCCCGGGCGGGGTCGATCTGCCGCACGTCAGAGCGTGATCGGCAGCGGATTGAAATAGTGTCGGCCACCCTGGATCGGCTCCAGGAACTGCACCAGCTGTTCGAAGTCGGCCGGATTGTTCACCCAGTCGATCTCGGTGGCGTTCACGATCACCAGTGCCGCCCCTTCGAAATGATAGAAGAATTCTGCATAAGCCGCGTTCAGGCGCTCCAGATAATGCGCCTCGATGTGACGTTCGTACGGTCGCGCGCGCTGACGGATGCGGTCCAGCAGGACCTCAACCGGCGCCTGCAGGTAGATCACCAGATCCGGCCGTGGCAGACCCGCGCGCAGATGCCGGAACATCTCGCGATAGATCTCCAGCTCGTCGGGGTGCAGGTTGAGCTCGGCGAACAGCGGGTCCTTGTCCATGACGTAGTCGGCCACGTGGCGCTGCTCGAACAGGCCCTTCTGGCTGACCGGCGTCAGCTGCCGCACACGCTGCACCAGAAAATGCAGCTGCGTGGCCAGGGCGTGCTTGTCCGGCTCCTGGTAGAAGCGCTCGAGGAACGGGTTCTCGTCCGGCGCCTCGAAAATCCCCTCGGCCCGCAGGTGCTCCGACAGCAGACGCGCGAGGCTGGACTTGCCCACCCCGATCGGTCCTTCCACCGCAACAAAGTCGAAGTCGCTCAGACTCACCGCTGCCCTCCGACACGGGCGACGTTCGGGTCCTCCAGCGCGACCAGCGAGGCGCCATCGAAGCGTCTGGCGAGCCGCTCGATCAGGCCCTCGCCCGGAATCTTCAGGCCCGGTGCCAGCTCGGCCAGCGGCAGAACCACGAAATCGCGCTCGGCCAGCCCGGGGTGGGGAACATGCAGACCGGGCAGATCCAGCACCTGGTCCCCGAACAGCAGAATGTCCAGATCGAGCAGGCGCGGCCCCCAGCGGGTGCCATCGCGCTCGCGGCCACAGTCGGCTTCGATCGCCTGTAGCGCATGCAGCAGACCCAGGGGTTCGAGCCGGGTGTACAGCCGGGCCACGGCGTTCACGTAGTCCGGCTGATCCTGTGGGCCCATCGGCGGGTTGCGGTACAACCGCGACTGCCCCGTCAGCCGCGTCTCGGGCACATCACCGGCCAGGCGCCGGAAGGCCTCGCGCACCTGGGCCTCGGGGTCGCCAAGATTGGCGCCGATGCCCACGAATACCTGCAAGCCGGCATCGGTCATGCCGCATCCCCTCCGTCATTCGAGCCACCGACCTCGCCATCGCCCTTGCGCCGGCGTTTGCGACGACGCCCGCCACGGCGGGCACGGCTCTTGCCCTTGCCGCCGCCCCCGGCCATCTGCTTCTGCTCGCCCTCGTCCTTCTCCTGGAACTCGGTCCACCAGCGGCACAGTTCCGGATCGGCATCGCCTGCGCGGGCGCGCAGACAGAGAAAATCGTAACCCGCACGGAAACGCGGATGCGTCAGCAGGCGCAGCGCGCGGCCGCCCCGTGCCCGTTCCAGCCGCGCCTGCAGCTCCCAGATCTCGCGCACGATCAGACTGAAACGCTTCGGGATCGAGACCGTCTTCACCTGACGGTCGAGCACCTCGGCCATCGCCTGTTGCCAGGCCGGGATCTCCTGCTCGCCGTCCTCGATGCGCCGGGCCGCCGCCACCTGCACCGGCGCCCAAAGGATGGCCGCATAGAGAAACGCCGGGTTGACCCCGAGTTCTTCGTTGATGCGCTTGTCGGTATTGAGCAGCGACTCGACCAGGAATTGCCGCCGCTCGGCGCCCAGCTCCGGGTCGGCAAAGCACTCGGACGCCTCCGGGAACATCGGCGCGAACAGCCCGAAGCGCTCCAGCTCGTCCAGACAGGTGACCGCCGCACCACTGTGGAACAGCTTGATCACCTCGTCGAACAACCGTGCCGGGGCCACCGTCTGCATCAGGCCCGCGAGCTCGCGGATCCCGGCCTCGACCTCGGGCGCAATGCGCAGCCCCAGCTTCGCGGAGAAGCGCACGGCGCGCAGCATACGTACCGGGTCCTCGCGCAGCCGCGTCTCGACGTCGTCTCCGATCAGGCGCAGCACACCCTCGCGCAGGTCTTCGACCCCGCCGGTGTAGTCGAGCACCGAGAAGTCGTCGATGTCGTAGTACAGCGCATTCACGCTGAAGTCCCGCCGCACCGCATCCTGCTCGATCGTGCCGTAGCGGTTGTCGCGCAGGATGCGACCCTCTTCGCTCAGCGCCACCTGCCCGTCGTTGTCGTCGTCCTCGTCGTGCGGCGCACGGAAGGTGGCGACCTCGATCACCTCGCGACCGAACAGGACATGGGCCAGGCGGAAACGCCGCCCGATCAGACGGCAGTTACGGAACAGCCCGCGTACCTGATCCGGCGTGGCATCGGTCGCGATATCGAAGTCCTTTGGCTCGCGCCCCAGCAGCAGATCGCGCACTCCCCCACCCACCAGGCAGGCGCGATAACCCGCATCGCGCAGGCGATAGAGCACCTTCAGGGCGTTATCGTCAATCGCGGCGCGCGAAATGCCGTGTTCCTCGCGTGAATACACGCGCGGTTCGGGGATCGCGGCGGACGGGGTTGCAGGATCGGCCTGGGTCACTCGGTTCGGGTTCCGTGAACGAAAGCGCAGTATGGTAACAGCAAGCCGGTACGGGAAAGGACCGGAGGTTCGGACATCATGTTCCGCCCCCTGGCCCCGCCCCCGGCGACATCAGGCGCAGCGGCGCCGTTTCGCCGGTCAAGCGGTAGCGCAGATAGTCATCGAGGATGCGCCGGTGGTCAAAGACCAGGGGCTGTCCCTGATCGTCGGGATCCAGCCAGGCACAGTCCGCCGCATCATCGGCCGCACGGGCCTCGCCAGCGCCGCGCGCCACGAATACAGCACTGACGGTGTGCCCGCGCGGATCCCGTGCGGGATCGGAGTAAACACCCAGCAGGGCTTCGAGCGTGACCTGCAGGCCCGTCTCCTCCAGGGCCTCGCGCACGGCGGCCTGCTCGACCGACTCACCGACATCCACGAAGCCCCCGGGGAGGGCCCAGCCATGGGGCGGGTTGCGCCGCTCGATCACCAGAACACGGCCAGGGTGGGCGGGGTGATGGATCACCACATCCGCGGCCAGCAAGGGTGTTTGGGGTGGGCCACTCATTCGTCTTGACCGTCCTGGCGGATGAAACGCCGGATCTGGCGGCGCTGGCGCTTGTCCGGGCGGCGACTGGGGGCGCTGTCGGCCACCGCCCGTTCCGAGCGCCGACGTTCGGACTCGGCCTCGCGCCGGGCCTCGCTCTCCGACGTCTCGGCATACAACTCGCGCGCCTCGGGGGCGGGCCGACGCTGATCATTCAGCGCCCGTACGTCGATCTCCCAGGTCTGCTGGCCGCGATGAATCGTCAGGCGATCGCCCGGGTGCACCCGGCGGGCGGGTTTGCAGCGCTCGCCGTTCACATGGACCTTGCCGCCACTGACGGCCTCGGTGGCCAGCGCGCGGGTCTTGAAGAAGCGCGCGGCCCAAAGCCACTTGTCGATGCGCAACCCGCCGGCGGGCGCTGCGCGTGCCTCAGCCCCGGCCAAGAGGCCCTCGCACTGGAGGCACTGGACTTTCCCGCCGGACCGCGGGCATGGACAATGCGCGACTTTCCACCATCAGAGGATGGGGCCCCGCATGGGGCTTCGGCACGTCATGAAACTCCCGCATCTGCACCTGATCAGCTTTGACCTTTGTCCTTTCGTTCAGCGTAGCGTGATCACGCTGAAATACAAGCAGGCACCGTTCGAAGTGACCTATATCGATCTCGCGAACCCGCCCGACTGGTTTCGCGAGCAGTCTCCGCTCGGCAAGGTGCCGATCCTGAAGGTCGATCACGACACTGTGCTGTTCGAGTCGGCGGTGATCAACGAATACGTCGATGCCATCACCCCACCCCCTCTGATGCCGGACCCGCCGCTACAGCAGGCCCGCACGCGCGCCTGGATCGAATATCTGGGCGAGCAGACCATGACGCAGTACCGCTGGATGACAGCGGGCGACGAAGAGGCCTTCGAGATGGAGCGCCATGCGGCCTCGCGCGGGCTGGAGCGGCTGGAACGAGAACTGGCGACCGATTCGTTGCTCATGGGGCATGCCTTCACCCTGATCGACGCGACCCTCGCGCCGGTCCTGCTGCGCTACAGCCTGATCGACGACATCGACAACCCCTGGGAGCCGGAGGCGTTTCCGCGCCTGGCCGAGCGCTGGGAAACGCTGCGCGACATGGACGCGGTCTCCACCTCGGTCCCCGCCGACTTTGCGGCGCGTCTGGCCGCCTACCTGCGCGCACAGAAAGGCTTCGCCCCGGCGCACATCGCCTCGCGTCTCGCCGATACGACCTGAGGCCAGGCCCGGGGCCCCGCCGGGTCGGACGTGGCAATAGCACACGTCTCTGTGGCCGGCTCTGGTTCGGCATCCGGTGTTCACGTGCTTTCGGCCGGCCGAAGCCACCGTAAACACAGGATGACCAACCGGGCCCAGCTACAAAGCGGCCGGACTGAAAAGCCGCGCGAGGGCGCGTCAGACCGGGCGGTGGGGGCAGGCGCTGTCGCTGCAGTCGCCGTACAGGACCAGGGCGTGGTCCTTGATCGAGAAGCCGTGCTGGCGCGCGACCTCCCGCTGGCGGGTCTCGATGGTCTCGTCGAAGAACTCTTCGACGCGGCCGCACTGGTTACAGACGATGTGATCGTGGTGTCCGCCGCGCTCCAGCTCGAACACGGCCTGGTTGCCTTCCAGATGCAGACGGCAGACCAGCCCCGCAGCCTCGAACTGGGTCAGCACGCGGTAGACTGTCGCCAGCCCGATCTCCTCGCCAGAGTCGAGCAGCTCGCGGTAAATGGCCTCGGCGGTCAGGTGACGCGTTTCCGAGTTCTCGAGGATCTCGAGGATCTTCATCCGTGGCAGCGTGACCTTGAGCCCCGCTTTCTTGAGATCGCTTGTTTCCATCCTTCGATTCCCGTCACCCGATTGCTTGAGAGCATCCGGACGCTTTGGTGTACCATGCGCGTTCAACGGCCCATCCGACTTCTGGGGACCCGCCGGCTCGATGATCAAGATTCTCATTTCTATTGCCGTGGCTGCAAGCCTGCTCAGCGCCTGCAGTGGCTTCAACCAGTTCCGCCTCGATGTACAGCAGGGCAATGTCATCGACGCGACACAAGTCGCCCAGATCCAGCCCGGCATGACCCCGCAGCAGGTCCGTTTTCTGATGGGTACGCCGCAGATCGACGGCGCGTTCAAGCGCGAAGACCGCTGGGATTACGTCTACTATCGCCGTCCCGGAATCGGGCCCACGGAGCAGCGCCGCGTAACGGTGTTCTTCGAAAATGGCGTAGTCAGCTACGTCGACTCCGACGTGCCGCAGCCGATCGCGCTGGACCAGTACCCGGTCGAGCTCGACGACAACTGATCGCGACCGGCCGGCTCAATCGCCGGCCGAATCCTTGCCGCTCCCGGCCCCGCCCTCCGGCTTTTCGCCCGCGGGCTTTGCGGACGCCTGATCGCCCGCCTTCTGCGCGTCCCCCTTGCCGGGCTTCTTCCGGTTCTTGCCGGCCCGTTGACGACGCACCTCTTTCGGATCGGCGATCAACGGCCGATAGATCTCGATGCGATCCTTCGGGCGCAACACCGTGTCGCGTCGGGTGAGCTTGCCGAAGATCCCCACCTTGGCGTTATCCAGATCGATCTCGGGAAACTGCGCGTCGATCTCCGACTGGCGCAGGGCCGCGTCCACGGTCGTGCCTTCGGGCACGACCAAGGGCAGGATGACCTGGCGGTCGGGGCGCGCATAGGCGACCTCGATACGGATTGTCCCGTCCCCCGCCTCGGGGCTGACGGCCTCCCGATCATCGGGCACCGTAGACCTCGCGCGCGCGCCGCACAAAGGCGTCGACAAAGGAGTTGGCCAGCTGGTGGAAGATCGGTCCGATCGCGAACGACATCAGCCGGCTGGCAAACTCGAATTCCAGCTCCAGCGCGATGCGCGTCTGGCCATTGTCCAGCTCGGTGAAACTCCAGGTGCCGTGCAGGCGACGAAACGGTCCGTCCGCCAGACGAATGTCGATGCGCTCGGGGCGCTGCACGCGATTGCGCGTCGTGAACGACTTGTGCAGGGCGCCCTTGGCCATCTCGATGGTCCCCTCCACCTCATCCTCTCCGCGCATGCGCGCACGCGAGCTGCGGCAACCCGGCAGAAATTCCGAGTAGGAATCCACGTCATTGACGAGGTCGAACATCTGCTCGCGGGAGTACGGGACCTCCGCCGAGCGCCGGACTGTCGAGGACATCAAATAAGCTCCACCGCGCGCAGGAACACAAACAGAATGGCAATCGGGGCCACGAAGCGCACCAGGAAATACCAGATCTGGTACAGACCCCCGAGTTTCATGCGCAGTTCGGACTGGACCGAGCGCTCGGTCATTCGCCAGCCCACGAAAACCGCAATCAGAAACCCGCCCAGCGGGAGCAGGATGTTAGCAGTCACGTAGTCCAGCAGGTCCAGGATCCCCATGTTGAACAGGGTGTAATCCGACCAGACGTTCAGCGACAGCAAGGCCCCGATCCCCAGCAGCCAGGCGGCGATGGCAATGCTGGCGCTCGCGGCCACGCGCGTCATGCCGACATTCTCCACCAGATAGGCGACCGCCGGCTCGATGATGGAGATCGACGACGTCCAGGCCGCGAACACCAGCAGCACAAAGAACATCGTCCCGAAGTAGAGCCCGCCCGGCATCTCCGCGAACGACAGCGGCAGCGTGACGAAGATCAGCCCCGGCCCCTGCTCCGGCGAGAGCCCCGCCCCCAGCACGATCGGGAAGATCGCCAGCCCGGCCATGATCGCCACCAGGGTGTCGGCCCCCACCACGGCCGCCGAGGTCCGTGCGATCGAGGCCTCGCTCTGCAGATAGCTGCCGTAGATCATGATCGCGCCCATGCCGAGGCTCAGCGTGAAGAACGCCTGCCCCATCGCCAATAGCACCGCGTTGGCCGTCAGCGCCGAGAAGTCCGGATACAGCAGGAACTCCAGCCCCGCGATAAAGCGCCCTTCCACCATTGCGTAGCCGACCATCACCACCAGCATCACGAACAGCAGCGGCATCAGGATGGTCACGGCCTTCTCCAGACCGGACTGCACCCCGCGTGCGACCACCATCGCGGTCATCACCATGAAGATCGTATGCCAGGCCAGCAGGGCCTCGGGATTGGAGAGCAGGCCATCAAACATGGCCTCCGAGCCATCCGCATCCAGGCCCATGAAGCCGCCACTGCCAGACTTGAACACGTAGGACAGCGACCAGCCGGCCACCACGCTGTAGAACGACAGGATCAGGAACCCGGCGAGCACTCCGATCCACCCAACCATGCCCCAGCCACGGCTCAGGCCCTCCTCGCGCGCCAGCGTCACCATCGTGTTGATCGGGCTCTGGCGGCCGCGCCGCCCCAGCAGGATCTCCGCCATCATCACCGGCAGGCCGATCAGCAGGATGCAGCCGAGGTAGACCAGCACAAAGGCCCCGCCCCCGTTATCACCGGCGATATAGGGAAAACGCCAGATGTTGCCGAGTCCGACAGCCGATCCGGTGGCCGCAAGAATAAAGGCCAGGCGGGTCGTCCACTGACCGTGGACGGAAGTCGTGGCAGGCATCAGCGGCTCCTTGTTGGTGGTACCCGTTCCATCGCTCGGCGCGGCCAGATCGATGCACGGTCAACGGCACATGGCGGCACAAGCAGGGCTTCGAGTCGCCCGGAATTGTGGGGCAGGCTTCCCGCGGGCTCAACTGTGCGCGGCAAACGCCGACCCGCGACGCGCGCGATCCTGTACGTTCGTGCGTGTTTCCTCGGCTTTCGCCCCGCGCGTGCAGTACACTGCGCGGGCCATGGGAAAGCCAAACAAGAAAAAGGACGCCGGTTCCAACACCATCGCGCTGAACCGCAAGGCGCGCCACGATTTCTTTATCGAGGACCGCCTGGAGGCGGGGCTGGAACTGCAGGGCTGGGAAGTCAAGTCGATGCGCGCCGGGCGCGCCCAGCTCAGCGAGGCGTACGTGCTTCTGCGCAAGGGCGAGGCGTTCCTGTTCGGGGCCCACATCACCCCACTGCCCACCGCCTCTACCCATATCAACCCGGACCCGAGTCGCACGCGCAAGCTGCTGCTGCACCGCTCGGAGATCAACCGTCTGATCGGTGCGGTGGAGCGCAAGGGTTATACCCTGGTCCCCATGGCCCTGTACTGGAAACGCGGCCGCGCCAAACTGGAGATCGGGCTGGCCAAGGGCAAGAAGGATTACGACAAGCGCGCGGCCAAGAAGGACAAGGACTGGCAGCGCGAACGCGCGCGCATCCTCAAAAGCGGCTGAGGAAGCAATCGAGGCGTGGCATCACTCCGGCGGTTGGGCCTGCCCCTTCCTCCACCAGTGGCGGGTCAGCCAGCCCATCTTGGTCACCGCCAGCACACCCGCCGTCAGTGCCTTCACAGGCCGCAGCAGGCGCAGCCCGCGCAGCTGATCGACCGCAAACCCCAGCAGGAACGCCCTGGGAACCATCTCCGGCGAACCCAGACGCTGCAACGCGCGCCACCAGCCGGTCGCACGCACATCGTCACGCAGTTCGTCGACCTCGCCCTGCAGCCGCAGGCGCAGTTCGCGAGCATGGCCCCGCAGGCCCAGCCAGGTGCCAGCCATGGGCTACTCGGTATCCCGGCTCTCGGGCCGTGCGACCAGATTCCGCACCAGGGCGCGTGTCTCCGGGTAGGTCATGCCGTGCAGCAGCCGGCCGATCCCGCGGGCAACCAGCCATGCCAGCACGCCGGTCAGCGCCGCCACGATCACCAGCGACAACGCCGGCGACACGCCCGCGTAGGCCTGCAGCAGCATTACCACCGCCGCGACCAGCGCCAGCCACACCGTGACCAGCAGCAGCCCCAGCACCACCGCGAACACGATAACCCCCACCGCATTGCGCACCAGTTGCCGGGTCTCGGTCCCCAACAACTCGCGCGAATCTCCCAGGATGCGGCCGAGGTCCTGCATCACGTCCCCGGGGTCGGCGGTATCGGAATCCGATCGCTCGCGCGCCGGTCCGTCATCCTGCGCCGCCATGACTTACTTGCGGCGAGTCAAGGCCGAGAACAGGGTCCCCGCCACAAAGGCCAGGCCGATCGCCGTCAGCGGGTTGTCGCGCACATAGTTGCCGACCACGCGCAGGACGTCCTCGGAACTCTGACGCGCCTTCTCCGCCCGTTCGCGAACCTCTTCATCCGCATGCGAGAGGCCCTCGCGGATGCGTTCCTCGGCCGTGCCGGCATGTTCCGCCACGCGGTCCACGGCCTCGTGGGCCTGGGCCGCCACGCGCTCGGTCGTGGAGGCCTCGTGTTCCGCTTCGTCCTGCTTCTTCGCACTGCTGCTTTTCGTCGTTGCCATTACACGCACTCCTTATCGCGGGCCTGGATCATCTTCCGACCCCTCCCCCGCGGAATTGGTTGCAGGGTCTTCGAAATCACTCAACCCCGTCAGGATTTCCGGGTCTTCCTCAATCACCTCCGAGGTATCCACCAAGGCCGTACTCCACTTGACCCTGAAGTGCTTCCAGAGGCTGGCCACAAACGCCGACAACGGCACCGCCAGGATCATGCCGATAATGCCGCCCAGCGCCGTCCCCCAGAAGAAGATCGAGATCACGACAATCGCCGGATGCAGCCCGGAGCGATCCGCCATGATCTTCGGCGTCAGCAGCCAGCTCTCGATCAGCTGCACCACGGCAAACACCACAAGCACCAGCGCGACCAGCGTCAGTCCGCCGCCCTCAGGCTGGAGATAGGCCACCGGCAGAGCCAGCGTCAAGCCGACGATCGTCCCCAGATAGGGCACGATATTGAGAAACCCCAGCATCAACCCGAACAGGATCGCCGCCTGCAGGCCGATCAACGAAAACCCGACGGCCAGCAGAACCCCCATGATCAGGGCGATCACCACCTGCCCCTGGAAAAACGCCGTCACGTAGCCGACAAACAGGCGACCCAGGAACATCAACTCACGCTGGGTCTGGGGCCGAAAGACCGACAGAACCTCGCGCCCACCCTCCTTCAGGCGTTCCCCGGACAGCAACGCAAAGAACAGATACAAGGGCACAAAGGCCAGCCCGACGACCACCGTCACGTAGTGCATCAGTTGCGAACCCACGCCTTCCAGGTTCGGCATGATGCTCTGGAGGTCCAGTTCTTCCAGCATCGAGGCCACGCGCTCGGTGGCGTTAGGGAAATTGCGCGAGAATGACTCGTAGGCATTCTCCGCCAGCTCCGGGGCACCCTTGATGAACTCCTGAACCTGATGGCTCGCCGTAGGCACCACCAGTACCGAGACGACCACCAAGGCGATCAACACCACACCGAACAGCGAGCTCACCGCCCCCATCCGTGAGAATCCCGCAATCCGCTGCAGCCAGCGCACCACCGGGTAGAGGATCAGGCTCAGCACCCCGGCCACTGACAACGGCAAGAGCAGCGCGTAGAAAAACGACACCACCTGCCCCAGCAACCAGACCAGCAGGGCCACCAGCCCGGTCAACACCATGAAGGCGGCGAGCACGGCGACATAGCGGAACAATGTCCGCTCGAAGGCGCTGAATTCGATATTCGATTGCGGCTGGTTTTCCACGCAGGGCTCGCATGAGGGGATCGTTCGACCGTAACCACCCGGCCATGATCTGCCACGGTGCGCACCACCGTTTCAGGCACTGCGTCACAAAAATATGGCGCTCGACCCTGGCCCGCGCCAGAGGGACGCTATTCAATCCCTAGAACAAGTCCGCCCACTCCGTCAGGGCAAACCAGATCACGTAGCCCCCGTAGAGAATCAGGAAAATGACGCTAAGGATCGTGATCGGGCGAAAGCCCTTCACCCGCACCTCGTAGGAGACATCCTCGCCGCGTGCTCGCCGGCGCCGCACCTCCAGCCAGCGCGATACCCGCCACCAGACAAACAGCAGGATCAGGACAACGGTCAGGAACTTCAGCATCGCGGTTCGTTTCCTCGTACGGGACTGAGGGAAACACTGATCAATGTACACGCTCGCGCTCGAGTCGCTTTTGCGTGCGTTTAATGCGCGGCGACTGCCGTGCAGTCATTCTGCACAAGGGAGCGGCAACGCCGTTCCCACGCAAAAGAGGCCGAGCCCCTTCGGCGTTGGTACCCCAGGTTCCGCGATCCTGCGTTGCACCGCTTGCGGCTAGAACCACTACCCGCTGCACGCCGCGCCTTGTCTCGGAAAACCTGGGGTACCAACGCGAGTGTGCACATCGATCAGTGTTTCCCTAGGGGAGTCGCTGAACGCGACACTACCCGAGAACGCCACCCGCCGCATCGTCATCCCACCGCAGCACCCCACTTCGCCATCCCTGCCACAGCACAGCGACGAGCCGGGATCTCCATGGCCATGCACTACCCTAACGCCCGAGATCCCGGATAACCGCTCTGCGGTTTCCGGGATGACGACACAGAAGCTAATAAACGGCGTCCCGTATTGCCCGGGTCCCTGTGGGAGCCTGCTTGCAGGCGAAGCCCCTGCCAGCCCCGACCCTGCCTACCCGCGCCGCTTCGTATGCCGCGTGGCCGGCGCATTCCATGGATCCTCCGGCCAGGGGTGTTTTGGATAGCGCCCCTTGAGCTCGCGGCGCACCTCGGGATAGCCGTTCTCCCAGAAGCTCTTCAGATCCTGGGTGACCTGCACCGGTCGCCGTGCCGGCGACAGCAGGTGCAGCACCAGCGCCACGCGGCCGCCCGCCACCCGGGGTGTCTCGCCCAGGCCGAACAGCTCCTGCAGCTTCACCGCCAGCACCGGGGGGTCCTGTGTGTAATCAATGCGATGGGCGGAACCGGAGGGGACGTCGATCCGCGCCGGCGCCTCCCGCTCCAGTTGCTGCTGGTGGTCCCAGTCCAGCCGCGCGCGCAGGATCGCCGCCAGGTCCAGCCGCTCCAGATCCCGACGCCGTGTGATCCCGGCCAGATACGGTCCCAGCCAGTCCTCGAGGGCCATCAACAGCGCCTCGTCGCGCAGATCCGGAAAGCCAGCCTCGGGCATCGCCTCGTGCAGCAGCTGGATGCGCGCACGCAGCTGGGTCGCGGCGTCATCCCAGGGCAACAGCGCAAGGCCCTCGCGGCGCAGCCGTTCGCACCAGCGCGGGATGGTGGCGGCGGGGTCGTCCAGCGCGACCATCTGCCGCTCGACCACCAGCGTGCCGATCCGTCGAATACGCGCGTTCTCCAGGCGCGCACCATCCTCCACCCAGTCGCAGCGCGGCTCGCGGTGGAAGAGCTCCGGGGCCTCCTGCTCCAGTGCCGTCAGATCCAGCGCCACCGTACAGCGGATGCGCGCCTCGCGGTCGGCATCCGTGCAGTCCACCGCGACCAGGTAGTCGGTATGCGCCAGACGCTCGCGTTCCGGCAGCCACGCGCCGCGACCATTCCCCATCACAAAGCGCCCGGCCGCCTCGCCGCGACGCCGCGCGATGCGCTCCGGCCAGGCCAGCGCCGCCAGCACGCCCAGCGCCGTGCTTTCGTCCAGTGCCGCCTCCGTACCCGCGGGGCGCTCCCCGACGCGTGCCAGCGCCTGCTCCAGACGCCGCAGACCGGATGGCCAGGCCCGGCCACCCGAGCGGCGCGCGCGCTCCAGGCGCGCGCCCAGCTCCAGCGGCGGCTCCGGCCCGGCCACGCCCGGTTCTTCCACGGCTACCGCCAGTTCGCAGGCCAGGCGCGCCAGCCCCCGCTCCCGGCCCCGCAACAGCATATGCGCCAGACGCGGGTGGGCCGGCAGGCGCAGCAGGGCCTGCCCGTGCCCGGTCACCCGCCCGTCGGCATCCACCGCGCCCAGCTCCGCAAGGACCGCCTGTGCGGAGGCCAGGCCCTGCGCGGGCGGCGGCTCCAGCCAGTCCAGCTCGGCCACCGCCTCGCCCCAACCGGCCAGTTCCAGGGCCAGCGGCAGCAGGTCCACCTGCTGCATCCCCGGGGTGGCATAGTCCGGGCGCGCGACCTCGTCGGCCCGCGACCACAGGCGGATCGCCACCCCTGACTCAGTGCGCCCGGCGCGCCCGGCCCGCTGCTCGGCGGCAGCCTTCGAGGCCGGCCGCGTCACCAGTCGCGAGAGCCCGGTCGCGGCATCGAAGCGCGGCTCGCGGGAAAGCCCCGTGTCGATCACCACGCGCACGCCCTCGATGGTCAGGCTGGTCTCGGCGATATCGGTCGCCAGCACCACCTTGCGCTCGCCCGCCGGCGCCGGGCGCACGGCCCGGGCCTGCTCCTGGGCCGATAGCCGGCCGAACAGCGGTGCGATACGCGCGGGGCCGGCAGGCGTGTCCACCCCCTCGCCCAGGCGCGCGGCCACTTCGCGGATCTCGCGCTCGCCGGGCAGGAAGACCAGGATCGAGCCCGGCTCCACCGCCAGCGCGTCCCGAACCGCCTGTGCCACACCGTCGGCCAGCGGCGCATCCTTCGCCGTTGGGGCATAACGGACCTCGACCGGGAACTGCCGCCCACGGGCGCGCAGCACCACAACGGCATCTGCCTCCGGGCCGGCCAGCAGCCGGGCCACGGCCTCGTCGTCGAGGGTCGCCGACATCACCACGATGCGCAGCTCCGGGCGCAGCAGCCGACGCACCTGCAGGGCAAAGGCCAGCGCCAGCTCGGCCTCCGGCCGGCGCAGGTGGAATTCGTCGAAGACCACCGTACCTACCCCTTCCAGCAGCGGGTCGCCCTGGATGCGCCGCAGGAACAGGCCATCGGTCACCAGCTCCACCCGGGTGCGCTCGGAGACCTTCTGCTCGTCGCGCACGCGGTAGCCGACCGTCTGCCCGGCCGATTCGCCCAGCTGCCCCGCCATATAGGTCGCCGCCATGCGCGCGGCCAGCCGGCGCGGCTGCAGCACGATCACGCGGTCCTCGCGGTTGCAGGCGGCCAGATGCAGCGGGACGCGGGTGGTCTTGCCGGCACCGGGCTCGGCCACCAGTACGGCGGCACCGCGCGATTCCAGCGCAGCATCCAGGGGATTCAGGAGGTCCTCCAGCGCCCGGGCCTGCGGCGCATCGCTCGGATCTTTACTCATCTACTGCGGTCAGTTCTCGACCACACGCGTACCCGCCTGCACACGATCCCCCGGGCGGGTGACCACACGCTCGCCCGCCTCCAGGCCCTCGAGGATCTGCGTGGCGAAGCCCGAGCGCCGCCCCACTTCGACCCGGCGTGGCTCGGCACGGCCGTTCTCGACCACGAACACCGACCACTCACCGCGGTCGCGGAACAGCGCGCTGGTCGGAACCTGCAGTACCTCATCTCCTTCCCACAGCAGGAACTCGGCCTCCACGCGGTAGCCCACCGCCAGCCCGGCCATGCGCGCCTCCACCGCGTCGAGGTCGAGGATCACCGGTACGCGCTGCTCGTCCACGCCCAGCGCGGAGATCCTGGTGAAGCCGAACGGCTGCACCCGGCGTACGGTGCCTTCCAGCTCGGCATCGCGGCCCCAGTCGGTCAGGCGCACGCGCATGCCCGGCACCACGCGCACCGCGTCCATCGACAGCAGGTCCACCTGCACCTCCAGGTCATCGAGATCGCCCACGACCAGCACCGCCTCGCCGGCCCCGATCGTGCCCTCGCAGCAGCGATAACGCTCCAGCACCACGCCCGAGACCGGCGAGCGTACGGACAGGGTCTCGGTCTCGGACTCGGGCATCTGGCCGCTGGCAATTTCCAGCACGATTCGCGCACCCTCGATTTCGCTGCGCGCGACCTCCACCGCGGACTCGCCGGCCCGCACCGCCGAACGTGCGCGGTCGCGCGCGGTCTCCATACGCTCCACCTCGGTGGCCGACACCGCCCCGCGCTCGAACAGTTCCTGGTGCCGGCGATACTCGGACTCGGCGAAGCGGGCCTCCGCCCGCAGGTTCTCGAGATTCGCCTCGGCGCTCTGCAGGCGCGACCGCGCGGCGGCGAGATTCTCGCGCGCCTGCTCGCGCGAACGCACATCCAGCGCCGGGGTCGGCAACGGTTCCATGCGGAACAGCGTGTCGCCAAGCTCGACCGCGTCGCCCTCCTCCAGCTGCACGCGATGCAGGAAGCCCGCGATCGGTGCCGAAACGGTAAAGGTGTCGCGCAGCCGCGTGCGGCCTTCCTCGCGCACGGTCTCCTCGAACGGGCCGGCCTCGACCGTGGTCAGCGATACCGGCACCGGCTGCGGGCGCAGCGCCCACACCAGCGCGGCCACCCCCGCCAGCACGATCAACCCAACCGTGATTCGCTTTTTCATCGCCATAGGCCCAGTCTCGCAAATCCCGCCATCCGGCGCTCCCCATTCACTCGTGTGCCTGCGGCAAGTCGGCACTGGCTCGTCGTCCCTGTTTACGGGGCCCAGTCCGGCCACCTTCCTAGTTGTGGCTGGCCCTGGTTCTGCATCCGGTGTTTACGTGCCTTCGGTCCGCAACCTGCCGTGCGCTGACTCGCCAGCGCGCCCCGAGGCACTTTCTTGCTTGCCCAAGAAAGTGCCCAAAGAAGGGCACCCGGATTCCGCGAGGGGCTCCATCGGGAGGCGAAGGTCAAAACAGAGGGTGTTCCCGCCCCCACAACACCACAACGCGCCCTGCCGCCTGAAAGCCCCCGGCGCCCGCTGCGCGGGCGCGGCACGCAACGGCCGCAGGCCGAGCGTGCCCAGGTGTCGGCAGACCCAGCCCCCATCCATTGGCACAAAGGTCAGAACCGCCGTTGTCTTGACCTTGACCCCCCGTTGTCGTCGCGCCGAGCGGAGAGGGTTTTCGCGGGAGAAGAGGCGCTGGATGTCTGAGCGAAGCGCAGCGTAGCGAGTTCAGCGCCGCCCGCGAAAAGCCTCGGAGCGAGGGAAACCCCGGCCCGCACAGCGGGCCGGGGTCGCGGCAGTCGGGCGTGTTTCTTGGGTACTTCTTTGCACGAGCAAAGAAGTACCTCGCGGCGCGCTGGCGAGTCAGCGCCTGGCAGTATGTGGCCCGGAGGCACGTAAACACCGGATGCAGAACCAGGCCCAGCCACAACAAGGCAGGCGGCCAGCCGAAGCCCCCAAAGGCTGCTGAGGACTACTCCGCCGCCTTCAGGGCCTGCACGCGGTCGAGCTGCTGCAGGCGCCGCCAGGCGAGGAAAGCGGTCAGGCCGGCCGCGACCAGGATGCCCAGCGCGGCGAAGCCGTAGGCCTGTGACGTAATCACAAATGGCACGCGCATCAGGTCCATCGCGAAGGCCTGGTTCAGCAGCCACGCGAACCCGGTGCCGGTCAGCCAGGCGACCGGGATCGCGGCGAGGGTGAGCACCGCGATCTCGCCCAGCAGGATCCAGCTCACCTGGCCGCGCGAGTAGCCGAGCACCTCCAGCGTGGCCAGGTCACGGGCGCGCTCGGCATAGGTGATGCGCGCGTTGTTGTAAGTCACGGCGAAGGCAATGGATACCGCCAGCGCGACGAATACCAGCGCGAACACGATGATGGTCTCGCCGATGTACTCGCGGATGTTGCGCTCGGCCTCCGCGATCAGACCGACGCTGGCGACCCGCGGGCGATCGGACAGGCTGCGAAACAACGCCTCCTCCTGCGCCCGGTCGGTCAGCAGCCAGGCCCCGGAGACGGCCGGCCCCTCGCCGATCAGGCGATTCAGCGCCGGGCGGTACATGTAGGCGCCGACGCCGATCGGCTCCTCCACCACGCCGGCCAGCGGCACCGTGACGGTGCGGCGGCGGCCCTCCAGGATCTCCACCTCCACCGGGTCGCCCACGCGCAGCCCGAGCTGTTCGGCCAGGTAGTCGGTCAGCAGGATGCCCTCCTCCGGCAGTCCGCCGCGCCCGCCGCCCATCGGCAGTTGCCGCAGGCGCGGCTCGGCGTCCAGGCCCAGCAGGCGCACGCGCTCCTCGCGGTTCACCCCAACCAGCCGCACCGGCACCGCGCGGAAGGTCTCCACCGCCAGCACGCCCGGCTCGTGGCGCAGCTCGCCGGCTGCGCGCGCCGGCACGGGATCGGTGAACTGCAGATCGATGTCCATCTGCAGGACCTGCCCGTACTGGGTGTCCAGCATCTGATCTACCGCGTTCAGCTGGTAGGCGCCCATCAGCAGCAGTCCGCCGGACAGGCCGATGCCGATCACCGACAGCAGGGACTTGAGCCGGTGGCGCGCCAGGTTGCGCAGGATGATCCGGGTGGGCTGGTCGATTGCCCGCCAGGCCGCCGAGCGCTCCAGCCAGCCGCGATGAAAACGCTCCGGCGCCGGTGGACGCATGGCCTCGGCCGGGGCCATGCGCACCGCCTGCCAGACCGCGCGGAAGGTGCCGAGCATCGCCGCGCCCATCGCCACGGCCACCGCCAGCACCATCACCCAGGGCTGCAGGCGAAAACTCATCTCCGGGAAGCGGAAGTACTCGGCATAGATGCCGGCCAGGCCCTGCGCGGCCCAGGCCCCGAACGCGAGCCCCAGCACGCAACCCGCCAGCACGATGCCCCCGGTCAGCAGGCCGTAGTGCGCGGCAATCGCGCCGTTGCCGTAGCCAAAGGCCTTGAGCACCGCGATCGGCTCGCGCTGCGAGCGGATGATGCGCCCGACCACAACGTTCAGCAGGAAGGCCGCCACCGCCAGGAAGATGGTGGGGAGGATCGCCGCCTGGGCGCGCAACTGGGTCAGCTCCTCGGACAGGAAACGGTGCGAGAACTGGTCCTCGCGCCCGTAGGCGCCCAGGCCACCGTAGCGGGCCAGCGCGCGGTCCATTGCCTCGATTACGGGCTCCGGGTCGGCGCCCGCTTCCAGACTCACGGCGACGGAGTTGAACGCCCCTTCCATGCCGTAGGCGGCGGCCAGCGCGCGGCGGTTCATCCACAGGATGCCGTAGCGCTCGTAGTCCGGCAGCAGGTCGGTGGGGCTGATCTGGTAGACGAACTCCGGCGACAGCGCGATGCCGCTGATCTGCAGGTCGGTCAGGCGGCCGTCGATGATCGCGCGCAGGGTATCCCCGCTGCCCAGTCCGTGCGCCTCGGCGAAGGCCTCGCTGACGACCACCTCGCGCTCGCGCCCGGGCTCGGGCAGCCGGCCCTCGCGCAGGTAGAGCCGGTTCAGCAGCGGCTCACCCCCGTCCGGCAGGGAGAGCATGGTGCCCCGGATCGGGTCGTCGAAGCCGGCGACCTCCAGACGCACCGGGGCCTGTACGCGGGTCTCGATCTGGTTGATGCCTGGCGCATCGCGAAAGCGCTCCACCGCACTCTCCGGCGCGCGCGTGATCTCCGCGAAGACGTCGGCAAACTGATATTCGGAGTAGAAACGTTCCTTGGTGATGGTCAGGGCGTCGAGGCTGGTGACCGCGATCACCAGCGTCATCACGCCGCTGGCGATCACCAGCGCGATCGCGGCCGCCTGCCCCTTCAGGTGGCCAAGGTCACGCAGGATCTTGCGGTTCAGGGCGCGCATGAGACGCGGTCGGTGCTGCTACCAGTGCAGCGAGGAGGGAGACTGGCGAGTGGCATTCTCATGGATCTCGCTCACGCGGCCGTCGCTCAGGTGGATCACGCGATCGGCCATCTCGCCGATCACCGCATTGTGGGTGATGATCGCCACCGTCGTATCCAGGCGCTCATTGATGTGCTGCAGCACTTCCAGCACGCGAATACCGGTCTTCGAATCCAGCGCGCCGGTCGGCTCGTCACACAGCAACACCGCCGGCTGCTTGGCGATCGCGCGGGCGATGGCCACCCGCTGCTGCTCGCCGCCGGAGAGCTGCGAGGGGAAATGGTCCATGCGGTCCTCCAGCCCGACCAGCGCGAGCGCCTCCTCCGGTGGCATCGGGTCGCGCGAGATCTCGGTGACAATCGCCACGTTCTCGCGCGCGGTCAGGCTGGCGATCAGGTTGTAGAACTGGAACACGAAGCCGACATGGTCGCGACGAAAGGCCGTCAGCGTGCGCTCGGAGGCCTGCGCCAGGTCCTGGTCGCGGTAGCGCACCTCGCCCTCGGACGCGGTATCCAGCCCGCCCATGATATTCAGCAGCGTCGACTTGCCGGAGCCCGAGGCCCCCAGCATCACCACCAGCTCGCCGGTGTAGAGCTCCAGATCCACCCCGCGCAGGGCATGGATGGTCACCTCGCCCATGCGGTAGACCTTGGTCACCCCCGCCGCGCGAAAGATCACCTCCCGCGTGGCCGCGGGGGCCGGGGACGCGCTCATGCGGGTGCGGCCACCACGTGCGTGGTCGGCGGCGCCGAGGCCCCCGGCTCGGGCGCGCTTGGAAGGATGCCGCCTTCGCCGTCCAGGCTCATGGACCACAGGCTCAGCAGCAACAGCAGAATAATCAGGATCGGAATCAGTACGCGCGGATTCATCAATCACACTCTCGGTCGCGGGAATAGCCCCATGCTGCCACAAAGCCCCTGGCACAACGTGGCGATCGCCGCCCAGAACCACCCGAGCCCGCCGCACAGCCAGCTTCACCCGATTGCCACGGCCCCTGCGGGGCCTCGCAATGACGACTTTTTACGGCGTGTTCGACCTCGTCATTGCGAGGAGACGAAGGCGACGTAGCAATCGCTGAAATCGAGCGCAAAGCCAGCGCGGCCCCAGTACCCGACACCCCCCCGATTTGTTGTTTTGCGCCCAAATATTTACCCTATGCCCACCGTCCGGCCTGCCGCAGACGCGCCGAGCATCCCGAAATCGCGCGCCGCAGAGCCGTTTTGGCACCGCGATCGGTGCCATGCCAACCCGTTTCAACAACGCAAGGAGTCAACATGTCCGCACTCATCTGTGGGTCCATCGCGTACGACACCATCATGGTGTTTCCCGACCGCTTCAAGAACCACATCCTGCCGGACAAGGTGCACATGCTGAACGTGTCTTTCCTGGTCCCGGACATGCGTCGCGAGTTCGGTGGTTGCGCCGGTAACATCGCCTACAACATGAAACTGCTGGGCGGCGACCCCACCATCATGGCCACCGTCGGCGGCGACTTCGCCCCCTATGCCGACTGGATGGACAAGCACGGCATCTCGCGCAAGCACATCAAGGAACTGAACGACACCTACACCGGTCAGGCGTTCATCACCACGGACCAGGACGACAACCAGATCACCGCCTTCCACCCGGGCGCGATGGGCTTCTCGCACCAGCAGAAGGTCACCGAGGCCGACGGCATCAAGGTCGGCATCGTCTCCCCGGACGGCCGTGACGGCATGATCGAGCACGCCCAGCAATTCGCCGAGGCCGGCATCCCGTTCATGTTCGACCCGGGCCAGGGCCTGCCGATGTTCGATGGCGACGACCTGAAGCGCTTCATGGAGCAGGCGACCTATGCCGCGTTCAATGACTACGAGGCGCAGCTGACCGCCGACCGCACCGGCCTGAGCCTGGAGCAGATGGCCGAGATGGTCGACGCGATGATCGTCACCCGTGGTGGCGAGGGCTCCGACATCTACACCGGCGGCAAAAAGATCACCATCCCGTCGGTCGAACCGGCCGCGATCAAGGACCCGACCGGCTGTGGCGATTCCTATCGCGCCGGCATCCTGTTCGGCCTGGAAAAGGGCTATGACTGGGAGACCACTGGCCGCATCGCCTCGCTGATCGGCTCGATCAAGATCGCCCACTCCGGCACCCAGAACCACCACTTTACGCCGGAAGCGTTCGCCGACCAGTTCGAAAAGGCTTTCGGCTACCGTTACTAAGCACGCCGCCGCCCCGGGCACCCGCCCGGGAACACAAAAGGCCCGGCCCGAGAGCACTCGCCCGGGCCTTTTTATTGGTTTATTGCGCCCCGTAGGAGCCTGCTTGCAGGCGAAGCTCCCGCCAGAATCGGACGCGGGCAGGGGCATTCGCCTGCAAGCAGGCTCCTTGTGTCTTGCGGTTCACGGATCGCTACCATGAACCGTATTGGGCTCGGGTAACCCGTCAGGCTCCTGAGGTCACGAACCTGTTCTGTAGATTGGCCCCGAGTCCTTTCTCATCTCGAAGTTTGAACGGTATCCAAGACCCCCCTCCGTGACGGACGGGTGAGGCTGTACGGACAAGGCGAGAGGACGAGATGGCTCATATTGGCGTTGATGTTAGCAAGAACAAGCTCGACTGCATGTGGGTCCGGGATCTGGAGGCGGGCAAGGTGAAGCCCAAGGTGTTCCCGAACCGCCAAGACCAGTACCGGGAGCTGCTGCACTGG